>JAMOQH010000182.1 GCA_027064085.1 bacterium | reverse complement strand
GTCTCAAAATCTCTTTCGTTTCCCAACGGCGAGTTACAATATACATTTCCAACATCACTTTGTCAATATTTTTTTTCACTTTTTTGGCCTTTTTTTCTCTTTTTTTATAATTAACTGTTTTTTCATATACTTACACAATGTATTATAATCATTTAAAGCAAGTGTTACTTTAGTAAATCAAGAAAAATTGTAATTATAAACATTATATTGTAGTATTTATTTGTATTATTGGAGATAATATAAATGAAAATAATAATTTCACCTGCCAAAACTCTTAATTTTAAGAGAATTAATTTTAAAAAATTTACTACTCCCAGTTTTTTTAATAGCTCAGAATTAATTATCCGAGAATTGAGAAAACTAGCTCCTGATGAAATAGAAAAAAAGTTAAAAGTCAATAAAAAACTTGCTCTTCTAAACTATGAAAGATATAAAAATTGGAAGTTTGAAGATAAAAACAATTCCAAACAAGCAATTTTTACTTATAATGGATACCTATTTAAAAACATAGAGACAAATACTTTGAAAGAAATAGAATTAGATTATTTACAAGATAATCTATTTATTATTTCAACTCTTTATGGACTCCTAAAACCATTTGACTTAATAATGCCCTATAGATTAGATTTTTTAGCTAAAATTAAAATTAATAATAAAACCTTATATGATTTTTGGAAAACAGATATTGTAAATTATTTAAATAAGCTAGATGATGAAATAATTATAAATCTAGCATCAACAGAATACTCAAAACTTATTAATAGAAAGAAATTAAATAAGAAAATAATTAATATTGTTTTTAAAGAATTTAAAAATGGTAAATATAAAACAACAAGTATGAATGCTAAAAAAATGAGAGGTAAATTTTTAAATTTTATGGCCAAAGAAAGTATTATCAATTTGGAACTTTTAAAGAAATTTAATTATGATAACTATAAATTCTCAGAAAAAGAAAGTAATGATAATTGCTTTACTTTTTTAAAAAATTAGACAATTTGGCTAATTTTTAGTGTAAAAGACTTGTTAAAGACTTTGAAACTACTCCCATAAATAATCTTTTCTAATTTTTAATAATTCCGCAAGAACTTCATCAACTTTACTGTTTTTATAAAGGATTCTATAAACAGCATCTAGAATAGGCATATTTACATTAATCGATTTTGCAAATAAATGAGCTACCTTTGTAGTTGTATATCCTTCAACAACCTGTCCCACTGACTTAAGAGCCTCTTCCACACCATTTGATTGACCTATAAGCTTGCCAAATCTAAAATTTCGACTTAAAACAGAAAATGAAGTTGCCATTAAATCGCCTGTTCCCGCAAGTCCGTAAAAGGTTTCGGGTTTAGCTCCAAGTTTTAAAGCAAGATATTTTATTTCAGAAATACCCAGAGTTACTAAAAATGATGTTGCATTAATTCCTAAACCTAAGCCATCTCCTATGCCGGAAGCAATAGCAATTACATTTTTTAATGCTCCTGCAACTTCAACTCCAAGTACATCTCTTTGGGCAAAAACCATAAATTTATCAGATGATATAATTTTACTAACTGTTTTTATTACAAAATCAAATTTTGAAGCAATTACCGTTGCTGCGGGTTGCTCTTTCATTATTTCTTTAGCTAAATTTGGCCCAGATAAAACACCTATTAATTTTATACATGATTCTTGTGAAATAATTTGACTCATTACATCATAAGTTTTAATTTCAATTCCTTTTGTTAAACTTATTAGAATTTGCTCAGGTTTTAGGCAATTACTCATTTTTTTTATAGTTGACCTAAAGGCATTACTTGGTACTGCAATAAATATAATATCACTGTTTTTAGTAACCTCTTTTAGTGAATTAGAAGCTTTTATGTTTTCTGAAAGCTTAAACTCAGGTAAGTACTTTTTATTTATATGCTCTTTGTTGATAATTTGAACTTGTTTTTTATCTCTTGAATAAAGATTTACTTCATAGCTATTTTTAGCAACTAGTTGAGCAACTGTTGTTCCCCAAGAACCGCTACCTATAACACCAACTTTATAATTCATGATATCCCCTTTAAAATTTATATCCATCTAAGCTATTGTGATAGTAAAATAATACTTTTAAATTATTGCTATATAATCTTATGCCTTTTCGGTATAAAGGTAAATTTTTAGATAATAAATTGCTAAACTTTAAAGCTTCACTAAGTATTTCTTCGGATTTACCCTCTAAGAGTATCTCTGAAAGGGTAATCTCCTTATTTTTATGCATTTTATGCAGTTTTTTAAGTAATATATCGCTTTCTTTATAAAAATTACTTAACTTTATGCTTAAATCAATGGTAGGGTCTTTAATGAACTTATAGAAATCACTACTTTCATGTTGTTTTTCAAATAATTTAAATGCAATAAATGAAACAAAATTTACACTCATTATTACATTATTTTTTTTGTAAGATTTAAGTATTTCTTCTGATAGTATTTCTGTATAAGCTCTGTTTCTTTGTGAGTCTTCAACTAGTTTACCGTTTTCATATAGATATTTTTTCTTATCTATTATATTTCCATTTTTATCTATGGAATTTCCATTTTCATCAACTTTGTTACCAAAGGGGTCTATTGCATCTCCAAAATTTAGTATAATTTTGGCATCTAAAGACAGCATTTTCTCCATAAATGACATAATTTTTGAAATTTTGAAACTCTCATCATCATCTATGATATATCTAGATTTTCCTGCATCTGCTAAATAATCATCAATTAAAGTTTCTGCTTCAAGCACTACTTGATAATTTAAGTTAAGTGGTACAAAAAAGATATCAGGTTTTTCATTTTTATTTTTTAAATTATTTTGATATGCATCTAAACCTGTTCCAAGTAAACCTTTTTTTAGTTTATTTTCAACTTTTCCCGACCTTGACCTTGTACCCCCGGGAAAGAATAAGTTTCCATATCCTCTTTCTAATGAAAATGTTGCATATTCTTTTAAAACTTGTTTGTAAAGTATTGATTGTTTTCTCCTATCTACTTTATATGCACCTAACTTAGACATAAAAAAACCAAAAAATTTATTTTTAAATAAATTTAATCCAGCACCATAAACCAAAGGATCTAATCCTAATTTATAAATCATAAGCCCTATTAAAGGAGAATCTAAATTACTTAAATGCGTTGGAACAATAATCACAGTTCCTTTTTTAGATATTTTTTGCAATTTTTTATATTCTCCAGTTACAATAACATTGTGTTCTATAGGAGGAGGTGTAAATTTATTCTTTATTATTTTTTTAGGCGAAAGAGCATTTAACATTATAGATATAGTAGGAGGAAGAATTTTTGTTGATATTTCATATATAAAAGGCTTAAATTCAGATATTACTTCATTTAGGTAGTACGCTGTAACTTTTTTTATTAATTCCTTTTGAACAGATTTATTTGCATTTTTTGATTTTTTGATAATATATTTAAAGAACTCTTTATCTTTTTGATAAGTTTTATCTTTTATCTCTGTTTTTAGTCTTTTTTTTTCATTGTAAATAATATCATAAAGAACATCAATCAATTCAGCTTTTTTATTTTTTAGATTATTTTCTAATATTCTACTTACAATTTCATTTTCTGCAATCTTAATATCTTCTCTTTTCATAGTTATACCTAGATTTTTATTTTAAATTGTTTTAATCTTATAATTATTTTAATTTATTTTAATAGTTCAGGAAAAAATATTTCTTCCTCATTAGTAATTCTCTTTCCTAGAACATCAATAATTCCAGCTGTTTCTGATTTGAAATCATCAAGATTACTTTCATTAATGTTATTTTTCCATTTACTATAGTAATTCATTGCTGTTTTAGAAATAAGTTTCATACTGTCTTTGTATAAATTAATAATCTCTACAACAGATTGTTTTTTTAAGTAATTTTTATATAGATATGTATCCTCTTTTTTAAGATGCTCTAGAAGTTGCTCAAATAATAAATTAAGCAATTTATTTAATTCGTCGCAATTACATACTGGTTTTCCAAGTTCATTTTGAATTTTACCAACAGTTGAAAGCAATACTTTATGTTCTTCAATAAGAAGTTCAATTAGTGATAAATCTTTTTTACCTAAAAACCCTTTTGTAATATGATATAAAGTATCTTTTATTTTTATTTCTTTTAGATTTATATTAATTCCGTTTTTGGTTGCTTCTTCTTCTGTAATAGAGAAACTTCTTTCTGAAGATTTTAATAAAATAGAGGGAAGAAGTTTAATTGTTGTAGTTCCCCTAATTATAACTTTGTTATTTGAGCTCAATACCAATTCTGGATGCTCATCTAAGTCTTTAAAAAAATTTTCTGTAAAAAATAATTCTTTTTTCATTATGCCCCCTATAATTAATAAATTTATTATAGATTTATACTCATCATTATGCAATTTTTTTTATAAAATTACCTAAAAATAGGAAATTATTGTCTAAATAATAGAAAAAATCGTATAAAAGACACTAAGTCTTGATATTTTATATAATTTAAGTTAAATAAATCATAGGAGGTTTCTCCATTTGTTTTATTTACTTATTATTCTTATAGGAGCTAATATGTTAATTGCAGTAACATCTTTACAAAATACCGGACTAGAAAGTTTAGTAGCATCTCATTTTGGTCATGCACCATTTTTTACAATTTTAGATGTTGATAATGACTTCAATATTAAAGATATTAAGGTATTACAAAACCAAATGACTGGTGAAAATCATAAACCAGGAATGGTTCCTAAAATGCTTATGAATGAAGGTGTAAGTATGCTTATTACAGGAGCATTAGGGCAAAAAGCTTTTCAACTTTTTGAATCAAATAATATTGCAGTTGTTCCAAATGCTATGAATATCACTGTTAAAACTGCTTATGATGAATATTTATCAGGAAATTTAAAAGCTCATGGTACTTATAATATGGAAACACATCATAATGTAAGCCATTTACACCCAGAACATCATCATGAAGAGTAAAATCATTATTTTATTACCTATATTTATAGTCAATATGTTAATTTTATTATCATGTGATGATTCAAGTGTTACCCAAACAGATAAATGTAAGAATATAACTTGTTCTAATAAAGGAATTTGTTATGTTGATCATAAATATTATATTAGATGTATGTGTGAAGAAGGATATTATGAACAAGGTAGTAGCTGTATAGAATACTCTTGTAAAGAGGGTTATGACCTCAATGGAACAAATTGTATTAAAACTTGTCAAGATTGTCAGGGAGAAGAAGTTTACACAAGTAATCCATGTGAAAACAAAGATTGTTCAAGTAATGGATTTTGCAGATCAGATACAGATAGAACAATTTATTGTAATTGTTATCCTGGCTACAAACTTGAAACAGGAATGCTTTGTGTTGAGTCAACATGTGATGCTGTTTCTTGTGCAAGTTAATTATATCTCTAAAAAGTGGAATTTTTTGTTAAAAAATTGTAAATATATCTAAGGTATTATATTTGGAGGAAAAATGAACTCAATTGCTATTGAACTAGCAACAAAATCAGCAGAAAAAGCTCAAGAAATGAGTATTATAGGAATATTAGGAGATTCTAAAGGTTTAGTTTTATTTATACTAATAGTGTTAGCTCTCTCTAGTCTTGCATCAATTTTTATTATTTTTTATAAATATTTTTATTTAAAAAATGCCCACAAACAAAGTAATGAGTTTTTAGATTTTTTTTGGAAGGAAAGAGCTTTAGATTCATCTTATGATAAAGCAAAAGAATTGACATATTCTCCCATTGCTAAAATATTTATAGCAGCCTATGAAGAACTTGAAAATATAAAAAAAACAGGAGAGACCAAAGAGGGAGATTTGGACTATATTTCAAGAACCCTAAGAAAAGCTATCACTACTCAAGCTAATAGCCTTGAGTCACTTGTTCCTTATTTAGCGACTATAGGCTCAACGGCTCCCTTTGTAGGTTTACTTGGTACTGTTTGGGGCATTATGTCATCTTTTATAAATATTGCTTCAAAGGGTTCTGCCTCATTATTAACTGTTGCTCCGGGTATTGCAGAAGCATTAATTGCTACTGCAATCGGACTATTTGCTGCAATACCCGCGGTTATTGCCTACAACTTTTATTCTGATAAAATCAGGGTGCAGATATCAGATATGGAAAATTTTGAAAAAGATTTTTTAAATATTGTTAAAAGATATATTTTTTCTGATAAAAACTAGGAGTTTATTATGGCATTTTCAGGAAATAAAAAAGAGGGCTTTAGTGATATAAATATTACTCCAATGGTTGATGTTATGCTTGTATTGCTTATTATTTTTATGGTCGCAGCCCCAATGATTCAGCAAGGGGAACAAATTAATTTGCCTAAAACATCATCTAAAATAGTTCCAACAGATAATGAAAAATACATTACTATGAGCATTGATAAATCCAAAAAAATTACTATAGATGGAAAAGTCGTTAATTTTGATAATCTAAAAAAAAATATATTATCTAATACAAAATTACAAGAAAAGAAAGAGATATATTTAGAAGCAGATAAAACACTTCCTTATGGATTTGTTGTAAAAATTATGTCTGTTGTTAGAAATTCCGGAGTTAGTAATATAAATTTGATAACAGAGAGCGAAAATTTATGAGTTCTGTAAATATTATAGAAAAATTTAAAAAATTACCTGATTTAGAAAAGAAAAATATAATGATTAGCTCTATTTTTACTATTGCTTTACATTTAATTGTGATTATTGCCTTAAGTTCATTTAATAAAAAAGAAACTGGAGTATATAAAAAACCAAGCTTTATAAAAGCAAAAATATTAATAAAAGGTGTTAAAGATGGGCAAAACTCTTATAATGCAAAAACTGATAAAATAAGAACTAAAAAAAAGAAATATTTACCAGATAAAATCACTAAAAAAGTAAAAAAAGTTACTCCTAAGGTAAGTGAAAAGAAAATTGTTACTAAAAAAAAGACTGTTAATAAAGACATAGTAGGATTAGGTAAAAAGAAACATAAAAATAATAAAAAAGTAGAAAAAAGAGAAAAGGAATTAACTGATGCAGAAAGAAGAAGGCTATTATTTTCTTCTTTAAAAAAAGTAAACCCTGCACTTCCTGATGATAAAAAAGGTGATAAAAATGGAGATTTAGGAAAACGAAAAGGTGGACAAAATGGTGTCGAAAATGGCAATGAAACTGACCCATCAAAAGTACTTGCGGGTAGTTTGTACGAAAGAAGAGTCGCAACTAAAATTAAATCTAAATGGAAAACACCAGTTTTGAATGATAATGCGAAAAAGAAACTTTTATACAGAATCAGAATTTATATAAATAAAGATGGGAGTTTTACATATAAAACATTAAAACAATCAGAAAATGTATTTTTTAACAATAGTGTAGTTAATGTATTGAAAAGAATAACAAAAGTTGAAGCTCCAACAGAGAATTTTGCGAAATATTATAAAGAAAAAGGAATTTTGATAAACTTTTTCCCAAAAAGATAAATAAAAAGCCTTGACTTAATACTTTAAATGAGGTATATATCTTCTCGCAGGATAGAGCAGTCTGGTAGCTCGTCGGGCTCATAACCCGAAGGTCGGAGGTTCAAATCCTCCTCCTGCATCCAACAGCCTCTTAATGAGGCTTTTTTTTTGCTTTGATATAAATTTACATAATCAAGAGGACAAAATGGAATTAAACAAGAAAAATAAACTATTTCTTAAGAAAATGGCTCATCATACTGAAGTATCCTTTCATATTGGTAAAAATGGGATTACAGAAAATACTATTAAAGCAATATCAGATTATTTAAAAGCTCATGAGTACATGAAAATTAAAGTGAATGAACTTGAAGAAGATGTAACAATGAAAGATATGGCTCAAGATTTATCGGAGAAAGTTGGAGCTATATTAGTGCAAGTATTAGGGCATACAATAGTATTATTTAAAAGAAACCCTCAAAATATAGTTATAAAGTTTGAGAATTAAGATACGAATTTAAGCTTTTTATTTTTTCTCTTATTTCATCTCGTATTTTTATTGTATCCTGTAACTTTTCTTTATAAGAACCAATTAAACTACTTGGATCTTTAAATCCTATATGTATTCTTTTACCTTTTCCTGGAAAATAAGGACATTTTTCAGCAGAACTTTCATCACAAACAGTAATAATATAATCAAAAATGATTTTACCATCCAAAAATTTATTAACTAATTTTGATTTATTAGTTGATATATCAATATTGTCATCTTTCATTGCATCAATAACAATGGGATTCAACTTGCCTTGTTCTAATCCTGCGCTATAACAATTAAATTCATCTCCATAATACATTTTCATATAGGCTTCAGCCATTTGACTTCTTGCTGAATTATGTATACATATAAATATTATATTTTTTTTCATAATATCCCTTATATTTTACAGCCAGTTGTTATTTTACATTGTTTATTCTCAAGCCATTTGTTTAAAGCACTTTTCAACTCTATATAATCACTTTTCTCAAATAAATTTTCTAAATTATTTAATATTTTTTTTTGAAAATCAGTTAGCTTATTAGAAAATGAATAATAAACAGATACTCCTACTCTTTCATCTTCTAAAATACCAGAATTTAACAAGTATCTTAAATGCCTTGAAGCTTTTGATTGTGTTAAATTTAAAATCCTTTCTATATCACAAACACAAAGCTTTTTTTGCCATAAAATTAATGCAATAATTTGTAACCTTGTTTCATCTGACAAAGCCTTAAAAAATTTAGTTAATTGTTTCATCTTTTTCCCTATAAACACAACTCGCTTAAACGATTATATTTTTATACATTAAATTGTCAAGTTGGAATTAATTAAAATCATAATATACGATTATTATAAATCACAAAAAAATCACAGAAAAATCACAAAAAACAACTTGACTTTTAGTCTATTGTTATTATAATTGCTTAAGCGAGTAAGAGATTATTTGGAGATAGTTATGTGGCAAGACTTAGTTAATAAATTTATATATCAAGTACTTAAATTAACAAAGGGAGAAAAATTAACAGATGCTTTAAACTTCTTTATATACGATACTGTAAAAATATTTTTTTTATTATTAACAATAATATTTATAGTTACATTTTTAAGGACTTATTTTAATACTGACAAAGTAAGAGATTTTTTATCTGGAAAATCTGAATTTTTAGGGAATATTCTAGCTGCTCTATTTGGAATAATAACACCTTTTTGTTCTTGTTCAGCTATTCCTTTATTTTTAGGTTTTTTACAAGCAAGAATTCCTATAGGAGTAACATTTTCTTTTTTGATATCAGCTCCTATGAATAATGAAATAGCAATAGGAATGCTTTATGCTTTATTTGGTTGGAAAATCACATTAATATATATAGCTTTTGGATTGTTTGTTGCAATTATAGGTGGATTTTTAATTGGAAAATTTGTTGACCCTGAAAAATATATTTTGATAAAAGTTGAACCATTGGGAAAAGATAATACTGGAAATAATAATGGTACTACAAAAGAACAAATATTTGCAACATCACCATTATTTAAAGAAAGATTATCTGAATCTTGGGAATATACCTATGATTTATTTAAAAAGATATACCTTTATATTATTGTTGGAGTGGCAGTAGGTGGTTTTATTCATGGCTATGTTCCTATTGAATTTATTACAACCTATGCTGGTAAAAATAATCCCTTTTCTGTTATATTTGCAGTTATATTAGGTATTCCGATGTATTCAAATGCTGCTGGAATTATGCCCTTAGTTGAAGTTTTAACACAAAAAGGAATGGAATTAGGCACTGCTCTATCTTTTATGATGGCCGTAACAGCCTTGTCACTTCCAGAAGCAATGATATTAAAAAGAGTTATGCATATAAAATTAATAATGATATTTTTTGCAATAGTAGGAATTGGAATAATTGCTATTGGCTATTTATTTAATTTTTTAATTTAGGAGTAAATATGAAAATTCAAATTTTGGGAATGGGCTGTGCTAGTTGTAAGGCTTTGTATAAAAATACAGAAAAAGCTATTAAAAAATCTGGTTTAAAGGGTATAGAAATTGAAAAGGTTGAAGAATTAGATGAAATCATGAAATATGGTGTAACTTCAACACCTTCTTTTGTTATAAATAGAGAAGTTATTACGTCAGGTAAACTGTTAAAAGTTCCACAAATTATAGAGATAATAAATCAGAGAGTTATTAAGTAATGGAAGATACTTTAATAAATATTATAAATGCTCATGGTTTGCTTGCTATTTTAGCCTCTTTTTTAGTAGGAGCAATAAGCTCACTTGCACCTTGTTCAATTTTAACTCTACCCTTACTTATAGGTTCTATAGTAAAACTAAGTGATGGAATGAAGAAAAAAGAAAAAGTTAAATTTACTTATCTGTTCTCTATTTTATTTGTTATTGGTTTAGTTATTAGCTTTTCTATTTTGGCTTTTATTGTTGCAAAATTTGGAGGATTATTATCTATAGCTCCTGCTTGGGTTTATATTATGGCATCAATAGTAACTATTTTAGTTGGTTTATATGGTTTAGGTATATTTCCAAGTGTAAGTAAAGATGGAATCGTGCAAAAACTAATAAAATTTAAACTTTTTGGGGCATTATTAATAGGTGGAGTTTTTGGTTTAGTTAGTACCCCTTGTGCATCAGCTCCATTAGCAACAATAATTGCGGTTGCAAGTGAGTCAAATTATGCTTATTCCTATATTATGATTATTGCTTTTGCCATAGGTCATGGATTATTATTATTATTAGCAGGTGTTTCTATGGGATTTACAGAAAAAATAATAAAGAATAAAAAATTAGGAATTTTGAGTAGTATACTTAATAAAGGGTTTAGTATTGTATTATTTTTAATAGCAATATACTTTTTTATGCAAGCATATAAACAATTTTAAAAGGAGTAATATGAAGTTTATAGTTATAGTATTAAGTTTATTTATTATTTTTAGCTGTAATAAAATTGATAACAATAAATTAATAAACAAGAAAAATGGAGTTAAAAACTTAAAAAAATATTCGGGAAAAGCATTAAAACAAACAAAATTTAATATTGCAATGAAAGAATTAGGAAAAAATCAAGCGGTAATGTTTGAAGTTGGAAGTGATAGTTGTAAATCTTGTAAGCAAATGGCTCTTATGTTACAGCAAATAAAAGAAGATTATCCTAAATTTAAAACTTATTTTATAGATATAGGAAAAGAAAGAAATGCCTCTAAAGAGTTAAATGTGAGGCTTATTCCAACTCAAATTTTTTATGATAAAGATGGAAATGAAATTTTCAGGCATGTTGGAAAGTTTAAAAATAAAGAACTTTTAATTAAAAAGCTAAAATCTTTAGGATTTAAGTTATAATTACTCTTTCATAGCCTTAAAAGTCTATTACAGAGAAAAAAGTAATCAAGCTTTGCTTGTTTCTTTTTTGATTTTTTAATTTAAAATAATCATTAATATCAAATCTATTTTATATAATTAATGGGATTATTAATTATATAATTTCTTACATTATATAGCTCTTTTTCATTTCTTATAATTCTATCATAAAATCTAGAATGCCATTTAAAATAAATTTTAGGATAAAATTTATTTATTTTTTTGGTACAAATTGATTTATATGATCCTATTATTGCAGAAATAGATCCACCCACCCCCCGTACAGACAAGGCATTGCCTTGTCTCATATTAATATTTTGATAAATATTATTATTCTCTTTGATATTGATATTATCTTTAATATCTTTATTATCTTTAATATCTTTATTATTAATATTATCTTTATTATTAATATTCTTTTTATTCTCAATATTATCTTTGATATTGATATTCTTTTTATTCTCAATATTATCTTTGATATTGATATTCTTTTTATTCTCAATATTATCTTTGATATTGATATTCTTTTTATTATTCAGAGACGAGGCAGTGCCATCGTCTCTACGGATTATTATAATTCCATGAATATGATCTGGCATTATTATGAATTCATCTAATTTTATATTTGAAAAATGATTTGGGATTTCGTACCAATATTTTTTTATAATTTTACCAATATCATTTAAATACATTTTTTTATTAATTATTTTTCCAAAATAATTAATACCATATTTGGTATTTATCGTTATAAAATAAATTCCTTCTGACGAATAATCCCAACCAATTAATCTTGTTGATGGAATTCTGTATTTATTTCTAAATAATAATTTATTGTTCATTTTGATACCTCATGTGTTTATTTAAAACAAATTTTAATAAAATATAAATTTTTATCTATAATTTTATTATCATACAATATATACAACAATATATTTTCCATTTCTCATAATAAAAATAATCCTTGAAAAAATTAAGCTCTAGTAGTATCGTTAAAAACTTATTGGAGGGTGTTATGTATAAATATCTTTTTGGTCCTGTTCCTTCTAGAAGATTAGGGGTTTCTTTAGGGATTGATTTAGTTCCTAAAAAAGTATGTTCTTTAAATTGTGTATATTGTGAAGTAGGTAAAACTACAAATTTAACAATACAAAGAGAAGAATATATTAAATTTGATGAAATTATTGAAGAATTAACTGATTTTATGAAAAATTCTCCTAAATTAGATTATATTACATTTTCTGGAAGTGGAGAACCAACTCTAAATATATACATAGGAAAGATAATAAAATATATAAAAAATAATTATAGAAATGTAAAATTAGCCTTATTAACAAATGGAACCTTACTATATGATGATGCCTTAAGAAAGGAAATATTAGATGTTGATGTAATATTGCCATCTTTAGATGCAGGAAGTGATAAGATTTTTAGGAAAATTGATAGACCTATTAAAAAATTAAATTTAGAAACTTATATCAAAGGATTAGTTAGTTTGAGAAATGAATATAAGGGGCAAATTTGGTTAGAAATATTTTTATTAAAAGATTATAATGATAGTAAGAAAGAGCTTTTATTAATTAAAGATGCGATTTTAAGAATAAAGCCTGATAAAATACAATTAAATACATTAGATAGACCGGGAGTTATTTCAAATTTAAAAGCATTAACCAAAACTGAACTACATGAAGTTGTTAAATTATGGAATTTAGCCAATATCGAAATAATTGCAAATCCTCCTGAGAGGGTTAATATTTCTTCATATAATGATGATATAGAAAATAAAATACTAAATATGATTTCAAGAAGACCTGCAACATTAAATGATTTACATAATTTATTAGGATTACACATTAATGAAATAAATAAATATTTAGGAGTATTGGAGAAAAATAATAAAATTGAAGCAATTAAGCAAGATAGAGGAACTTTTTATCAGCTAGTTAATAAGTAAAAGAGGTAATAAAAATGAAAACTGAATGTAAGTGGTTTTATGTTTGCCCTATTAATTATTTTACTCAGGAAGGGAAACTAGATAAACACTGGGTTAATGATTATTGTAAAAATAATTGGAATAATTGTGTTAGATATTATAAAGAAGAACATGGTATTTATCATCCTGATAATATGCTACCCGATGGAAAAATTGATAAAAATTTGTATTAAATCTACCCTTGATTAAAATGAAAATCCTTTTTGTTTAAGATACTGCCTATAAAAACACCAATTAATAAAAACAATGGAATAGTTATGCTAAGTCTTGTTACTGTAAAAGGAAGCCCTAAGAAACTGATTTCAAAAATTGTCATTGGTATTCTAACTATACCTGCAAAACCTAAATATGCAAATATTACTTTTAGAGAAGCCCCCTTTTTCCTTAAGGATTCGGCAAGAGGAAAAGCTGTAAAAAGTCCTCCAACAGTGAAACTCGCTAAGATTAATACCCAGAAATATCCTTTTAAGCCACTATTATCTCCCAAATGTTTAATTACTGTTTCTTTTTTTACCCAAACTTCAAATAATCCAATTAGAATAAATGCAAATGGTAAAATTTTAAGCATTTCATATAGGGTATGAAAAAATATCTTTCCTGTTTTTTGACCTTCTTGAAAATTATTAAGATAAGAGTAAATTATAAATCCTAAAAAAAAGATAATAAATAATATTAATATATATTTCTTTTTTCTTTTTTTCTTAGAACTGGAATAAATTGATTGTTCATTCTTACTATTTTGAGAAACTTCCTTCATGTTATTCTCCAAATACTATTTTTATAATTATTGCAGCAATAATAGTTACAACTAAAGATAAAATATTTCTAATAACTGCAACTCTAGCCCCTAAAAATTTCTTTTCTAATGGGAAAGTTACAAAACCAACAGTCATTAAAGATATAGTGAAAGCTCCTATTACATAATAAGGAATACCTTGCATTTTTAATGTTGCTGCTAGTGGAAAGGCAACAAACCCTGGCATTACAGAAATAGAACCAAAACCCAATGCAATAAAAACTCCTTTTAATCCTGAGTCTTTACCTATATAGTTATGTAACAACTCTGGAGGAAGAAAAGCTATTGCTAAAGAAAACAATGCCATTACAAAAAAGAATAATGTACTCATATTCAACATCTTTTTACTAGCTTTTTTTAATGCTATAACAGTTTTCTTTTTATCTTTAAAGAAAGATAGCAAAAGCAAAACAGTTGTTAATATCCATAAAATTATATTCATATTTCCTACTATAATAAAATTATCCATAAAACACAAACTATAAGTTTGTATTTTATATTACTAATTCTTTATAGAACTTTCATTGACTATAATCAATCTTTAATTTTAACTTGACATAATTAAATTAAAATATATATTATGATGAATAGAATATGATTCTATTTATTATTTGGAGTTATTATGAAAGAAAATATACTTTCTTCTGCAAGAAAACTATTTTTAGAAAATGGATACTCAAAAACAACGCTAAAAGATATAGTTAAAGATGCAAATACTTCTATTGGAAATTGTTATTTTTATTATAAAAATAAAGAAACAATTTTAGCAGAGATTATAAAAAAAGATTCTGAAAAAGGTGATTTAAAGGTTGCCAATTTAATAAAAAAATATAAAATTAATAATTTAATAAAAAGAATTTCAACAATTATTTATGTACATTCTTTAGATATTTTAACAAATAAAGATGTAATTCAATTATATTTAATGGGTGCATCTTTTCCTGCAATAAGAAAAATTACATCTGAAAAAATAAAAAATCATATTATAGAATTAAATAAATTTAAAGATGAATCACATAAAAGAATCTTTAATAATGAATTTATAGAGATAGTGGATATATTTCCTACTCTTTATAAAAGTATATTTATCGGCCTTGCCGAAGGATTCTATTTAGGTGAATTTGATCGATCTGTAGATAATATGCTTGAAGTAATGGTAAAATGGGTTTTAATGTCATTAAATATTACCAAAGAAGAAATAGAAGAAAACTTAGTATTTTTAAAGTCAATAAAAATTCCTGAGTAATTATTATTTAATCAATTATACAAACAAATAAAAGCCTAAAATCTATGATAACAGAGTATAACTTTTAAATATATAAAAAAAATGCTTGACTTTTTTGATTATAGAATTATATTCTATAGAACGAGATTCTATAGAATATAATTCTATAATCTTTAAATTTTTTAAATGGAGGTTAAAATGTTAAAGAAAAATTTAATTACTATCATAGTAATAATGATGATTCCTTTAAGTGTATTAGGAGATCAACATATTAAAAATTTCAATATTGCGGTAATTCTTGATTCTAAAAATATAGAAAATAGGAATTTATTAAAATTGATATTAAAAGAAACAAATGATTTAATAGATAATAAAAATTTAAAAATAAATTTTAATAGAAAAAATATTTTTTATTCAAATAAAAAAGAAGAAATTAATAAAAAATATGATGAATTTACAAAAAATGAGAATATCGATTTAATAATAAGTTTAGGTTTTATTTCATCTACTGTAATATCACAAAAAAAAGAATACCTAAAACCAACTATTATATCATCAATAGTTAGTTCTAATATTCAAAAAATAGAAAACAAAAAAAATATGACTTATATAGATTTTTCATATAATATATACAATGATTTAGAACTATTTTTTAAAATTTATCATTACAAAAAAATTAATATACTACTTGATGATAATTACCTAAGTCTAAATCCTCAAATAAAGATTTTCTTTAAAGAAATTAATAAAAGTCCAGATTATCAATTCGAAATTATTGGTATATCAGAATTTATGAAAGGAGTTTCAAAACCTAAAGATAAACTAGCTGTTTATTTAACAGATATAAACAATTTAAATAAGGCTAAATTAGATGAATTAACAAACTATTTAAAAGACAATAAAATTCCATTTTTTACTGGTTTTAATAAAAATAATGATTCTATTGCCTTTTTTAAAAGAAATAGGAATGATATAAAAATAGCAAGAAGAATTGCTTTAGATATAAAGGAAATAATAATTGATAATAAAAAAATTAGTAACTTAGATAAAAAACTCAATTTAAAAAAGGAATTGATGGTTAATTTAAAAGCAGTGAACTTTTTTAATATAAAACTTGATTACAATATACTAATTGATTATGAATCCATAAATAATGAAAATAATTTAGAAATAATTTCTTTTTATGATGCAATTAAAGAGTCCGTAGAAAAAAATCTTAATATTTTAGTAAAAATAGAAGAATCAAAAATATCAAAAAAAGAAATTAACAAAGCATGGAATAATTATTTACCAAATTTAACAGCTTCTTTAACTGGAGCAATTATTGATGAGAATAGAGCAAAGGCAAGTTTTGGTATATTTCCTCAAAAATCAGTAATAGGAACTATTACTTTGCAACAATTAATTTTTTCTGAGAAAGCTAATTTAAATATTAATGTAAAAAAACAAGTTCATAAATTAAATAAATATAAAATAGAAGAAATTAAAGAAAATATTGCTTTAGATACAGCTATTACATATTTAAATTTAATGAAAATTAGAACTTTTAAGAAGATACAAAGAGAAAATCTAAAATTAAGTAAAATGCATTTGGAAATAGCAAAATCAAAACAAAAAGCTAATATGGGAAAACTTTCAGATATATATAGATGGGAAACTCAAATATCTTTAAACAAGAAAAAATTAATAAAAGTTAGAGCAAATGAAAAAATAGCAAAAATGGCATTAATGAAGCTTTTACACAGAAGCATGGAAACAAAATTTAAAATAGATGAAAATAATTTAAATATTGAATTAGTGATTAAAAAATATAAAAAATTAGATAATTATTTAAAAAACTCATCTGATTTAAAGAAATTTAAAGATTATTTTGTAAAAATAGGTTTAAAAAATGCAATAGAATTAAAAGAAATTAACCAAGTTGATAAAATTTATAAAAATCAAATAAACTCTATTAATAAAAGTTATTTTCTTCCAACAGTTGCAATTCAAGGAAAGCTCTCTTATAAATTTTGGAAAGATTCACCCGAAAGTGAAATAAAATTGCCACAAGGATATGAAGCATTTGCTCCAGTTATTAAAGAAAATATTCCCAAATTGAACGATTTAGAGTGGCAACTTGGCCTAAATATTTCATTACCTATATTTGATAATTATAGCAGAGTTTCGGAGAAAAATATCACAAAATCTAAAATATCAAAATTATACTTAAATAAACAATTAATAATGTCTGAGTTAGAACAAAAAATAAGAACAATGATAGAAGAAGTAGCAACTTCCTACATCTCAATAAATTTATCAGAAGATGCAAGTAATTCAGTAAATAAAGGCTTAAAGCTTGTTGAAAGTGCATACATAAAAGGAATAATACCAATTACAGAACTAATAGATGTACAAAACAATAATTTAATCGCCAAAGAGTTAGTTTTAAACTCAAAATATGAATTTATAATCAATTTAATGAAGGCTAAGAGAGTAGCTGGTTTTAAGCTATATCATCAAAATGATGAAAATATTATAAACAGTTTTTTAAATAAATAATTTATCAAAGGAGGAAAAATGTATAATAGTAAATTAAGAAAAATACAAAAGTTATCAATATTAGTATTAGTTTCATTAGTTTTTATTTCCTGTTCTAATAAGAAAGATATAAAAATCTATAAAGAGGTGATAAGACCCGTTAAATATCATACAATTAAAAGCTCCTCTGAAAATCAAGATTTATCATTTTCCGGGATATCCATGCCACAAGAACAAGCTAAAATAAGTTTTAAAATATCTGGAAATATCAAAAAAATATATGTAAAACTTGGCGATAAAGTAAAAAAAGGACAAATTATTGCTGAACTTGATCCTGAAGTTTATAAATTAAAATTAAGAGAAGCAAACATTGCATTAAAAAATATAAAAGCAAAGGCAAAAAATGCAGAATCAACATATAAAAGAATAAAAGCTTTGTATGAAGAACAGAATGTTTCTAAAAATGATTATGAAAAGGCTTTAACTATGTACGAAGTTTCAAAAACAGGTATAAGTGCAATTTTAAATAAAATAAAACAAGCAAAATTACAACTAAAGTATGCTACAATTAAAGCTCCTGATAATGGAGTTATTGCTTACATCTTACAAAAGGAAAATGAAAATATTGCAGCAGGAATGCCTGTTGTCGTATTAAACTATGGTAAAAAAACAGAAGTAGAAGTTGGGATACCTGAAACAGTAATGAATAAAATTAAATTAGGAATGAAAACTATAGTTAAATTTAATAGCTTAAAGAACAAAACATTTAATGGTAAAATTACTAAAATCGGAGTTTCTCCTAAATTAAACACTCCCCTTTTTCCTGTAACTATAGAACTTGAAAACACAAATAATAAAATCCTTACGGGTATGGTTGCTAAAGTAAAAATTAATTTAAATAAAAGAAGAAATAAAAATAAAATAACTATACCTACCCTTGCTGTTAATGAAGATAGTCAATCAAAATATGTATATATAATAAAAAATATAAAAAATAATATTGGTGTGGTAAAAAAAACTCATGTAAAACTAGGTAAATTAACAAATAAAGGGTTTGAAGTATTTTCTGGAGTAAAACTAGGAGATAAAATTGTTATCGCTGGTGTTAATAAAATGAAAGATGGCTTAAAAGTTAGAGTTTTAGGAGAGTAGTATGAAACTTACTAAATTAGCAATAAAAAATAATAGAGTCACTGTTATTGCATTAGTAATAGTGATAGTTGCAGGATTAATGACTTTCAAATCTATTTCACAATCAGAGTTTCCTGCTTTTACCATTAGAGTTGCAACTGTTATGACTGTGTTTCCAGGTGCAACACCTGAAAAAATTGAAAAATTAGTTACAGATAAATTAGAAAAAAAAATACAAGAAATGCCTGAAATAGATTTTATTAAAAGTGAATCCAAGGCGGGGGTATCAATTATTTATGTTAATATTAAAGAAGATTATAAAAACATGAGGCCAATATGGGATACTTTAAGAAGAAAAGTCAACACAGTTAAAACAAGTTTACCTAAAGGAATTTATGGTCCTTTTATAAATGATGAATTTGGTGAAGTCTTTGGAACACTAATCTCTATCAAAGGAAAGGATTTTAGTTATAAAGAATTAAAAGATATTTCAGATAAAGTTAGAAATAATTTATTAAATATAAAAGATGTTGCAAAAGTAAAAATTATAGGAGAACAAAAAGAAAAAATATTTATAGAATATAATAATGAAAAATTAGCTAAGTTTAATATTCCACCTTTATATATTAAAAAATTACTCAATCAACAAAACATTATCACTCCTGGTGGAAGCATAGAGCTAGATAACAAAAAAATTATCTATCTTGAACCATCAGGTAATTTTAAAAATATAGAAGAATTAAAAAATACTATAGTTAGATTGCCTAATCAGAAAGATGTATTCTTTTTAAAAGACTTAGTTGATATAAAAAGAGGATATGTAAATCCAGCTAAAGAAAAAGTTCATTCATCAGGAGAAGATTCTTTAATTCTTGCTATTTCTATGAGAAAGGGTGGAAATATTATAAATCTTGGTAAGGATGTGAAAAAAACTCTTAAAATATTAAAAAAAGATATTCCTTATGGAATGGATATGGATATAATGTATTTTCAACCAGATATAGTAAGTAACTCTGTTAATAATTTTTTAATTAATTTAATTCAGAGTATAGTAATTGTTATATTAATATTACTCATTTTATTAGGAATTAAAACAGGAATACTAGTTGCAAGTATGATACCTATTACTATAATAATGACATTTTTGGCTATGTATTTTTTTAAATTAGGAATCAATCAAGTATCACTAGCCGCATTATTAATTGCTTTAGGAATGCTTGTTGATAATTCAATTGTGGTATCAGAATCAATTTTGGTACAAATAAAAAATGGTATGTCCCCTTATAAAGCTGCAGTTTCTTCAACGAAAGAATTATATAAACCTCTTTTAATATCATCTTTAATAACTTCTTCTGCATTTTTACCTATATTTTTAGCTGATTCTAAAGTTGGAGAGTACACTTCTGCTATTTTTAAAGTTGTAACTATTACACTTTTAAGTTCTTGGTTATTATCTATAACTATCATACCTTTATTAGCAATAAAATTAATTAACCCCAAAAAAAATAAAGAAAATAAAGAAAATTATAATAATATTATTTACAAAACTTATAAAAAAACATTAATATGGGTATTAAGAAACAAATTAATTTCGCTATTAATAATTTTTTCACTTATGGGTGTTGCAATATACAATGCTACATTTATAAAAAAACAGTTCTTTCCAAGTTCTGATGCAAAAAATCTAACAGTTAAAATAAATATGCCTGCATTAACTTCATTAAATGAAACAGAAAAAGTTGTTAGCGGTATAGAAAGTTTAATAAAAAAAGAATTGAAAGTTAATAAAAATCGTAAAAATGGAGTGGTATCTTGGATTTCATATATTGGAGAAAGTGGTCCAAGATATATATTATCACATAACCCAAAAGCACCATCTACAGATTTTGCTTTTATGCTTTTAAATATAACAGATATTAAAGAGTTTAAACATATTAAAAAAGTCATAAATAATTATTCTTTAAAAACTTATCCTGATGCAAATATTAGAGTTGCAGCTACTCCTCTTGGTGTTCCTGTAAATTATCCTGTCGAAATTAGAGTTTCAGGAGAAAATGAAAAAGAAGTACAAAAAATTGTTAAAAAGATTAAAAATAAACTTAGTAAAATGAATGAAATAAGTATGATTACAGATAATTGGGGAGAAAAAACTCTTAGATTTAAAATAGAGATAAATCCAGTAAAAGCTTATCATGCAAATATATCTAATTTTGATATAGCAATTTCACTCCAAACTGCCTTAAGTGGATTAAAAATTGATGAATATAGAGAAGGATCAAATATTATAACTATAGATTTAAAGTCTATTAATGGTAAAAAACTTAATATTAATGAGCTTAGAACAATTAATGTATTTTCTACATCAGGGGGTAAATCAATCCCATTAAATCAAATTGCAAATATAAAACCTTATTATGGATATTCAAAGATTATTCGTAGAAACAGATATAGAACTATTACGGTACAAGCTGATTTAAAAGATGGAGTTGTTGCTAGTGTTGTTAATCAAAAATTAAGAAAATACCTTAATAAATTAAATTCAAAGCTTGAATATGGGTATAGTGCAAGTTTAGCAGGAGAAGCAGCCGAATCAGATATAGCAAATAAATCAATTTCGGAAAAATTGCCTATAGCAGGTTTAATTATTATTCTGTTACTTGTATTGCAGTTTAATTCTTTTAGAAAACCGTTAATCTTGTTTACGATAGTGCCACTTACAATAATAGGGGTAGTTTTAGGTTTAAGATTAACAGGAGCATCTTTTGGATTTATGACTCTTTTAGGGGTAATATCACTTTCTGGGATAGTAATTAATAATGCTAATGTTTTAATGGATAAAATAAGACTAGAGATAGAGGAATTAAAGTCAGAACCTCAAAAAGCTATTATTTCGGCATCTCAAACAAGACTAAGACCTATATTTTTAACAACTTTAACAACGGTTGGAGGTTTAATTCCATTATGGTTAGGAGGAGGTCCTTTATGGGAATCTATGTCCGTTTCATTAATTTTTGGACTTTCATTTGCAACATTAATAACTTTAATTGTTGTTCCTTTGATGTATTCAATACTTTATAGAATTAAATTTAATTAATCAGGTACAGAGGTTCATCAACCACTGTCAGCAGTGTTTTCTTCACAAAAATAAGCTAACTTTTACAAATAAAAGTATATCTTATTTTTAAATTTACTGATGTATTAATCAATACTCTAACAATTTTCTATTGTTGCCTATAAGTATATATATTTTAATATTAAACTTCCTTTTCATTCTTTTAATATAAGCTATATCTTTATTTCCTACAGATATTGCTGTTGCTAAAACATCTGATTTTATCGCATTATCAGAAATAACTGTAACGGAATGTGCATCTTCTACTGATAAACCTGTTTTAGGATTTATTATATGAGAATATTTTTTACCATTTTTAACTATATATCTTTTATAATCTCCTGAAGTTGCAACAGAATAGCAACTTTTAGTATTTTTACTTATTATTTTTAATAATTTTGATGTATTAAATGGATCTTTTATACCTATAGTCCAATTTTTATTATTTGGTTTTTTACCACAAATAAGCATATCTCCACCATAATTTATAATAAAATTTTTATAATTATATTTTTTCAAGATATAGGCTGTTTTATCTATAGAATACCCTTTAGCTATACCTCCTGTATCTAAAATTGTCCCTTTTTTTATTACTTTTATTATATCCTTTTTACAATTAATTTGTAAATTGTCTAAATTTCTAAACTTTTTAGGTGATTTATAAGCAATATTAAACCTATTTTCAGTACTTTTTTGGTAATTTACAGATATTTCTAACAATTTACAAAAAGAATGAACTACTTTTAAACTTTGATTATCATTTAAATTATTAAGTTTAGATAAATAACTTTCTTTTTTATAAAAACTATTTTCTTTATCAAATTGATCAATATATTCTTTTATTTCTTTTTCAAGTTTTATATTTCTTTTTTTAGCTACATATTTTACAGATAAATCTGTACCCATTTTAAAAAACTCTAATTTGAAAATATCAAACTTTTCAAATTTGCCTTGCTTATTACATGAAATAGAAATTATTATTATTAAAAAGGTTATACAGAGTTTCATGGTGTCCTATTCATAAAATATAATTATAGATTATTTTTTCTATATTACAATCTATTTTGACATAATGTTTTCTATGATGTACTATCACCTATTATTTTGGAGGAAAAGATGAATACAGAATTAATTAATATTTTTAACCAAATGTTTTCACCAATGACTAAAGATGTTTTAGAAGTAGCACCTTGCAGAATAGAAGTAAGTGATTTCATTGCAAGATTAAAAAGAAAAGAGAACATTTTAACATTAGATATTAGAACAGAAGAAGAGCTAGACTTTACAAAATTTACTTATGGAGATGTTTTAAATATAAGCATGAATACTCTTTTTACAGAAGAAAATATTGCTAAATTAGATAAAAATAAAGAAATCATTGTTTTATGTCATACTGGAGCAAGAGCTATTGCAATTACAACACTTTTAGGACTCTTAGGATTTAAAGCTGTAGCATTAAAAGGTGGTTGGGTGGCTATTTCTGAATATTTAAGTGCTAAAACTGCATGATATTAATATATTAAATAAACTACTTCCACCTTTTATTTATCCATTTATCCTGTTGCTCTTTAGTTAAAAAAGTCCATGCAATAACACGACTTATCTTGTTACCTTGTGACATTTCTATAATTTTTACTTCTGTAGCTTTTACTTTATCTAAGGTATAATATATATGTTTTAGATGTGTTTTTTTAGCAACTAATGTTGTAAACCAAAAACACGATAAAGAGAATTCTTTACTTTGTATTATCATCTTTTCTATGAATTTTTTTTCTCCGCCTTCACACCATAATTCATTACTTTTACCACCAAAGTTTAAAATGGGTGCGTTGTTACGTTTAGATATTACTTTATTATTTTGTTTTTTCTTTAAATTTTTCAAATTATTTAATTTACGAATAGTTCCAGCGTTTGCCTCTCTAAGAGAAGTATGAAATGGAGGGTTGCAAATAGTTAAATCAAATTTATTATCATTAATTATTCCTTTAAATATATTCTTTGAGCTTTTTTGTAATTTTATTTTTATATTTCTTTCTAACTTATTGTTTTCAATAATATTTTTTGCAGATTTGATTGCAATTGGTTCTATATCTGAACCAATAAATGACCAATTATATTCTTTATTTCCAATAATGGGATAAATACAATTTGCCCCAACACCTATATCAAGGCATTTTATTTTTTTTCCTTTTGGGATTTTATCATTATTACTACTTGCCAATAAATCAGCTAAATAATGAATATAATCAGCTCTCCCCGGGATAGGAGGAGATAAATAACCTTTTGGTATATTCCAATACTCAATTTTATAATGATGCTTTAATAATGATTTATTTAACATTGATACTGCTTCTGGATTAGCAAAATCAATAGATTGGTTGTTATATTTATTTAAAATCACAAATGGAGACAATTCTGGACTTGTTTTTATTAGTTCTTTAAAGTCATATCCCATATTATGCTTATTTCTTGGATGTAAGTTTGTTTTTTTCTCTATCATTTGGCTTCCTTAAGCTAAAAAAGTGATTATATCATATAAATATTAAATAAATAAGTATTATTATAAAAATCGCCTTAGAATATAGATAAATAAAATCTATCTATTTTTAGGGGTACACATCATTTTTGTGGTAGTGTCAAATAAATTGTGTCTTTATGTGTAAATCAAGAAAATATTATATTTTCAACAAAGCGAAAACAATATTTATATTGGTTGAGTGCTAAAATTTTAATGAATTTTTTATAAATTTAGTGAAATTTTGCCTGTAATAAACAATGTAGGGGCGAATCTTGTGTTCACCCTTTGGCCATGCCAAATTGGTTATGAAAGGCTATAATAATGGAGCAATCGTAAGAGCAACAACACTCATTAACTTAACTAAGATATTAAGTGCAGGACCAGCTGTATCTTTAAAAGGGTCACCAACAGTATCACCAACTACTGATGCTTTATGAGCTTCTGTTCCTTTTTTACCAGCTTCTTCAATTGATTTTTTAGCATTATCCCATGCTCCACCAGCATTTGACATAAAAAGAGCCATTAAAACTCCTGTTACAGTAACCCCTGCAAGAAGTCCTCCAAGCATAACTTTTCCACCAAAAAAACCAACTAACACTGGAATAACTATGGCAAGTAAACCAGGCATAACCATTTCTTTAATTGCTGCACCAGTTGAAATATCAACACATTTTGAATACTCTGCTTTACCATCAGCTTCATTAAAAACTGCAAGGTCTGCTTCATTCATTTTATCAACATCGTTATCATTTCTTTTCATAACTTCAAGAGCTGCTTTTAACTCAGGAATATCTTTAAATTGTCTTTGTACTTCTCTAATCATTGCCATAGCTGCTCTACCAACAGCATTCATTGCCATTGAGGAAAATAAGAAAGGAATCATTCCACCAACAAACAAACCTGCCATAACTTTAGGGTCTGCAAGATTAATGGTTTTAACTCCTGTTTGTTGCATATAAGCTGAAAATAATGCTAGTGCAGTAAGTGCAGCACTACCAATAGCAAAACCTTTACCAATAGCTGCTGTTGTATTACCAACGGCATCAAGTTTATCAGTTCTTTCTCTTACCTCATGAGGAAGTCCTGCCATTTCAGCAATACCACCTGCATTATCTGCAATTGGTCCATAAGCATCAACTGCCAACTGAATACCTGTTGTTGAAAGCATTCCAAGCGCAGCAATAGCAACACCATAAAGCCCTGCAAAAGCATAAGAGCCTAAAATCGCAGCAGCAATTAAAAGAATTGGAAGAGCAGTTGATTGCATCCCTGTCCCAAGACCCGCAATAATATTTGTTGCGGCACCTGTTTCTGATTGTTTAGCAATTGCATTAACAGGACCTTTACCTGTCGCACAATAGTACTCTGTTGCAATACCAATTAAAGTACCCGCAACCAAGCCAAAAATAACAGCTAAAAAAATACCTAAAGGAGCAGAAACATCCATTGTTGCTCCCATTACACTTGCTTTAACATCAGAGGGTATTAACATTCCTATTACAAAGTAAGATGCGACAATCATCATTCCAGCTGCACCAAATGTACCTAAATTAAGTGCTGTTTGAGGATTTTTTCCTTCTGATGTTCTAACAAAAAATGTTCCTATTATAGAAACAAGAATACCAAGACCAGCTAATACTAATGGAAGTAAAATAGCATTCAATCCCTTTCCACCAGCATTAGTAATATGATGCATAAAAGCAGTTCCAAGAACCATAGAGCCAACAATTGAACCAACATAAGATTCAAATAAATCAGCACCCATTCCAGCAACATCACCAACATTATCACCAACATTATCAGCAATAGTTGCAGGATTCAAAGGATGATCCTCAGGAATACCTGCTTCCACTTTACCAACTAAGTCAGCACCAACATCAGCAGCTTTAGTATAAATACCCCCACCAACTCTTGCAAATAAAGCAATTGAAGATGCTCCCAATGAGAAACCTGTTAAAACATTTAATATTTTAAGCATATTACCATCAAATATATTAAAATATAGTATAAATAATCCACCTAAGCCAATAGTTGCAAGACCAACAACGCTCATTCCCATAACGGCACCACCTCCAAAGGCAATGCCAAGAGCTTTAGAAAGCCCTGTCCTTGCAGCATTTGTTGTTCTTACATTAGCTTTAGTAGCAACTTTCATCCCTAGATAACCAGCTAATGCAGATGCAACCGCTCCAACAATAAAAGACAAAGCTATCAAATAACTACTATTTTCTTTTCCTGCATTTGAAAGACCTAATGCAATAGCTACTACTACTACAAAACCAGCTAAAACAGTATATTCTCTCTTTAAAAAAGCCATAGCTCCAACGCTAATATTTTTAGCAATTGTTGCCATTCTCTCATCACCTACCTCTGCCTTGCTTACAGCAGATGCTTTAATAAATGCATAAATTAGAGCTAATGCTCCTGCAATTGGTGCTACAAACATCAATTTGTTCATTTACCCTCCATGAAATTGATTCATTGTTTCTAAAATATCATTTTCTAAATAAAAAATTACAGAATCAGCTGATTTCTCAATTAAATCATCTAATTCTGCTTCTTCTTCAGATGAAAACCTCTGTAAAACATAATCAGCAATAGGGATTCTACCAATTGGCCTTCCTATTCCTACCCTTAATCTATTAAACTCTTGTTTTGATAAACTTGCCCCTATGGATTTCAATCCATTATGGCCTGCAAATCCACCACCTTTTTTAAACTTTATTTTTCCAAACGCTAAATCCAATTCATCATGAATCACTAAAACGTCCCTTGATTCTATTTTAAAAAATCTTGATGCAGGTAAGACAGATTCTCCACTTAAATTCATATAAGTCATCGGTTTTAATAAAATAATATCCTCTCCATTGTAAGATTTCTTATTAAATTTACCTTTAAACTTTTCTTTACAAATGTCAGTATTTAGCTTCTGAGCCACTCTATCAACAATTAAAAAACCTATGTTGTGCCTAGTCATTTCATATTTAGTACCTGGATTTCCTAAGCCAACTATTAGTTTCATTGCTATCCTAATAAGAATCACTATTCAAAATAATGCAATGCATTATAACAAAAAAAAGTAGAATTGCAAGTATTTTTAATATTAAAAATTCCTTTTTCTAATTTTTACTTTTTAATTGATTATTAAAAATAAATCTTGCTTGCAATAAAACAATATTTTATTATAATAAGTAGTTTTGATTTTGATTAGTTTTAGGAGTAACAATGAATATTAATGAAATTATAAATAATTACTATATATTAGGTTCTCTCGCAGGCTTAGTTTTGTTTATATTTTTTATAATTATTATAGAAAGTAAAAATAAAAAGGATAAATTAAAAAATGATAGATTAGAATTGGAAAAACTAGAAAAAGAGAAAGAAGCTACAGAGCAAAAAGCCTTATTAGAACAAAAAAGAATAGAAGAAGAAGCTAGAAAAGCAAGAGATGAAGCAAGAAGATTAGCATTAAAAGAAGAAAAAAGAATAAAAGGAGAAAAGAAAAAAGCTGAAATAGAAGCAATGAGAAAGCTTGAACTAGAAAAGAAAAGGGAATTAGAAAAATTACAACAAGAAGAATTAGATATTAAAAAAAGAGAAGAATTAGAAATAAAACTAAAAAAAGAAGTAGAAAAAAAAGCTTTATTAGAACAAAAAAAAATAGAAGAAGAAGCAAAAAGAAAACAAGAAGAAGTAAAGAAAAAAGCAGAATTAGAACAAGAAAGAATTGCTAAAGAAAGAAAAAAAGAAAAAGAAGCATCCGAAAAGAGAAAACAAGAAGAATTAAAAAAAATAGAAGAAAAGGGTAAAACATTTAAAGAGGGGCTTGCAAAAACAAAAAGATCCGGATTCCTGGGTAAATTAAATAATTTATTTAATGAAGTAAAAGAATTAAATGATGATTTTCTTGATGATTTAGAAGAATTATTGCTAACTTCTGATATTGGCCCTAAAACAGCTGATGTATTATTTGAAAAAATTAAAGAAGGAATGGATAAAAAATCTATTAAGGACAGTGCTTCGGTAATAAGCTTTTTAAAACAAGAAACTTTTGACATATTAAATATAAAATTCGAAGAAAAAATCAATAAAAAACCATATATCATGTTATTCATTGGAGTTAATGGTAGTGGAAAAACTACAACTATAGGAAAATTAGCCTCTCAATATATAAAAGAAGGTAAAAAGGTTTTACTTATTGCAGGAGATACATTTAGAGCTGCAGCTGTTGAACAATTAGAAGTTTGGGCAAAAAGAAGTGGAGCAGGATTCCATTCTGGAAAAGATAAGCAAGATCCTTCTAGTGTTATCTATGATGGAATTAAAAAAGGCCTAGATGAAAATTATGATATTATTATTGGTGATACATCAGGAAGGTTACATACTGATAAAAAATTAATGGAAGAACTAAAAAAAATTAAACGCTCCGCAGTAAAAGCACATAAAGATGCACCTCATGATGTTTTTTTAGTTTTAGATTCAACAAATGGACAAAATGCTATACATCAAACTAAATATTTTAATGAAGCAATGGATATAACAGGAATCGTTTTAACGAAAATGGATGGTACAGCTAAAGGTGGTGTTATTATTGGTATTTCTAATACTTATAATATCCCTGTTAGATATGTAGGTATTGGTGAAGGCATTAATGACTTGAAAAAGATGGATGTAGAAGAATTTGTAGATGCATTATATTCAAATGATTAAAAGCAAATTTATATCATTCTTTGATTTATCCTCAAAAGAAGCTTTTTTTTCTTATATTTTATCTATAGTAATATTTTCATTAGCAAAACTAACTCCAACAATACGGCCATATATAATACTTATAACACTTGTATATATACCAATGTTTTCTGCAAAAATTAATCATATTGATTATTTAAAATATGGCTTATTAAATATAGATATAAAAAAGAGTTCTTACTATTTATTAATTTGGATAATAACAATTTTTCCTGCTTATTTTATATTAATCTTTGTTTTTAAATTTGGTAGTGATTTCAAAGAACATTTATTTACAATAAAACTCCCTAAAGATATACTATATTATTTAGCTTACAATATAATTGTTGTTGGATTTAGTGAAGAATTTTTTTATAGAGGATACTTACAACCTTTAATTCAAAAAAGATTTAATTTTCAAATTATTCCTAAAATAAAACTAGATACAGGGATAATAATAACGTCATTAATATTTGGATTAGGACATTTTTTAACATATTTTACAGTTTTTTCAGCTTTAACATTTTTGCCATCTATAGTTTTTGGAATCCTTAGAAATCAAACCAATAACATATTAGCATCTGTATTATTCCATGGGATAAGTAATGCAGTTTTGTATGTTATTATTTTAAATATTGGAAATATTTTATAATTTTTTAGATTTTAGCTAAAAAATCCGTGTAAAACACCATGTAGAGAGATTACATATCTCCTTTGTTTAACCCTTAGACAACCATGGTGATTGTAACGGCCTAAACTATTTTATCTACAACTCATATCACTTGAATACAATGAATAACTTCCATCTCTATTATCAATCCAAAAGAAAGAATAATCATTTTTATCTACAAAAGAAACCCTTGGATTATAAATATGATGAAGACCATCACTCAAAAGATTATTTTCAATAATTCTACCATCCCAAGATATTTTTCTTAGATATACTTCATTGCTATTGTTGGTTGTAAAAACATATTCATTTCCATTCCAAAAGAAGTCTCTTGGAGTATCACTTAAGTTTAAATTAATTTCATTTCCTAGTTTTTGATTATTTTCATTTAATAATAAAAGTGCATATCTATTGCTATAACTAGAATTTCTAAAGAAAATAGCATATTCACTTCCATTCCAAATAATTTTAGGCGAAATTGCACTTGAAGTATTGTATAGTAAATTTATTGGAGAAAGAAGAACTACTCCATCACTTTCTATTACAGTACTATCTGAACTAAGAATTTGATAATATAATCTTTTTGGAGATTCATCTTTTATCCAAACCATAGAGTAATTATTATCTTTATTTAAGGTGATATCAAAATCATAAATAGGAATATTTGCAGCAGTAGTTGGTTTTGTACCAATTAAATAATCTCCAGTTGGCCTTATTAATCTATAATAAACAGTTGTTACACCAAGATTACCATCGATATCTCTCTTTTTTTCTTTCCAAAAAATAGCATAATGAGCTTCAACTTCATTCCATAGTAGTTTAGGTGCCCAAGCATAAGTATTATTAGATGTTGAAAAGGTAAGTCTAGTTTCAGGAGTTAAGGTACCGTCTTCAGAAACTAGTCTAAAATATATGTCTTTTGTTGTCATTGTATCAGTAGTATATCTGCTATCTTCCCATGCAACTAAATACTTATCTCCGCCCCAAATAACGGTTGGATTTAATTTATTTTTATCATCATTTAAATCTCTTAAATTAATAATTGAAGTTTCTTTAAGTATAGTTCCATCTGAATTAAGAATAGTTAAAAATATACTTTTTACACTATCAGTATCGCTTGTATTGCCCGACCAGACAATAGCATATGTATTACCAGCATTAGTAGCAATTTTCATATCTGTATTATAAGGCATAGGCATAATTAAATTATCATTATAATTTAATTTTAAACTTTTATTAGCTATACATCTACAAATATTTGATTCAGAACTTGTTGCAACACATTCTGCATCATTTTCACATGAAACACCTTCACATGGACTAGCACAAACATCAGCATCTTTGGTTTGAAAATATCCTTCTTTACAGCTACAACCATTATTGCCACCATTAGTAATCATATTACCTGCTTCATTACAAGAATAAAGACATTCACCATTTTTAAGCTCGTAACCTTCTTCACATTCGCAAGCATTATTTGCTGAATTTGTAAAAGCATGGTCGTTGTATTTACAATTAAATGTACATATTCCTGAAATATCCAGATAATAACCATAATTACAAACACAGGTACCTTCGTTTGTAGGGTAAGCATTTGCATCATCACATTTAGTTAAACATTGACCATTAACCAACTCTTTTCCTTCTTCACAAGAACAAGAAATCAAGTTATTACTTTCATCTCTTTGTGCTTGCAAATCACCAAGACACTCACAGCCATTATTATAAATATTTATCTTAGAATTCTCAATATTTGAACAATCAAACAAACACTCACTTCCTGTATTGATATATCCACTATCACATAAACATGCAGGAATACCATCATTAGATTCACATTTACCATGCCCTGAACATGTTATACCTGCACATGAACTAATTAACTCGCCTGCACTGTCTGTATCTGCACAAGAGGATACAAGTGCTATAAAAACTGCCATTATTAATAGTAATCGTTTCATAAACCCCTCAAAAAAAACTTAGATGTTATTATAGTATAATTTTTTTATTTTATCAATAATATATTGCTTAAAACTTAGATTAATTTATAATTCTCTTAAAAAATTATCAATTAATTCAGTAAAGATTCCTTTTACTCTTTCTGCTGTTTCTTTAACTTCATCATGAGATAACTTTGTTTCAGATATCCCTGCTGCTAAATTTGTGATACAAGAAACTCCAACAACTTCAACTCCAGAATGATTAAATACTGCAACTTCCGGAACAGTACTCATTCCTACGGCATCTGCACCTAAAGCACTTGCCATTCTTATTTCAGCAGGTGTTTCATAGGTAGGACCACTCATCGCAATGTAAACACCTTCTTTTATATTAATGTTTAAATTATCTGCAACTGATTTCATCTTATTTCTTAAGCTAAGATTATAGGCTTCACTCATATCAGGAAATCTTGGTCCAAATGTTTCTAAGTTAGGACCCTTTAAGGCATTATCACCCATAAAATTGATATGATCTGTTATTATCATTAATGCACCTGTTAGAAAATCTCTATTAATTCCACCAGCAGCATTTGTTATAACGGCCTTTTTAACCCCCAATGCACTAAATACTCTTGCAGGAAAAGTTACTTCTCTCATAGAATACCCTTCATAAAAATGAACTCTTCCTTGCATTGCAACAACAAGTTTTCCATGAACTTCACCTATAACAAGGTTACCACTATGGCCAACAACTGTTGATTTTGGAAAATTAGGTATGTCATTATAAGAGATAACCATTTTATTTTTAAATGTATCAGCATAATCTCCAAGACCACTACCTAAAATAACTAAAATTTCAGGAAATTTTTCTACTTTTTGAGCAAGATAACCAACAGCTTCGTTAATTTCTTTTAAATATTGTTCATTATTCATTTTTCCTCCCTTTGAATTGAAAATCTTATTAATGATTTTAATACCTGATTAGATTTCACTTTACCAAAAACTCCTTTTAAATCTTCATATATTGTTGGGTCCTTTATCAGAGCCCCTAAAGAACCTCTTCCTTCATGTATATTAGTCATAACTTTATTAAGCTTAATCGCTGAATCTGTTAATAACTCTTTTATCTCGGATTTCTCAAAAATTATATTATGAATTAAACCATGACCATCTACTATTTCATTTGTAATCTTAACAGAATCAGATGAAACTAAAGCAAGACTAGCCATAATTTTCTTCCCATTTTTACCATATATCAACTGATGAGTAACTGAATTTTCATTATTTTCTATTTCTTTTGTGATTCTAAGCACTGATTCAGATAGCTCCTTTAAGTTTTTAGATGTTTTATTTAGATTATCAATTGTTTGAATTAGTTTCTTTTTATTGCTTTTATCAAAAACAATAGTTCCAAGCATACCTCTTTGATTTTCTACTGCATCAAGTGTTTTTTCAACAAAGCGACCAACTTTAATTAAATATGTTAATAAATCTGAACTTTTATAATTATCAACCATATCTCCAATGGTATTAAGAATGTTTTTGGTTTTTATTAAAACTTCACCCGCTGTTTCAACTGCTTTTATAGGATCAGCTGATACATATCCCATAATAAAATCTCCATCTTTTATGCTTTTATGATCTCGCCCAGGAGAAATATTAACAGCTTTACTTCCAAGAAGGCTTTTAGTTGTAATTTTAGCAACAGCATCTTTTTTTATAAATCTTAAGTATGGTTTTCTAATAGAAAAAGTAACTTTAATTCGCTCATCTTTAGTTGTTTTAGGAAACTCAATATTAGAAACACTTCCAATGTACTTTCCATATAAATAAACTGATTTATCTTTACTTAATCCCTTTATATTTCTAAAATAAGCATAAACGGTATAATTTTGCCCCACATATCCCTTTTTTTTACCAAGTGTAAGAATCACCCATCCCAACATAAAAAACATTATCAACATAAACATTCCAACCATAGCTTCTAGTTTTCTATTTTGTTCCATACTACTCCGATATTCCATTTATAAAACGATGAACAATAGGATTACCAGTATCCCTTATATCATTAACACTTCCATAAAAGATTATTTTTTTATCCCATAACATCGCAACTTTATCTGATATTGTAAATGCAGACTCCATATCATGAGTTACAACAATTGATGTTAAGTTTAATTCTTCTTTTAGCCTAATAATAAGATTGTTAATTAGTGTAACATTTATAGGGTCAAGCCCTGTTGTTGGTTCATCATATAACATTACGGTTGGATTAGTTGCTAGGGCTCTAGCTAAACCAATTCTTTTTTGCATTCCACCACTTAATTCAGCAGGCATTAATTTTTCTGTACCAGGAAGCCCAACCATTTCTAAATTTTTAGCAATAACTCTTCTCATTTCTTTATTAGTCATTTTAAAGTGCAATTTTAATGGATAAGCAATATTTTCCTCTACATTTATAGAGTCAAACAATGCTCCACCTTGAAACAACATTGCAATTTGTTTTCTAATAGGTAAATATCTTCTTTCTGAAAACTTGCTAATATCCTGATTATTAAAAAGGATACTACCGCTATCTGCCTTTAATAACCCTATTAGTATTTTTAATAAAACAGATTTACCCGTTCCGCTTCCACCAAAAATTGTAGTCGTTTGAGATTTAATAATATCTAAATTTAATGTTTCGTATACAATATTATCAGAAAATCTTTTCTTTATGTCTTTAAAACTAATAATAATATTTTTATTTTCTACCATAAAACATCAAACCATTTAAATTTAACAACCATAAAAAATTTACTCAAGAAAAAATTTGTAATCAATATGAATATAAATGTTGTTTGCACTGTATCCGTTGTTGATTTTCCAACTGATTCAGTACCATAACCTGTTCTGAAACCATTTGCAACTCCAATTATAGCGATAAGATAACCAAAAACCATAGATTTAATTATAGAATGAATAATTTCTCTATTTTTTAAAGAACCTCTAACGACTTTTAAAAATATTGCAGGGTCTAAGTTATATTCAATTGAGGAAACAAAGGCACCACCAATAAATGATACCAGATCTGCCCAAATTGTCAAAAAAGGAAGTATTAACATCACTGCAATAATTCTAGGAGCAAGCAATCGTCTAATGGGATCATCACCTAGTGACCTCATTGCATCAATTTGTTCGCTAACCTTCATAGAACCTATTTCTGCAGCAAAACCACTACCTATCTTTCCTCCGACTAGCAACGCAATAAAACCAGGTCCCAGCTCCCTAACCATAGCTAATGCAACCAATTTAGGAACTTTATCAAGTGCACCATAAGATTTTAATCCATAAGCAAATTGAATTGTTATAACCATTCCAATGAAAACACCTATTATTGTAGCTAAAGGCAAAGATTTAACACCAACAAAATATACTTGCCTAACTACTAAATAAAAATTTACGCCTTTAGTAAATAAACCTCTAAAAAATTCAATGGTAAATCTCACTATTATACCTGAGAGTATAATAAAATCTATAAATTTAAAGCCTAAGTTACTAAAAAACTTCATCATTTAACAAATACCTTAATGTTACTACCTTTTATAATTTTGAATTTATTAACAACATTATTGAACTTTTTTTGGTTTTCATAAAAAGTTGCTATTGTTGAAATTAAAACGAAATCATACAAGCAACCATCTTTTTTAAAAATATAATAATCTATTTTCCTTTTTACACCGTCTAATGATGCAAGAACTATAGAATGCAAGCCTTCACGGTTTTCAATTTTTAATTTTTCTGATTTTATTATTTTTTTATGCTTAAAACCAAGCAATAAATGAGTTCTTAAAATTGTTAAAGGCACATCGCTACTTCCACTACATTTTCCATTAACATAAATAACAGAATTATTTTTAGTGTTATAAAAAACTAGATTTAAGTAATTAACATCTAGTCGCTTCCAAACTTTAGGAAGCCTCCCTATGTTATACTTTAGCTCACTATTTTTATATACGCCATTAATGTATATCCCTCCCTTAGTGGTTTTACCAGAGGTACAAGAAAATATAAATAAAGATATTATTAATAATAAAAAACTTTTCATAAGATTTATATACCATATTTAAGTAAAAAAACAAATTATTGTTTAGTTATAAGCTCAATATTTTCCATTTTTTGGTAACTATTCAGTATTTTTTATTTCTTTTTACCAAACTTATGAATTGCCATACCATGAATATCTTCAACACCTTCTAAAACTATTTCACTTAAAGTAGGATGAGGAAATACATTTCTTACAAAATCTTCTGCTTTCATTTTATTATTTATTGCAAGAGTTATTAACTGTATTAAATTTGAAGCATCTGCTCCCATAATTGTAGAACCTACAATAAGATCATTTTCAGCAATATAAAAAATAGCAAGACCTTGTTCTTCGCCTATGGCCATTGCTTTTCCACTTGCTTGATACGAAAACATTCCTTTTTTTAGTTTAATATCACTATTTTGAGCAGTTAGACCTACTGTTGCTATTTCTGGAATTGAGAATATTGCAGATGGTATTGTTGAACTTGGATAATTTTCATTAACAATACTCGCTAATGCTTTTTCTCCTTCATAAGATGCCACATGAGCTAATAACATGCCTCCGCTTACATCTCCTATAGCATAGATATTATCTATATTTGTTTTGTAATATTTATCAACAATTATAGCGCCATTTGGAGTTTTGCTTATTCCCAAATTATCTAAACCTTTAATATCAGAATTAAACTTTCTCCCTATAGAAATTAAAGCTTTCTCTGCTCTAAATTCTGCTCCATCTTCAAGTTGAAAATATGCTTCTTCATTATCATTCTTGATTACTGTTGTTTTCTTCTTTAAATAAATATCAATTCCTCTTGATTTTAGAATTTTTGCTAATTGTGAAGATATCATTTTATCTACTGAAGGCAAAATCTGTTTTTCAAGCTCTAAAATCGTTACTTTTACACCAAAGGCATTAAAAATATTCGCAAATTCAATACCCATTACTCCTGCGCCAAGTATAATTAAGGATTTAGGAAGTTCTTTTATATTTAGTAAATCAGTAGAATCTAAAATCACATTGTGGTCTATATTAAAAAAAGGCAACATTAGAGGGCTTGATCCAGTTGCAATAATAATATTTTTACTATCTATTTCTTCATCATTTACTTTTATTTTATTTTTATTGATAAATTCAGCTTCACCAAAAATTAAATTAACTCCATGTTTTTTTAACAATGCTTCAACTGAAGATGTCATTTGTTTAACAACTTTATCCTTTCTTTGTTGAGCAATATCAAAATCAAATGTTGTATTTTCTGATTTTATACCAAATTTTTCATTTTCTTGATTTACTTGTATAAGCCTATGAGCAGTGCCATACAAGGCTTTTGTTGGAATACAACCTACATTTAAGCATACACCACCTACTTTATTTTTTTCTATTAGTGCAACACTTAATCCTTTTTGTGCCGCTCTTATTGCAGTGTGATATCCACCAGGCCCTGCACCAATTATTGTTAAATCATACATAATTACTCCATAAATAATATATTATTATCATAAATAGCTTTATTAAAATGTCAATTATAATTATAAATTTCACAAAAAATTTGAATTATTTTCAAAATATGTGTTAATCTATGAAACCCATTATATATGAGGAGTATATGGAGCTATTAAAGGAAATTTCAGAACATCACATAAATAAAGAGTATAGACCTGTTGTTGTATTAGTAATAAAAAATAAAAATTCTAAGTATTTAGTTGTTCAGTCTATCAAAGGAATAAAACCATGGAGTTTTCCTCAAGGAGGTATAGAAGCTGGTGAAATTCCTCAAGATGCTCTATTTAGAGAAATAGAAGAAGAAGTTGGCATTAAAAAAAGTGATTTAACTATACTAGTTAAAAACTTTTTTTATAAAATAGTTGACGCTCCTCTTGATAGAAAAGACAAACGAGGATTTACAAAAGGAAAGGCATATTATTTTAATTATTGTAAATATGATGGACCATTAAGTTTAACCCTTCAAGAAGAAGAAATAAATGCATACGAATGGGTAAATCTTGATAGGCTTATAGAACTTCTAAAACGAGGTAGAAAAGAGAAGTTAGATATGACTCTTGAGGCAATTAAATCGCTAAAGAACTTCTAATTCTATCCAAGAAATATTATCAATACTATCTAAAATCAGATCTACCAAATATTCTTTATTAATTTCATTATCAAAAGTTAATTCTATTATATTTTCTTCAACTTGAGCATTGATAAAATTTTTATTAATTTTATTTAAAATCATAAATAACTCCTCTATATATATTTTTTGTGTAAAAAATAACTCAAAAATAATTTTTTTATTTTTTATTTTTACTACTTTTTTTATTAGCTGTTTCATTTTTTTCGCTATTATTTGATTTCGTAACTGGTTTTAGTTGAATAAATGCTCCAGGAATTAAAATAGGAAATAAATCTAGTTTCATGTCAATAATATCAGATTGATCTTTTCTAAAAGCTATACCAATATTGGTATAACTGTATTTCCTTTCTCCTTGTCTTTGATAAGGTTTAACTAATAACATTTGGTAAACGGTTTGTGGCTTATTCATAATAAACTCCTATAAAATAATTAATAAACATTATAACTTAATCAATTATACTTCCAATTTTATAAAAAAATAAAAAAAAGCTAAAATAAGCCTTAAATAAAGCCTAATAACAATATTTATTTTTTATTATAATGTTACAAAAAAATAAAAAATGTTCCATTTGTAAACATAAAATTTTTTTTTTTATAAAAAATCCGATATAATTAATATTATTGGAGGAATTATGAAATTTTTACTAACATTTATATTATTTTTTTTGTTTATATCGTGTAATCCAGCAAAGAACAATCCGATTAACGATAACTATGATTTAAAAGCTTCTTTAAACAGTGAGTTAAAAATAGAATTAACTTGGAACTCTTTAAGTTTAAATTCAGAAATAAAACAATATGAAGTTTATAAAAGTATAAACAAAAATGATAATTATATAAAAATATCAACTATTAATTATGATGAAAATCTAAACTTTTATAAGTATATTGATGATTTTACTATATCAGGAAATAAAACTTATTATTATAAAGTAAGAGCAATAACCATTATTTCAAATGAGAAATTTTCACAAATTGTAAATTATAAAGCAAGCACAGACATTGATGGAGATGGCTTCATTGAAGATGATTGTGCAGCAAATCTAAAAGATATAAATCCTGGAACAATAGAAATCTGTGATGGTATAGATAACAATTGCAATGAAAATATAGATGAAGGCATTAATGATGTTATTGTTGGAACAGATACTGGAGAATGCCAAAAGGGTATAGTTTCTTGTGTTGATGGAAAATTAAAAACAGTACAAGAAGAAATTAAACCCACCGCTGAAGTTTGTGATAATCTTGATAATAACTGCAACGATCAAATAGATGAAAATATTGAAGATATTATTACAGGAACCAACACCGGAGAATGTAAGCAAGGTATAAAAAGGTGTATAAATCATCAGCTTGTAACAATAGAAGAAGAAATTCCTCCATCAGATGAAATTTGTGATGGAAAAGATAATGATTGTAATAATCAAATAGATGATAACATTGGAGATATTATTACCGGAAGTAATATTGGTGAATGCCAACAAGGAATACAAAGATGTGTTAATTCTGAGTTAATTACTATACAAAATGAAATTACCCCTCAAGAAGAAATTTGCAATAATTTAGATGACAATTGTAATAATCTAATTGATGAAGACTTATATAAACCATGTTCAAATGTTTGTGAAAATGGTGAAACAATCTGTATTGAAGGACACTGGCTTGGTTGTGATGCTATGAGTCCCCATAGTGAAGATTGGATTAATAATACTCCGGCGAGAAGAACTTATTTTGCAAAAACTATTTCTAATAACAACAAAGTTTTTATTTTTGGAGGAGAACTACCAACACAAGAACTAGCAAATGATTTATGGCAATACAATGAAACCACTAAAATATGGAAAAAATTTGTAACCCAAGGTAATAAGCCTATTCCAAGAATTTATTCTTCAATAACCTACAAAAACTCAAGCAAAGAAGTTTATTTATATGGAGGAATAGATGCTTTAGGTAATATTTTAAATGATTTTTGGAAATTTGATATAGAAAACAATACATGGGAGCAAATTTTTATAAATAACGCAATAAATATTAAACTATATGGAGCTTCAGTTTTTAATGATGGCTTTGATAATATCTTTTTATTTGGAGGAAAATCAGAAAACACTGTAAATTCTATAACTTATAGATATTCTATAAGTCAAAACAAGTGGAGTAATATTAATAGTTCGCTTAATCCTAGTGCAAGATATAGTCAATCTCAATTATTTATACCATCTACAAATTCTTTTTATATATTTGGAGGAGTTTTAGAGGATAGTAGCTTAACTAATGAACTATGGAAATTTAATTTAATTACTTTTGAGTGGACGCTAGAATCCAACGATAATACTATTGCTAATACTTCAGAATCATCTGCTTGGTTTAAAGATAATAAATTATACTTTTGGGGAGGAAAAAAAGAAAGTACCAGTGAATTAACATTATATAAATATGATTTAAACACTCAAACTTGGTCTATACTAAATTCTCAAGAAGAAAATATTATTTCTTCTGTTATTATTGATAACTTAAATAATTCTGTTACTATTTGGGGCGGAAATGACAATTCAGAGTTAGTTGTAAACAAAGATTTAATTTTTAATTTAAATACAGAAAAATACTCTATAAAAAAAGATATAGCTAGCATGTATAAAGCATCACTTACTTTTGATTATACAGAAAATAAAACTTATTTATTTGGTGGTTTTACTGAAGCAGGATTTTCTAATGAGTTATGGGAATATTCTCCAGTTGATAACTCTTGGAAAAAAATAGATTTAGGAATTAAACCTGAAGCAAGAGAAGGAGCTACATTAACTTATAGTGAAATAGACAACTCCTTGTATTTATATGGAGGAAGAGATGAAGTTAATAACTATGGCAATTTATGGAAACTTGACTTAGCAAACAAAGATAATTGGGAAAATTTAAATACAACCAATGGACCTTCTTATAGAATTGACGCCTATTTATTTTATAAAGATGGAGATATTTATTTATTTGGAGGTAAAGAATCAGAATTTTTTACTGATTTATATAAACTAAATAAATTAGAAAACAAGTGGAATAAAGTACTTTATGATACATCTAGTAGTATACCAAATAACAGAAACAACTATTCTGTTATTTATTCACCTAGAAACGATTATTTGTTTTTATTTGGAGGTAAAAACGATGATAAATTAAATGATTTATGGGTATTAGATATAAATACTAAAAAGTGGCTTACCTACTATATTGGAATAGTTAAGCCTGCTAAAAGAGATAATTCTAAGTTTTTATATGATTATAAAAATAATTCCATATATTTATTCGGTGGAATTGATGATGACAATAATTACTTAGATGATATTTGGTCTCTTGAAATTGGAGCTACAAATTGGACAAAAATAAAACCAAATTCTAATTATTATGCCTTCAATAAAAGAAATGGACTAAATATTTTTTGGGTAAATACTTCCCAAGATCATTTTATATATGTTTTGGGTGGTAAAAATAATAGTGATTACTTTTATTTACCAAATAAATTAAATATTTCTTGTGATGAAAATTAGAATCTACAAGCTTTTAGCTGAAAGACTAACTTTTATCCTTCTTGGAGTAAAATGAGCAAGAGTCATCACTACATTCATTAAAAAACCATAAATTGAATTTAACTTAGCTTTTTTTGAATCCTTTAATGCCTTTTTTACAACTTTTATAGATTCATAAATAAATACGGGCTCTTTACCATTTGTTGCCACATCGAAAAACTCAGTTTTAACAGGTCCAGGGCAAACTGCAATAGCATGTATCCCCTTAGGTTTAAGCTCTAAGGCCAAAGCATTAGTGAAATTAACTACAAAAGCTTTACTTGCGGCATACACTGCAAAATTTTTCATAGGTAAAAAACCGGCTGTTGATGCTACTTGAATTATTTCTCCACTTTTAGACATAAATTTAATGGAAAAGTATGTAACTTGAACCAATGCTCGTATATTTAAATCTATCATATTTAATTGCTTATTCAAATTAAGTGTAGAAAACTCTCCCATCAAACCAAATCCTGCGTTATTAATAAGATATTTTATTTCGTATTCTTTTTTTTCTAATTCTAGTTCTATTTTTTTATTTTTTTCACTATCAGTTAAGTCAATATCAAAGATTTTACACCTAGTTTTCAATTCAGATGCCAACTTTTCTAAAAGCTCTTTTCTTCTTGCAACTATCCAGATTTCATCAAGATTTTTATTATCTAATTCTTTAGCAAAGTCCCAGCCCATTCCAGATGATGCTCCTGTTATTATTGCTATTTTCTTCATTATTATTCTCCTATTAAGTAGTCTTTATCTCCATTTATTATCAAAAATACTTTTTATATATTTCTGCATTTCTCCATTATTTAATTTGTCTCCAGTTTCAAAAAAACTCTACCTTAGATTTACTTGAATTTACTTCATAAATCATATCTAGCTCTCCATAATTCAACTTACTATATCAAGTAAATATGGAAAATTCAATGTTATATAGTAAAATAAATGTGTTTTATTCTTCTCTTCACTAGAATATAAGTTTAATTCTTAAACTTTATTTTTATCAAATGATATCACAAGGAGTAAAGATTATAAATTAAAATAAGTAGCCAATAAATAGATTTATTGATTGTAAAATAATTTTTAATGGCAAGATAGATTTTCTAGCGCTGGAGTTCCTAAATCAGTATTTTCTGTACTAATAACAGTTGTACCTAAACACCACGCTGCATTATCATCATTTAATTCAAAATCCATAACATCTTTATCTAATTGCCAAGATGCTCCCTCTGTTGCCGCTTGATAAGTAACTGTATCAAGTAGTGTATCTCCAAGTTTAAGTTGTAAAGACGCTCCTCCATTTGTTAAAGAGAACCCTCCCGTTGCATCAACTATTGGTAGTTTAGAAACACTTGCTTCTTTTCTTGCAATAACATAATAAGAATGAGATTCTATTGTTGTTGTAATTAATGTAATATCATAATTTGTTGTTCCTTTTACTATTTTTAGACCATCTAAATCTATTGCGTGGTCTGTAGTGTTATATAACTCAACCCACTCAGTTTTGGAATCATTAATTACTCCTCCTTGACCATCTGGAACACTAGGATTTGCCATTATTTCACTAAAAATAATATCACCTTCATTAATTACAACAATTACTTCACATAAATTATCAATACATTCACTTCCTACATAGCAATCACCACATTCTAACATTGTTCCACAGCCATCATCAATAGAACCACATTGAGCACTTAAGTCATCACAAGTACTTGGAGTACATATTGTTTCACATTGGCCACTATCATTATTACAAGTTCCTTCTGTACAAGTTCCACAACTTCCACCACAGCCATCATCGCCACACACTTTATTTGTACAATCAGGAGTACATGTTGTTTCACATTGACCACTGTTATTACAAGTTCCTTCTGTGCAAGTTCCACAACTTCCACCACAGCCATCATCACCACACACTTTATTTGTACAATCAGGAGTACATGTTGTTTCACATTGACCACTGTTATTACAAGTTCCTTCTGTGCAAGTTCCACAACTTCCACCACAGCCATCATCACCACATACTTTATTTGTACAATCAGGAGTACAAACATTTGCCTTATTTATTTTAATGATAAATTCTTTTTCTACTTTTATAATATTGTAATAGTTTTTTGCATCACTAGCACCATTATAAGCAATTAAAGTAAATTTAAACTCACCTTCTTTTGTTGGAGTCCCAGAAATGTCTCCAGTATTTAAATTTATCATTAATCCATCAGGCAATTTATCACCTGTTTTTACAATAATATGAAACGCACCTGTTTGCCCTATTAATTGAATTGTATCATTATATACTTCATCAACTGTTCCTGATTTTAGGTTTTGACCATCTTTAAAGCTAAAATTTGATAAAAAACCACCACAGTATTTTTCTGTTCCAATTAAAGAAGCCGCACATGCTCTTTTGTCAGAACATTCCGAATCTTCTTGGCAAACTTTTTTTTCTACACATTCACCAGAATTATCAGTTTTGCTAGAAAATCTACACTCCTGTGTTTTTGAACAATCAGAATTTAAATTACATGCTTCAGTAATTGAACCACCACCACCACCACATGAAATTACAATTAATGATAAACTCATTAGAAATAAAAATTTTTTAATATGATATGTCATAGCTACTCCATAAACAAAAACTAGGTAATTTTACACTTAAAATAAATAAAAATCAATTTTATAAGAAATATTCAATCATTAATCCCTGAATTGCATAGTTTGGGTAAGATTATCTTTACTTTTTTTATATGATATGATATTTCTAAGTTAAATATTATTCATTGGAGAATAAATGAAAATGAAAATAATAATAATTTTACTGATACTAACAATAACTCAAAGCATTTATAGTGCAAAGAATTTCAAAGAATTTTTTAATAATTTTAAACCACTAAAATCTATTACTTTTGAAGCAACTATTATTAACAAAGAAAAATTAAAAAATCTTGATGATAAAATCAAAAATTATTTATCAAAAATAGAAACAAGTATAAATTATAATAGAACTAATCAAGAAATAAAAATATCTACAATTAAAGAAAATATAAACAAAATAAAAAATGATTTATCTAAAAAGCATAGTGTTTATTTTCTAGAAGAAGACTTGGAATCTATTAATCTTTCATCTGAATTAGTTAAAAATACTAAAAATTTACCAAATAATATAACAACAGGTGAAGATAGTTACGATACAGCTAAAGGTGGTAGAGTAGAATATCGATTTTTCAGAACTAAAAGTGATACTGCAAAAGATGAGAATAATTTAAAAGAATTTATTAAAACACTAAAGTTAAAAAAAGGATATAAAATTTACTATAAAAAAGAAGGTTATAAAAAAAAATTATACTATAAAACATTTGTGCTAAAAAATGATTTAAGTATTTCAGGCTATTTAATAAAAGATTCTTATGTTGGTCTTGATAAATATATCAATTCTCCAACTATACTACTCATATTTAATAACAAAGGTAAAAAATTATTTGCAAATTTAACAAAAAGAATTGCGGGACATAGATTAGCAATAGTAATTGATGGAATCATAAATACTATTCCTGTTGTCAATGAAGAAATCCCTGGAGGTAAAATACAAATTACCTTTGGGACTAGCCTATCATCAAAAGAACAAATAAAAAAGGCAAACAAGCTAGCAAGACAATTATTAACATCAAGTTTTACAGATTTTATAAAGCTAAAAAAATAACTTTTAAGAGAATATCTGATTTTAATCATATCATAATTGTAATTTATTAATAAGTGTAGTAATATTTAAAATATTTTAGGAGATAATATGAATAAAATACTAAACTTTACATTTTTTACATTAATTTTAATGATTATATCTTGTGGAAGCAGTGAAAATAATGCTTGTAGTGATATAAATTGCAATAATCACGGAGAATGTGTTATTGAAGGTGACAAAGCAAAGTGTAATTGTAATGAAAATTTTCATGAAGAAGGACTTAGTTGTAAAGAAAATACTCCCTGTACTAATATTAATTGTAGCAACCATGGAGAATGTATTATTGAAAATGATAAAGCTAAATGTAACTGTTATGATAATTATTATGTTGATAGATTAAATTGCAATGAACAGCCTCCTACAATATGCTTAAATAATGGAAGTCAGAAAATTCAATTCGAAGATATTACAAGTAGCTTACAATTTAAAGATAAAAGAGTAATTGGAACTAACATTACCGTTACTGACATAGACCAAGACCATTGGCCTGACTTTGTTGTTACTAAAGGAGCTAAAACAAGATATGATAAATCAGATCCAAAATATCAATATGCCTTATTTAGAAATAATAAAGGAGTTTTTGAAAACTATACTTGGCAATCTGGATTATTTAAAACTAGAGAAGATACAAATAGTGGTAGAATATCATCTTATGTGATTTTTGGAGATATAAATAATGACCAATATCCAGATGCAATTAATATTGCATATTTAGATAGCGCGGCAAATACTAGATTAGATAAAACAAGTATATTTCTTAATAATGGAAATGGTATATTTACTATTGCTAGAGAACAAAAATTTTCTCCTGATACTATGTATAACCCTGCTTCTTCAGCTCTTTTTCTTGATTATGATAAAGATTCAAACCTAGATCTCTTTGTTGCACATCATTATTCAACTTATGGTGTATTAGATTCAACTTTAACAGACACTCTTTATAAAGGTGATGGGAATGGCATATTTACTGATGTAACGGGAGAAATGGGCATTAAAACGGAACCGTTTTCAATAGAAGAAGCGATGAATGCTAATAGCAATACTCCTTCTTGGGGAGCAAACGCATGCGATTTAAATAATGATGGATATGAAGAAATTTTAGTATCTTCTTATGGGCGTCAAAATAATTTATTATTTATGTATAATAATGGGAAATATATAAATAAATCAATTGAGAGTAATTTCGCTCATGATAATATTGAAAACTTTATTGATAATCAATTTTTTGCTTGTTATTGTGCAAATCATAGTGGTGTTTCAGAATGTGCAAATGCAAAAGCACCTCTTATTAATTGTACGGGCCTAGAAAACAATTGGAATATAGGTTTTGATGATAAACCTTTTAGACTTGGAGGGAATACAAGTAATTCGCTATGTGCTGATTTTGATAATGATGGTGATAACGATTTGCTTTCTATAGAATTAGCTCATTGGCATATTGGGGCATCATCTGATAAAACACAATTATTAATAAATAATGGCTTTCCTAATACTCCATTAGAAAGAATTAATGAAGCACAAAGTGGCATAACAAGAACTAGAGAAGGCTCTTGGAATGATGGTGACTTGGGTGGAGTTGCAGAAGATTTAAATAATGATGGCAAAATTGATATTGTAATTACTTCTTCTGATTATCCAGGTACATCAAGCTTGATTTATGAACAAACTGATAATGTTAAATTTATTAATGTAACAGAAGATAGTGGTTTAAAATTTATAAGAGCTCATGGTATTGCATTAATAGATTATGATAGAGATGGAGATTATGATATTTTAATGGGGCGTTCTTTAATGCGTTGGAGTACAGGAGATGAAGCAATTAATAAACCAACAGATAGTTATGTTCATCTTTTTAAAAACAAAACAGGCCAAAATAGCAATAAAATTATGATTGACATTAAGGGAGCTGGTTATGAAGGAAAATCAAATAGTGATGCAATTGGAGCTAAAATAATAGTAGAAGCAAATGGCAAAAAATATACAAGAGTAATTCAAGGAGGATATGGTTTATTTGGTATTCAAAAAGACCCATTTGTAATTATCGGTATTGATGACAATTGTAAAGCTGATAAAATTACCATTAAATGGCCAAACAAAACTCATGATGAAACAATTTTAACAGATGTTCCAGCTAATTATGTTTTAAGGATTAGAGAAGGAGGTAAGGTTAAATATTTTACTTTAGATCAATATAAGAAATAATTTCTTTTTTACTATTATATGATACTTCAGTAAATTTAACTTTATTTTCATAATCTACAGTTACAATTGTAGTTGCCCTTGTACCGTATTTTTTACTATTTATAAAAATAGAAGATAAAAAATACTCCATTTCTTTTGAAATATTAGTATCAGGAAGAGTATTTGTTGGAAATTTTTCTTCATCTTTCATAATTTCTATTAAATTTTGACGATTAAAATCTGATTTTATTGTTTGAGTAAATAATTCTCTTAATTTTTTGACTTTTGGCCAAGGCTCATTTAAAAATCCATTGCTTAATACATGTATGCCATTTTCTAATTTTATTAATTCATTGTTTATATTTGTGTAATAGTATAAATTGTTGAAATCTCCTAAAATGATATTAAAAGGGTTATATTTTTCTTTTTTTATATTTATTCTCCAATTATCAACACCTATTTTCTGAGTCAAATAGTCTAAAATCAACATACCACGAGACTTATAATTCACATTAACAAGCAAAGGATTCCTATAATTAGTCAAAATAGCAATCTTTTTATCTTGATTATTCACACCTAACCATGTTCCACCCATTTTTAAATCTTTGCCTGCAATTATCCCTTCTTTTTTCCAAAAATGAGCCTTTTGGCTCTCTCTATTAAAAAACTCATCTCTATTTGAGGCCAAAATAATTCTATATTCTGTATGCTCGTTTATAGATATCGCAAAAATACACATATCCCCCCCCATTCCATATCTATATCTGCCCCAATGATTCCATCGGCCTTCTAATTATCATATTTTTAATCCCTTCTTTTTCCTATATTATCATATTTTTATTCCCTTTTTTCCCTTTTCTATCCTTTTGGGTAGATATGGAATCTACCCCTACTACATTTTTTTGGGAATCTATTTTCTACCCCAATTCTTTGGATTTTCTCTTACATATTTGGCTATTCTTTCATAATCCTTTTCATTTCTGATTATGTGTTCATAATAATTTCTATGCCAAACTTTACCAATAAACCTACCCCAATTATTCTTTTTTACGTTTTCAATATATTTAACTGTTGAATATCGTTTGAACATTTGAATTACATCACCTAATGATACGATATTATTAGGCTTTCCTGCTATTTTAACAATAAAATGAACATGATTAGGCATTACAACAGATTCTGTAATAATAACATACTCAAACTCATTTTCAATTTCACTAAACATTGCATTTATCATTTTTCCAGGCGCATTTAATATCATTACTTCATTCTTGATTTCACCAAATAAATATTGATTATGATATGTATTTATTGTAATAAAATATAATCCACCTTGGGCATAATCATAACCATTTAAACGAATTGACTTTCTGTTATATTTCTTTGTACTTTTAGGAACAATAATCATATATATCCATTGTCATACTAAATCATAAATTAAACCTCGATTAATTTATAAGAGTGAAAATAATATAAAATTTTACATTTTCTATTAGTTGAACGATACTTGTAATAAACAGTTTACTGGTTATGAAAAGTTTATACCAAACCTTGATCTATCATAGAATTAGCAACTTTTACAAATCCTGCAATATTTGCACCATTTACATAGTTACCTGGAGTACCATATTCCTCAGCTGTTTGTTTTGCAGTAGCATGAATATTTTTCATTATATTATGTAATTTTTCATCTACAGTTTTTGCATCCCAACCATATCTTAAACTGTTTTGAGACATTTCTAAACCACTAGTTGCAACACCACCTGCATTAGATGCTTTTCCTGGGCCAAAAAGGATATTGTTTTCAAGAAAATAATTAGTTGCATCAATAGTTGTTGGCATATTTGCACCCTCGGAAACACATATAACGCCATTTTTAACAAGTTCTTTTGCATCTTTAAGGTAAATTTCATTTTGAGTAGCACAAGGCAAGGCAATATCAGCTTTAACTCCCCAAGGTTTTTTACCTGCATGAAATTCAACGCCAAATTTATCAGCAAAAGGTTGAACTTTATCAACACCACTTGCTCTCATATAAAGCATGTAATCAATTTTTTCACCACTAATTCCATCTTTATCATAAATAAATCCATCAGGACCAGATAAAGTAACAACTTTTGCTCCAAGTTCTGTAGCTTTTCTAACAGCTCCCCATGCAACATTGCCAAAACCAGAAACTAAAACAGTTTTACCATCAAAGCTTTCACCTTTAGTAGCAAGCATTTCCTTAGCAAAGTAAACATTACCAAAACCAGTAGCTTCAGGTCTTACCAAACTTCCACCCCAATTTAATCCTTTTCCAGTTAACACGCCCTCAAAAGAATTAGTTAATCTTTTATACTGACCATATAAATATCCTATTTCTCTTCCTCCAACACCAATATCTCCAGCAGGAACATCAATATTTGGCCCAATATATTTATATAATTCAGTCATAAAACTTTGTGCAAAACGCATAACTTCAGAATCAGATTTGCCTCTAATAGTAAAATCAGAACCACCTTTTCCACCACCCATAGGTAAAGTAGTAAGACTGTTCTTAAAAATTTGTTCAAAACCTAAGAATTTTAAAATTCCAAGATTAACAGAATCATGAAATCTTAAACCACCTTTATAAGGTCCAATCGCATTATTAAATTGTACTCTAAAGCCCCTATTTACATGATATTCACCTCTATCATCCATCCAAGGTACTTTAAACATGATAACTCTGTCTGGCTCCGTAAGTCTCTCTAATATCTTGTGTTCTTTATAAATAGGATTTCTTTCTAGAACAGGAATTAAAGATGGTAAAACTTCACTTACAGCTTGAAGGAATTCTGGTTGTTCAGAATTTCTCTTCTTTAAGCCATTGATAACAGATTCAACATAACTTTTCATTATGCCTCCTAATAAAAAATAATAAAGTAACCACTTTGTATTATAAGAATATCTAAAGTGGTTCAACCGTATTTTTGTAATAACATAATTTTTTTTTAAAGTCATTATTTTTATTATAAATTAATAAAATATTTCATTTTTTTCTTTAATTTTGAAATTAGTTCACAAAATATTTTTTTATTTGGTTTTATTCTATTATTGGAACAGAAAGTATAAATTTTCCTTCAGAATCAGTAATTGATTCATATAGGGGATATGACTCTGGATATAAGTATCCATTGTCATCAGAAAACACTTCATCTAAATTATGTAAATTCATTGTTACTTGTGCTTGTGCTAATGGTTTATTACCTTGAGCATATAAATATAAGGGGATTTTATAAGACCTTGGAATAAGATATAATAAATCATTAGTATTTACTGTTATTCTTTGATTTAAATAAATCCAATTTGAACTATTTATAGAAGAGTTCTGTGGTTTTATAAAAACATCATACTCTCCAGGCTCTAATAATACATTAAATTCACCTTTTTCGTTTGAATTCACTACCACTATAAAATCACTTAATGAATTATCTTTCCTAGTAAAAGTAACTACCCCTTCTATTGATGAACCAGTTGTAGAAATCAAAATACCAGAAATTAATTTCTTTTTATCCAAATTAATTCTAATATCACTTGCTTCTCTTTTTAAATCAATATTTAGAAATTTTGACTTATAACAAGAATCAAGACTTGGTTTAATAAATATATTATAGTTTCCTTCATATAAATTAAATTTATTATTACAACTAGTTGAATCACAACTATAGTTAAATGAATTTTTATATTTTGCATATTTACCAATTGAACCCGATACTTCTATTTCAATATTCTTAAGTATTTCCTCGCACTCCCCTGATAAAATTATTTTATTTGAATTAGAACGATAAAAATCTCCTAAATCAATTTCAACTCCTCCATCAGTCATATCGTCAATATCTTTAATCGGTATTTTAAATTCAATATTTTCTAATAAGTCTAAAGTTACTTTTAAATAAACATCTTCTTCTGTATTCAAAATAGTTAATTTAAAATTCTCACAATCTTCATTACAAGTGAATTTATTAGAGATAATAATTTCTGAATTATTTTTTTGAACAAAAGCATATACTTTATAATCATAAGGAAAATATATAGAATCATCAATACTCACTTTTATTGCACCTAAAATATTTGAATAGTTCTTAGAATCAATTTCCCTATCAACAATTATTAAATTATCTTTATTACTAGAACTTATTTCATCAATATCTATAGTAAAAGGAGGATAGAAATCACTAGGATAAACTCTTAAAGAATAAGCTCCATCTGGAATTTTAAAGTGAAAATATGTTTTTTCCCCATCTTTATACGAATGAGCGTAGAATCTAATATCATTTTCTTCATCATAAAGTATTAAATTGTAGGACAAATCCATTTGTCTATTATTCCTTATTTCTCCAGAAAATTCGACATAATTTGACACTTCTATATTAAATCTATTGCTTTCTTTTAAATCCTCTCCATTTAAAACATTTGTACTAAATGAATGATAATATTTACTTTTATTTAAATTATTTTGAGGTATAAATTTTAAATCAAAAAAAGCTTTGCTATTTTCAATCTTACTTGATACACAATAGCTCGCATCACAAATTTCATCTTTTAAACAATCGCTATTTTCTTCGCAATGAGTTAAATCAATCTTAGTTGAACTATCCTTTTCAATAAGGGAGCATGAACTCATTATTATTATAATTATAAAAAAATATATTAATCTCATTCTGAACACTCTTTTCTAATAATCCATTCTCTTAAATCTATTTTTACTTTATTTGCATTTATTTCATCTTTTAGTATTTCAAATTTACTAGGATACGGATAATCGTCCTCTCCTGACAATCCACCATCTTTTAAACCTCTATCTGAAACTAGCAAAATAACTCTATTGACTCCACAAACAAGATAATCTTCTTTTAATTCAAAACTAAATATTGCCTCTGAATCTGTTTCATCATCAGTTGCTTTTCTTATTATTGAATTCTTATATGGAACTTCTAATTGATTATTTACATCTTTAACATACCAACCTAAAGTTAAAGTATCATTAATATTCAAGTCTATCACTTTAACTATTATTTTATTAGAACTTAACTCTGAAAAGTTATAAGCTCCAGCAAAGGGATCAGGCGTTACAGACACTATCATTGGTGCAAAATTCTCTTGCTCAAAAGGTGGTGTGGAAATATCAATAGGCATACAAGAATTTATATTCATAAAGAGAATACTCCATAAAAACAACATTAATACTTGTTGCATTATTTTTTCCATAGTTTTTAAGCCAATTTTAAGCATTTTCACCTTAATACAAGACATTTATGGCATTGTTTTTTCCAAATATCTAAAAATAGTTCTTACATCAATCTCTAATTCTCTTGCTGTTTTAGCCTTATTCCCATTGTTTTTATTAAGGGCATTCATAATATATTCTTTTTGAAATTCTTGTTTTGCAATACTTAATGGTTTTATTCCTTCCATAGCCTTATCAGTAATACCAAGTAATTCTTCAGTAATATGTACCTTATCTGATAAAACTACAGCTTTTTTTACTTTATTTTCTAATTCTCTAACATTTCCAAACCATGAATATTTTTTCATTATTTCAATTGCTTTAGGAGAAAATCCAACAACTTTCTTTTTATATTTTTGAGAAAATTTATTTAAAAAGTATTTAGCTAAAATTTCAATATCATCATCTCTTTGAGACAATGGAGGTATTTCAATCTGAATAACATTTAATCTATAAAGTAAATCTTCTCTAAAACGACCTTTTATCACCTCTTCTGGTAAGTTTTTATTTGTTGCCGCAATAACCCTAACATCAACATAGTGCTCTATTGTATCGCCAACCGGTGTCACTATCTTTTCTTGTAAAACTCTTAAAAGTTTAGCTTGCAAACTTAAAGGCATTTCTCCAATTTCATCTAAGAAAATTGTACCAGTATTTGCAGAAAGGAATTTACCCTTACTATCTGAAACAGCAGAGGTAAAAGAACCTTTTTTATGACCAAAAAATTCAGACTCCATTAAATTTTCAGGAATAGCAGCACAGTTGACAATAATAAAAGGCTTATCACTTCTATCACTGTTATGATGAATTTCTTGAGCAACCAACTCTTTTCCTGTACCTGTTTCTCCCGTTATTAATACAGATATATCAGTAGGTGCCACTTTATCAATTTTATCAAAAACTGCTTTCATTTTAGGGCTTGAGCCAATAATATTCCCATATTTCATTTTAAACTTATCATCATTTTTTATATCTAATTGATTTAATAGAAAAGCATTTTGAACAATTAGAGAAGTAAGAGCCGCAAAAATAGTTAGAGCTTCTAGTGATTCATGTTCAAAAAGGTGAGTAACACTATTATTACCTAGATAGATTAAACCTATTAAATCACTACCTGACTTTAAAGGAGCAGATAAAACAGAGCTTAATTTTAAATTAATTATAGATTTTGAACTTCCAAATATTGTATCATTTAACGCATCACTAATAATAATGGGTTTTCCTGATTCTATCACTTTGGCAATTATAGAATCGGATAGTTCTCTTAGTGGATTACCAATATTTTCTTTTTTTATATTTCTTGCAGCAGCAGAAACAATATCTTTTCCTTTAAATATTAAAATGTAACCCTTTTCTGCTTGCACTAAAGATATTATCATATCAAGTAATTTTTCAAGTAACATATCAAATTCTTTAATTTCAAGAATACTATCACTTAATTCTAAAAGCTTTTTATATATATTTTGGTCTACTACTGTTTTATCATAATCTTCAACCAACTCTTCGTCTCGTAGAATAAACTCAAATATGGTTGCTCCCATTATAAATTTATCATATTCTGAAAACTTATGCTTTTTAGTTTTCTTTTTATTAAAATATATTTGAGACTTATTTATAGAGTGAAGATAATAATTATCTCCATCAAACAAAATATTAGCATGTAAAGGAGACATTGTTATATCTGGTATATATATATCATTATCTATATCATTTCCTATTGTTGTTAACTTTTTAAAAATAGGAAAGATTAATGTTTGATCTGAATTACTAAAACTAACCTTTAAAGAGGGCATGTTTACTCCTAGAAATCGTATTTAAAAGATATAAAACTACCATTTAAAAAACTAATTCTTATAGGTTTATTTTTTATCTTTATGATATTGGTTTCAAAAATTGGCTTATAGTTTATTGTTCCATCAATTGCACCATAGGCAACAAAAGAAATAAACGCAATAAATGTATATTTTGTAATAGTGTTATAAACCTCTGCTTTTGTTTTATTACTACCTGTGTAATATCCATTTTTGTCTTTTAAATTATAAGTTAACAAATAACTAACAATATTACTTGCTAAAAGAATAGATTCTGCTGTTAAAAACATATATGCTTTTCCTTTTTGATTGTTTCTGTACTGAGCATAACCAAATGGAGCAATTGCCATAAAATATGAGTTTTTTTCTATAGTCGTTTTTACCTCATGAATTTCTTTAAATTTTATTTCTTTTATTACAATCTGTTTTTTAGCATCTTCTTTTTTCTTTTTATCTTTCTTGATAATATCTTTCATCATGTTATTTTTTACAATAAACTCTTTTTTTATTTTATTAAAAAAAGTTATTAGTGGTGGAGGGTAGATTAGAGAATCCAAAACAACTTTATCATAAATACTAAGTAGTTCTCTGAATTGTTTTTTTGATTCTTCTTTTTTATTTTTAAAAAATAAAGATGCTCCTAAAAGTTTTAGTCCTTCAATTTTATCATCTTTATTTTCTAGTTTCACAATATTCTTTTTTAAAATTGAAATAGTTCTATCATAGTTACCAAAATTAAAGTAATTTTTAGCCTTATTAAACTCCTCTTTTGGCGTTAATGCATATAACACAATTGAATTAAGTAAAATTAATGATAAAAATATTTTTTTCATAGCATCCTTAATACATAAGCTATATTTTAACATAAAATTTTTATCTGTCAACAAATATTGATAAAAGATTAAAAAAGACTAGCTTTATAGGTAAAGATAATAGTCTTCATTAGCATTAGGAGCTAATTTATCTATTTTTGATTTTATATTATTTCTTTTTCTAATATTTTTACTAAAAATATTAGAAAAAGCTAAAAACATTAAAAATATAATTTTAAAAAACTCCCTTCTTTCCATTATTTAACTCTTCTTAAATATTCAGTAACTTTTTCTTTTTTATGAACCTTTCTTTTAAATAATTTATACCAAGGCAACTTAATAAGCATAAATGCAGAAAACATACCACCTAAATGAGCAGCATTAGAAATATTTGAGCTAGAAATTGACAAATAACTTAAGATAATTATAGCCAAATCAATATGAATTAGATATTTCGCTTTTATTGGAAAGATAAAAAAATAAATCTCTCTGTTAGAATAAGATAGTGCATAGGCCGTTGTTAGGGCAAAAATTGAAGCACTTGCTCCTAAAGTTGGAATAGTATAATGGCTGGTAATAAAAAAAAGTGATTCTAATACAACAAAAATACCTCCAACCAATGCTGATATTAAATAAAAAAATACAAAGCGCCTTTTACCCCATTTAATTTCTAAATCATAAGAAAAGAAATACAACACAAGCATATTTAAAACTAGATGAAAAATATTATTAGGTGAATGAAAAAAGCTATAAGTTAATAATTGCCAAACCTTCCCCCCCATAACATCTTTAGGAGTCAAAAACATAGAAGTTATAATATCGGAATACGAAGTTCTAAGTAAAATTACTTCAATTACCCATAAAATAACATTCAGAATAATTAATATTTTAGCTAATTTAGTTAATTTCGGAAAAGAAAACATTTACTAACTTGCTAGGCCTAACCATGTAGAAAAGATAAAATACATTCTACCAATTAATAACGATATCCTTGCCATAACGGTATATCCAAATGAACCACCAAATCCGACCATAATAAATAAAATACCAATTCCAGCGGTTTTACCAAATAATCCCTTATGTTCTTTTGAGAAAAAGAAATAAACTAGAGTTGATATAACCCCAATTGATGCAAGAGTATTCCAAAGCCCTTGACTCTTAAGCAGATGTTCACCACCCCAGTTATTTAACGGCTTAATTGCACCTTCAATTTGCCCTATAACATCAGAAGCAAGAAAAGCGTAAAAGTTTAATCCTGCGGTAATACCAATAACAAAGGCAAGTGGCCATCTTGAAATCCACCCAATATTAGGAAGAAGCCTTGCGAGCATCATAAGGCCTAATACCAATGGTATTAAATACCAAAAATTGCCCTTAACTAAATTATCTATTAATAATGGCTTTACTACATTAAAAAACATATAAACTGTCCAGTAACCAGCAGAAACGCCTAAAAATATTGCCTCCGCTGCTTTGTAAACAGGATTATCTTTATACAAGAAGGACATTATTGCTAATGTTAAAAAACCTGCTACCCAAATTCCTATTTCAGTACTCATTTATATCCTCCTAAACTCTTTTCTTTCTTGTTACAAAAAATGCTATATTACCAATAATAATAAAAAGCATAATGATAACATGTGCAATAGACTGAGCAAAAATATACTTTGTTGCATTTTTAGGCTCTTTAATTAATGATTCATAATCAGCAGCACCTTTTAATCCACCTAACAAACCTTGAATTTGCCCTGAATTTAAATATGGATATGATTCAGGAACCATAACTCCAGTACAACCAAAGACGATGTCCATACTTTCTTCAGTTGTCTTTTTAGCAAACTGTATCCATGTTTTAACTCCACCACCCATAGAGGAAAAATTAACTATCATATCTATGTTATCAAAGTTTTTAACTTTTCTCATAAGTGGAAGTTCATTTAAGTCTGTACCCATAACATCTACAGGATATTTATCTTTTATATTTTTAACCATACCTTTAATAACAACAGCATTACCGACTGTATATCCCAAATTAACATAGTCTATACCATATTTAACATCAGAATATTTAGGTTCTTTTAATAACTCATTAAATTCTTCCATTAACAATGGCGGCCCCATAGGAACAAGCCCCATAATAATAATTTTAACTTTCATATCTAATAATTTTTTAATTGTTGCTCTTGCCATTGGAGATAACTCAGGTACTGTACCAGGATCATATTCACCAGAGATAAGAACAACAACTTCTTCCCCTTTTTTAGTTTTTTCTTCTAATTTATTTATAGCATCATTATATTTTCTTGATGCTTTATTTGCAATAATCTTTTGAGGATAAAAATAAAACAAAGGTACGGATGTAGACAAAGCAATAAGTAAAAATATTATTTTTCTATCTATATTTAATAATTTTTCAAAAAACTTTTCCATTAATCACCTCCTAAATGGCTTCGTTCTATTCCTAAGATAAGTCTAAGAGATGTAGAAATAACGCCAAGTGCTACCCCTATCATAATTCCACTCTGAACCGACATAACAGGAACATTCATAATAAAGTCAGATACTTCTGCTACAGAAAACACTCCGGGAATTGATAACATTTCACCAATAGGTACAGCTCCTAGCATAACTAAAAATCCTGCAACCAATAATAAAGTAGCTTCCTTATTTCTAGCTCTAAATGCTCTGTATGATGCAGATGCAACAAAAAAGGCCAATAACGCAAACATTGTTGAAGAAAGAGGAGTAAAAATATATCTATATATTTCCATAAATGAAGAACCAACTTCAAGAGTATATAATTTATACTCTCCACCACCTTCCAATAATTTTTGCATAATAAACTCACTGCTTTTTTCAGATATACCTAAAGCAGTTACTTCTGATTTTGAATTTTTTATTAAACTTGTCAAAAAAAGCTGATTAACTTTTAATTTTTTTAACAAAGCAGGAGATTTAAGCTCTGCTGAAATAACACTTGCAATTTTCTTTTTCTCAGTAGTATATAATTTAGCAATTATAGGTTTATATGTAGCTTTTATAATCGCATCACCTTTCACATATTTATTACCTGATATATACTGCTCTGTATTACTTACATATTTATTAAAGTCTTTAATATATTGCTGAGTTAATTTATTTTCAATGTTTAATGTAAGAGCATTTATTAAATCTTTATTTCCTGATAATGATTTTAATATATTAACCTTAGCATTTTTATAACTTTTAGCAACATAAATATTATTTAAATATGTATCTAGTATGTTTTTTAGTAAAAAGTCATTAAGTTTATTATTTTGCTTTAAAGCAAATAAAACAGAGGATTTTTTATAAAAATCATTATAGCTCTTAGAATTCTTAATATTTTCATCTAATTTTGCAATTAAATCTTTATCTTTAGATAAAAAATCATTAAATTCGGTTATAAATACTTTAATATCTTTATAATACTTTAAGTTTGAATTAGCTGTATCAATATTTTTAAATAAAAATGCTAATTGAGCTTTTATATTTTCATCAATTAATTTTTTATTTTCTAATTTAAAATTTTTATTCTCTTCTAATATAGTTTTTTCTAAATTATCATAAACTCTTAAAATTGACTCATTAAAACTTTGTGAATTCATCTTTTTTAAAGAAGACTCTAATTCAACATTTACTTGCCTACCAATATTATTAACAATTTCTATTGATTTATGACTTCTTTTTCTAACTATAGGAAGCATTTTGTCAAATTTAGCTCTCAAATCTCCTGTTTTTAAACTTTTAGGAAGAATAGATGAAATTGTCTTTTCTTTTTGTGTTGCATCAACTAAAGCTTTAAACATAATACCAAAACTAGCATCAGTAACTTTAAAACCATTATGAGACATCACATCTTTAGTTATATTACCAACAACTGTTCCGTTAGTCCTTAAAATTTTTCTATTATACATTGACTTACCACCAATATTGGCAAAACCAATAATTAGCGTAGCAAACAAAGATACAATAATTACAATACTAAATCCCCAATTTTTTCTTTTTTTATATATTTTATCACCATTAACCCTGATAAGGTTTAAAACTCCTAAAATCATACTAAATGCAGCAATAATTTGCATCCAATTTGTAAAGATTCCCTCTAAACCATTAATTGATTTATTAGGACTAAAATATTGTAATATTAGGACTATACCAACAAGTCCAGTAATAAATAAAGGTATTTCCTTACGCATTAATCTCTCCTTTTATTTAATATGAAAATAGTGTTTAATACTCAACCACTGCAAATCAGGATTAACGGCAGCTATTGTTTCTAACACTATCCCAATAATGATAGCAGCTAAGATAATTGCTTTACCGGCATCCTGTCCTCTTAATGAACCTAGTAATTGCGGCTCTCTTGAAAGATATGCACTTGCAGCATATAATTCTTCGCCCATAAGAGTATAATCACATGCCGTGATAAAGAAAGGTAATTGAGATGGTGCAGCTGTTCCTGAAATCTGAATAGCTCCAACATGATGACCTGTTTCTGCTAAAATTAATGATTCTGCAAAGAAACTACCTTGTAAAAATATTGTAGCAGGTTTTTCTCTAACCATAATACCATCAACACCAGCAGCAAAGCCAAATTGGTCATCAGTTAAATAATAAACCATTCCACTTTGAAAATTTTCTGGCCTTCCCATACTCAAATATGATTCTTTAACAATTTCTCTTCCTGTAACCATTACCATTGATTTAGAGACAGGAACAGATAATGGCGTTTTATACTGAGCAGTTAATTTTGCAACTCTTCCAAGTATTGTTAAACCAGCGATTGTTTGAGGGTCATCTATATCTCCAATACCAGGAACAAACATAATTTCTCTACCCATTTCAGTAGCACGCCCAACAGCATCGTCAACAGCATCTAAACCTGCAATTCTTCTGATATAAAGTTTTTTACCGGACCTAGCCATTTTAATAAAGAACACAATAGCAAAAGTCAAAAATATTGCAGCAATAAGTACAGAAGTCTTGTTTGCATCAAAAATAGCAACTAAAGATTGAACCTTTACTTCTTTTGTTTCATTAAATCTTCCATCTTTTTTTACTACTATTTTATAAAAATAATGTAAGTCATCATTTAATCCAGCATTTCTAAAAGCATAAAGACTTAAGTCCTTTGCTTTTTTTACTTTTTTAGAAGTTTTTTTAGTTGCTTTAACTACTTTTTTAACAACAAATTCCTTTTTATTAGCTTTTATTGTTGCTATTTTTTTAAATTCTTTTTCTTTTTCAGAGCGTCTTAATATTTCAAAAAACTCAGCATTATCTTCTAGTGGATATTTCCATGACAATATAACAATCCCCCCACCATCATTATCAATATCTTTCACTGTAAAATTTGTAGGAATTTTTAGATTTTCATCTTTTATAAAATATTTTACTCCACTAAGATTTTCTTTGTGATTCTCTAATTTAAAAATAGATGATTCATACTTCTTTTCTTCCTGTGCAACTTCTTGTACAGCTTCTTCTTTTTTATCTCCTATTGTATTTTTCGTAGGAGAAGCCTGTGGCTTATCCTTACTAATAGTTACATCAGAAGTTTTATTTACTTCTTTTTTATCGGAATTTTGTGCAAATAACATATTTGCACTCACCAAAAACAAAAATATTAATATATATCTCATAATTATTCCTCTATCATTTCAACATTACTTCTTGGAACAATAACCTCTTCACCATTTTTATTTAATTTTAACTTTAAAATTCTTGCATAAGTTCCAGAATCTAATTTAGTTGGATCTGGTGGCAATTCAGTTACAACTCCGATTTCACCAAAATTAGGCCTTCTAATTATCCTTAAATATGCACCAATTTTCAATGCAGCTCCTTCTGATTCAGCAGATGGAATATCTGCTTGAAGTTCTTCACCAAGAGGAATAATAACTTCTGGTCTGATAACGCCAGCTCTAATTTGAGTTGAACCATTTATTGAAACCAAATGTCCATTATGAGATTTTAATAAATTAAAAGTTCTAGGAGCCATTTTAATTTGCCCAAATCCCTCTGTTACAACCAAAGAGATACCCTTTTCTTCAGTTCCTGTAATTGCAACACCAATATCATAACCTAAAAAAGCTTTTAAATCTTGATCTTCAAAACCGCCAGTAATAATGCCACTTACACCATACTCAACAGCTTTATTTAGAGCAGCCCCAGTAACAAGTGAACCTGCAACTAAAATCTTTCCTTTATGTTCAGGCTTTATTTTGTGTTCATCAACAACATCATCAAGAGTTTCACTAATCACTTCAAGAGTACCATCAACTTCACCACCTATTCCAAAAATACCTTGAATATAAGCCGCAACTTCTTCAATCATAACTCCTTCTTCAGGAAAGATTTCTGTTACAGTACCAGTAATATATGCCCTTACTTCAACAGGAATGGGATCTCCTCTCAAAATCAATTGCCCGGTGATATTAGATACTGATTCAAGGGTAGAAGCAATTGGAGTTTTATACTCGTTTGTAAAAAGTCCGAAAAAGGACTTACTTGTTGCAATTGTTGTTTCAGCCTCTACTCTTTGATCTTCTTTTATTGTTACAATAGATGGTACATCAGCAGGTAAAACACCTAATCTATTTGCAAGATTAACCGGTAATACTATACCTGGCAACTCTGTTTTTGCAACAATATCATTTGGTTTCACTTTGTCACCTTTTTTCACTAAAACATCACCCTTAATAGGTAGAAGTCTTTGTTTTCTTACAACAGCTCTTTTGGTAACCTTAAGGCCTGGTGTATAAGCATGCCCCATTATACCTCCTTATTATCTTTAAATACTTTAGTTGGATAAATCTCTAACTCTTCCATCCACTCGGTTAATTTCCTAACTCTTTCTGAGGCTTCAGTCGGTAAATTTAAGGGTCTTCCTCGGCCATCAATAATCAGACCAACAACACCCCCACTTACTTCTTTAGTCATCGATTTACCTTTACCTGCCCCCATATCAAACTTAGCATTTGGAGTAATTGTTAATTTAGCTTTTTCTCCAACAGCAAGAGGATATTTTTTCATTGAGCCATACTTTAATTTTTCAGTAATTATTTTACCATCTGGCATTTCTATTTTATATTCTGCAATTATATCATCTTTCTTTTTAGCATGCCCAACTGGAGCAATAGACTCACCAAGATAAATAATACAATCTCTTTCAAAAACCTGTACAGCAGCTTCAGGAGATATTTCCGTTAAAACACCAAGTTGAGGCATCATAAAAATAGAATCAACAGTTAATGTTGTAAATCCTTCTGGTTGAAATGAATCCAAAAGCATTAAAGCAGTCTGAACCCTTTTAGGAGCATGTGATAAAACTCCACCACTACCAACAAGCATATCCAAACGCATCATATTAATTAAAGAACCATCTCCTCCTCCTTGTGCAAAAGCATCAGAAATTGTTCTTTTCTTCTGAGTTCCTTTTAGTTCTGTTGCAAATTCTCTATGTTGAACAAAAGAAAGCCTTAATGCTTCTTTTGCAACAGCTTGTTCCAATACTAAATCCTCAAGTTTTTGAGGAATAGTAGTAGGCCTAATCATTTTATTCTTAATTGAATTTCTTAGTTGTTTTTCATTCATATTAAATGGAACCCAACGCATAACATTTGGAAGTCCAGCTTCAGCAAAAACATTTGATATAGAGTAACTCATACCTAAGTTTGCAGAAACGGTTCTGTTAAATTTAGTATCAAAAACAGAAAATACATCTGTTGTAGCTCCTCCAATATCAACACCAACAACATTTATACCATCTCTTTTGGCAATTTCTTCCATAATTAAACCAACTGCACCAGGAGTAGGCATAATAGGAACATCAGTCATCTTCATAAGTTTTTTATATCCAGGAGCTTGAGCCATAACATGTTCCATAAATAAATCATGTATTTTATCTCTTGCAGGGGCAATATTTTCATCATCAAGGGTTGGTCTAACATTATCAACAATTGATAAATCTGTTTTTGCTCCAAGTTTATCTTTAACAGCCTCTACAACATCTTGGTTTCCAGCATAGATAATAGGTAATAATCCACCAAGCCTTGGTTGTGGTGCAGCAGCAGAAACAAGTTCTGTCATTTCCATAACATGAGATTTCGTTCCTCCATCAATCCCTCCAGCTAGCAACATCATATCCGGCCTAAGTTGCCTAATTCGTTCTATTTGTTCATGAGCAAGCCTTTTATCATTTGCACTTATTACATCCATAACAATTGCACCAGCAGCTAGAGCCGCTCTTTCTGCGGACTCTGCTGACATATTTCTAACAACACCAGTAACCATCATTTGAAGACCACCACCTGCACTAGATGTTGAAATGTAAACATCTGTACCAATTTTACCTTTTGCTGGTCTGATAATGTTATTATCATCATCTAGAATTTTTAAGCCACTCAAATCTTCTAATTCATTAATTGCATTTAAAACGCCCATGGTAACATCTTCAAAAGGAGCTTCAACTGTTGTTGGAGCTTCTCCTCTAAAAGTTTGTCTATAAACCCATTTTCCTGTTTCATCTTGAATTTTTTGAATAAGAATTGCTTTTGTCGTGGTACTTCCACAATCAGTCGCAACAATTACATTGATATCAAGATTTTTCTTGTTTTCATCACTCATGTTTTGCTCCATCATTATTTTTATCTAATAATTTCCTCTTGTTTTCTTTTGCTTTACTCTCTTCATTCATAAAGTATTCAATTCTAGTAATAAAATACTCTACATTATCTCTATCTTCAAGAATTTCTGAAATTTGGTCAGAATCTTTAAAAAAGTTATTAAGATATGGAATCATTGTTAAAGTAGGACTCAAAACATGCAATAACTGACTTCCAATATTACTTAAATATTTTGTTGAATCAAAAAACATTATTGCCATTGTGCCCCAACCTTTATTCACTAACTTTATTGCATAAGTATCAATAAGTTTTTTATCCTTCTGTGATAACGACATCTTCAAATTTCCCACTAATAAATGTAATAACATTCTCTCTTAAATTTTCCGGAAAAGGTATATATATACCTCTATATCTATTTAATTTTGTTTTATATGTAAAAGGAGACATTAAAAAAGCAGATTTACCAATATAAACTCTTTTAAAATCAATATACTTTTTTTTATATTCAAAAACTAGCATTTTAACAGTTAAATTTTCAGGCTCTAATTTATACTTAGATTTAAACAAATAACCTCTTAATGATAAAATCATTACAATTATTGAAGCAAATACAAAAGGAATATTAGGAAAGATTAAAAACAAAATAATGAATAACATCAATAAAAAAACAGATAAGAATAATGATTTCAAAGGCTCTTCCTTAAAAGGATGAATATTCCACTCCAAATAGTTCCCCCATAGACTAATAAATCTAGCTAGAAAACATAACATAAAGCAATTGATATATCAAGTTATTTAGATTTTAAAGTCATTTTTTAAACATTCACCTTTTTGAAATTGGCTGACGATTAGTATAGTTTTGATTGTAATTTGAGAAAAAATCAAAAAAAATCAGTCATAAGGCCTATATTTTGCACTTGACAATATCATAATGATACTGTATAGTATAGGTACAGCGAGTGTAAGAAAAGACTTTACATTTCAGACTGTTTTCTACTAGCTCATACTTTTGGAGGTATTTATGTACAGAGCTTCTTTTATAACATCATTGTTCGCTTTATTAACATTATTGGCAGTTAGCTGTGCTCCGGGGCCACATACATCATGTCCTGCAGGTCAGGTTATTCCCGAAGGCGGAAACACATGTGTTGAAAACACCTGTATAAATTACAACTGTGATGCTAATCAGCACTGCGTTGTTGGGGAAAGAGAACCTTACTGTGTTTGTGATGCTGGATTTGAAAGTGATATAGATACAAGTGGTGCAACAACTCCTGTTCTTGTATGTAAAAGACCTCAGCAGAATTCTTGCTCATGTACCGGATATAATACTCATTGCGACTCAATGGGAGATTGTGTATGTAATCCTGGTTACTTACCAATTCATGATTATTCAGGAATACATCCTGTATTAGATTGCCAAAAAAATCCATGCACAGAATACAGTTGCTCTCAATATGAATTATGTGAGCCTGAATTTGATGAAAATCAGAATAGATGGATTGATGTTTGTAAATAAATAATACATATTCAAGTAAAGTCCTTTTCAGAGTAAGAAGCTTCAAGAATTAACCCCTCTGGCTACTTCTGAAAAGGACTCTTTTTTACATAAAAATCACTTAAATACTTGCAAAAATCATTATATAGATTATACTAAAAACAGATTTTTTAATGGAGTTGTATTAAGACTTTATTATTCATATTACTTTCTATACAAATTTATGCCTCAAATGATAACAATTTGAGTTTCAAAAGCTATTTAAAATTGTTAAATAATAATAATTTGTCCATAAAAATAAAAAAAAATATAATAAAAAAGAAATCTTTATCTTTAAAACAAAGCTATAACAACTTTTTACCAACAGCCGATTTTAATTATGGTGCAACAGTAAATTCAAGAAATAATTCAGCTTTTAGCAAATATCTCCCTAGCTCTTCACCTGCTCCTCAAAATCCAAGTTGGACCAAAAACTTAACTATAAATTTACCAATTTTTCTAGGCGAAAAACGATTTAGCTTATTAAAAATTAACAAATCCAATAAAAAATTATCCGAATATGAACTAAAAATTATAATTTTAAATTTAAAGTCTCAAGCTATTTCACTATTTATAAAAGCATATAACCTACAAAATAAACTCAAAATACTTCAAAAGTCACTAGCTTTAGCACAAAAAAACTATGAAAATGCAAAATTATTAAGCACACTTGGAAAACTGGTAAAAGTTGATTTATTAACATTTAAACTATCCTGTGAAGAAAGAAAATCAGCTATACTAAATACTCAAATGGAACTAGATAATACTTTTATTGAAATGTCATCTTTAATAAACAAAGAAATTTTGCCTACTGAATTATCAATAGAAAACGAAATCCCTCAAAATATTATAAAAACAGAAAAAGGCAAATTAATAACACTGTTTATTAAAAAACTAGAAAACAACTCACCTATAGTTAAACAAAATAGAGAAATACTAGAACTTTCTAAATATAATTTAGAGTTATCTAAAAAAAATTACTGGCCTAATATAAATTTAAGATATAATTACTCCCCATACACTGAAAATTTTTGGGAATTTCCTATTACAAAAGGTCATTCACTATCTTTATTATTAAGTTTTAATATCTTTAACTCCCTTAGTGATTCAACTGATAATAAAATAAAAAGACTAGATTTAACAAATACCAAATTACAATTACAAGAAACTATTAAAAATCAAAAAACAGCTATTAAAAAAGCAATAAATATGTTAAAAAATTCACTATTACAAAAAAAATCATTAAAATTAGCCTTAAAGTTAAGCCAAGAAAAACTAGAACAAATAAAAATAGGCTATAAACATGGAAAATATAATATATTAGATATATTAAAGGCAGAAAATGACAGTTTATCTAAAGAAACTAACTTAGTAAACTTAAAAACACAAATATATAATTCATATTATCAATTAAAAATACTTTCAGGTAATATCCATGACTAAAATACTAATTATATTATTATCAACACTGCTAATATTATCTTGTGTTAATAAAGATAAGTCCTCATCTTATTCATCCAAAAAAGGTAAGCACAATAAAAACAAGAATATTCCTATTAAAATAATAAAAATAAAAACTATAGTTCCCCATAATATAATAAAAATAAGATCATATAATTCTATACTAAAACCCAAAAAAGATATCTTTTTGGTAGCACAATCAAGTGGAATAATCACTACACTAAGCTTTGATATGGGCACAACAGTTAAAAAAGGTCAATTATTAGCAGTAATTGATACTAGTTTAAAAAAAATAGACTTAGACTTAAAAAAAGTAATAAAAGAAGAGGCACAACATCAATTAAAATATGTAAAATCATTATTAGAAAAGGATAAAATACTGTTAAAAAAGAATATTATTAATCAAGAAACCTTTGATGCAAGTAAAAACAGGGTAATTTTAGCAGGATTTGCCTTTAAAAAAGCATCTATTGCTTATAATATTGCAAAAAATAATTATGATAAATCATTTGTATATGCTCCTTTTGATGGAATTATAACAACAAGAAATAAACAAAAAGGTGATATTGTAACCATAGGAACACCAATAGGTAGAATTATAGATAATAAAAATTTTGAAGCCATAATTGGAGTTACTTGGGAAGACTTATTAGTTATAAAATCCTATAATAAAAATAATAAAATTGAAGTAATTTCTCCAGATAAAACAAAATGTGATGCAAGTATAATAGGTATTTCTGAATCTACCGAACCTATTACGAAACTATATCCAATAAAATTAACAATAAGTAATTGTGATTTAATAAATGAAACACAAGTAAAGATAAAAATACCTTTAAAAGAATATAAAAATGCTTTTGAAATAAAGAGAGATATTTTAAAATTAGAAGATAATAATTATTACTTGTTTTTATTAGAAAATAATAAAGCAATTAAAACTAAAGTAAAATTATTAAATGATAACAATAATGGTAATATGATAATTTCAATTAAAAGCAATAAAAAAGAATATAAAATTATTAAAGACGGCCATATAGGATTAAAAAATAACCAAACTGTTAAAATAATGGAAAACAAATGAATCTAATTAAGTTATTCCTAAAAAAAAGAGTTATAAGCCACTTTATTTTTATATCAGTATTACTATTTGGCTTTATTGCTATACAAAAACTTCCCGTTGAAGAACTACCTGCTGTCAATTTAGATTTTGCAATAATAGTAACATCGTATCCAGGAGCATCAAGTGAAGAGATAGAAAGAATTATAACTATTCCAATTGAAGATGCTTTAACTAAAGTTGAAGATATTGATGAAATAACCTCTAAATCTGAACCTGGAAAATCTGTTTTTATGATTAAGTTTGTTGAAAATGTAAAAAATTATGAACAAAGAATCTCTGATATGGAGTCAGTAATAAATAAAATTCCAAATATGCCAAGTAAAAATGAAATGTTTGGTCCTTATATATACAAAATAGCAACAGGAGATACAGACCCCATTATTTCCATTATGCTTTCAAGTGATAACTATACTCCTAAAGAATTTAAACTAATTGCAGAAAATCTCAAAAGAAAACTAATGAATAAAATAAAGGATATTAAAGATATTTCAATAGCTGGAGTTGAAGACAAAGAAATAGTTATAAAAGTAGACATAGATAAATTAAATAGGTATTCCTTAACTATTGATGATATAGTTTTTGCAATTAATAAAAATAATTTTAGGATTCCCGGCGGAAAACTAAATGTAAATTCAAAAGAATTCATAGTAAAAACAGTAGGAAACTTTAAAAATATAAAGCAAATAAAAAATATAATATTAAGAACTAATGATTCGGGAATGCAATTAAAACTGAGTGATATTGCGTTAATAAAGAAACAGGCCCTAAAAGGGGGAGTAAAAGCATTTTTAAATAGCAAAAACTCAGTTTCTTTATATGTTATGAGAAAACATGGCTCAAATATTGTTAAAATAACAAAAAATCTAAAAAAAATTGCTTCAAAATATATTAATAACAAAAAAAATATAGATATTTCATATAGAAATGACCAAGGTGAAAGAGTTGATAAATCTATTTCTATTTTAAAAAATAATGCAATGCTAGGAATAGTATTAGTTGCTATTTTACTGTTAATATTTTTAGGGTGGCGTCCTGCCCTTTTAGCTGTTATTGGCATTCCGTTTTCTTTTTTAGCTACTTTTTTAATGATGTACTTTTTTGGTTATACTATTAATTCATTATCAATCTTTGCAATGATTTTAGTTTCTGGAATGCTTGTTGATGATGCAATTGTTGTAATAGAAAATGTATATAGATATCGTGAAGAAGGAGCAAGCTCTTATGATGCAGCATTAAAAGGTACAACTGAAATTATATGGCCTGTTATATCATCAATACTAACGACAATAGCTGCATTTTTACCACTTTTAACCATTAGTGGTGTAATGGGAAAGTTTTTAAGAGAAATGCCTATTATCGTTGCTTTTACCTTACTTGCATCTCTTTTAGAGGCAATAACTGTTTTACCTGTTCATTTATATGAAATGAAAAAATTAAACAAAAAAAAGAATAATAAAAATAAATGGTGGGAACTTATTGTTAATTTATACAAAAAACTACTCTTTTGGACTTTAAAATTAAGATATTTAACTATAGTGTTATCTTTTATTGTACTAGGATACTCTATATATTTAGCAAAAAGTTTGAATATCGTAATGTTTTCATCTTCTACAACAGATAAATTAAATGCAAAATTAGAACTCCCAGAAAGTACAAATATTAAAGAAACAATAAAATACCTAAAAGAAATAGAAGAATTTACATTAAAAAATTTCCATCCTAAATATGTAAAATCCATTGTTTCTATTGCAGGCAGAGTAATAGAAGATAACAGATGGATAGTTAGAGAACATGTTGCAGAACTTAGAATGGATTTAACTACAGAAGATAAAGAAATTCAGGAAAAAATTAAAAATGAAATGAGAAAAAAGGCAAATTCAATGCCTAAAATAGTAGGTTTTGAATTCTTTGAAAATGCCAATGGGCCTCCAAAAGGAAGAGCAATTGATATTTCTGTTACAGGAGAAGAATTAAATAAATTAGTTGAAATTGGAGAAAAAATTATAAAATTTCTTAAAAAAACAGATGGTGTTGTCGATTTAAGGTCTTCAATTATAGAAAGAAACAATCAAATTGAAATAATTCCAAATATGGATGCTTTAAATAAAGCTAATTTATCACTTTCTAAAGTCGCTTTTATAGTAAGAGGATTTACAGCAGGAAAATATGCAGGAAAATATCTAGATAAAGATGGTAAAGAATTAAGTATTTGGGTTAGATTAGACAGAAAAAAACAATATTCTCTTGATGATATAAGAAATTTTCCAATAAGAACAACAAAAGGACAACTTATTAGAATTGGAGATTTGGTAAAATTAAAAGAAGTTCAAAAACTAGCAAAAATCAAAAGAAGAGATGGCATAAGAGAAATAAGAATAAAAGCAAATATTAATCCTTTAAAAACTACATCAAATAAAGTTAATAAAAAAATATCTGGCAAACTAAGGCCTAATTTAGAAAAAAAATATCCTGGATATAATATTACACTAAAGGGAGAAGCTGAAGACCAAAAACACGCTATTCATGATGTTTTAATTGCTTTTTTTATGGCTTTAATTCTTATTTATGCAATTTTAGGAATTCAATTTAATTCATTTTTACAGCCAATGATAATTTTAACAGCAATTCCGTTTTCATTAATTGGAGTAGCAATAGGTTTGCATTTATCAAACTTACCACTTTCTTTTATGGCAATGATTTCTCTAGTAGCTTTAATTGGAATTGTGGTAAATGACAGTATTATTTTAGTTGATTTAATAAATAAAATGATTTTAAAGGATAAAAATAAGGACAAAAAAGAAACTTTAATTGAGGCTGGGGTAATAAGACTAAGGCCAATTGTTTTAACAACTGTAACAACTATTGGAGGTTTAATTCCTATGGCATTTTTTGCAACAGGAGCAAGTAAAACTTGGCAACCTATGGCAGTAACAATAATATGGGGAATAGGATTTGCAACACTTTTAACACTATTTTTAATTCCTGTTATTTATAAAATTTTAGATGATATAAAGTATTTTTTTATATTAATTATCTCCAAATTTAAACAAATTGGTAAAAAGAATATTTAGTTATTTAACCTTTTTTTAAAATAAGCTATCTAGAATCATGTCTAAGCTTGAGGATTTAGGGCTTTTATATTGATATAGGAACTTATATAAGTTTTTAATTATTTAGGTAGAGATATATGGCTAACCAACAAGGGGTTGCAACCCCTTGTTCAGATGCAAAGCATCTGATGGTGGAGGAAGAAATTGAAGCTGAACTTGGAGGGAATGATGAATAAAGATGGATTGCCTGAGGGGTGGAAAGAAGTAAATTATAGGGGAAATTACTAAACAACAAAACAAATCTAAAAACTCAAAATAATTGCAAAGATAATGTAATATAGTTCATCTTTCGAAAAAGTCAAGTAGTGTTCCTAAAAAAATAATTTTATTTTTATTTACCGAACGGGAACCTTATATTTTAAACATATCTCTAATACTTTCTGTTTGTATTAAGTTTCTGAAAATTCTATAATTATTTCTTTCATGTTGTACTCTTCCTGCAACAATTGCAGGAGATATTTTAAGTTTATTGGCAAAATCAATAATATTTTTTTTAGTTAAAAAGTTGTCATAAAATTCATTCCAAGAATCTTTATTAATTAAATTATTTCTTGCAAAGTTATCAGCTTCTTCTTCTTTTTTATCATTACTCTTTGATTTTAGGTCATCAAAAAAGTATTTATTCTCTTCATTAATAAAGTGTAACTTAATATGAGCTAACTCATGAAATAAAGTAAACCAAAATGAATCAATTCTATCATACCTTAATGTTAAGCCAATTATTGGAGTACCGTTATTCATAAAAGCAGCACCATCGAGGTATGTTTTTTTTAAGTGCTTAACAATAACTAGTTTTATTCCAATATTCAATAAAAATTCCTGTGCCAATAATGGACCTTTTTTAAATGCACTTAGTTTTCTTAAATCTTTAAAAAAATCTTCATCTAATAGGTTATTATTATACTTTCTTGAAACAGTTACTTTATTTGCTTGAGTAACAACTTGTACTTGCCATGCTTTAAGAGCATATTCATCTGCAATAGAATCAATTCTTATGTTTTGTCTTAAAAGAATTTCAGAATCTAGTTTTAAAGAGGCATTTTTATAGAAATTTCTAATGATTTCTTCTGCATTATTTTTTGCATCTTGCAATGAACCTTTAAAATTAATCCATTTTTCTTTAAGCATTTGATTAATAGGATATTGTTTCCAATCAATATCTGATACTTCTTCTGGTAAACTTCGAGTTGAATCGGCAATTAATACATCTACTGGGATTCCTAAACCTTTATGTAAGTTTCTAATCATAGAAAGAGATAAAGTTCTTTTACCATTTAAAATTTCTGAAACTTTAGATTTACTACCTATGTATTTAACTAAATCAGAATTTTTTAAATTTTCTTGTTCCATTCTGAACTTTATTGCTTCAATAGGGGTTGGCATTTTAAGAGGATAATATTCATTTTCGTATTTTTCTATTAATAGAGATAAAACTTCTAAGCTATTAGCATTTTCAGTTCCAATTTCAGGGTCTAAATCAATCAGTTTTTCTATTTCAATAAGAGCTTTATTGTAGTCACTTTCAGTTCTGATAATTTTCATATATCCTCCTATTATGGAAACTTTTTTTTACTGTATTCAGCATGCGTACCTATCCATTTTATAAGTACTGTACTTGAATTATAAGCAACTTTAGTTACCAACCTGTATTTATTTCCTTTTATGTTAAAAATAACATAATTTTCTTTCAGGAAACTTGCAGATGAATATCTTTTTTTTATATCACTGCTTGTTTTCCAAATAGTAGTTTTAGTGTTTGCCTCATGATACCATGCCAGCAGAGAAGCTTCAGTATCACGATATTTTTTGATAAACTCTTCTATTACTTTTTTCGATATTACATTCATCAGCCTCCTATCATTTTTACTATACTTTATTAAGAGCAATTTGTCAAGTAATAAAGTTCCCTTTTGGGGAATAAACAGTGTGATATGTAACTTACTACCTCAAAAATCAAACAATCCCTTGGTTGATTCCCCCATATAAGACATCCTTGGCAGTCGTGTCAAATAAATTGTGTCTTTAGGGTCAAAATAAATTATATTAATTATCTCCAAATTTAAACAATTTGGTAAAAATGAAGTTTAGTTATTTAATATATTATATTTAATATTAAAACAGAAAAAGAAACAAACTTGTTTGGTTACTTTTTAAGCATGAAAACACAAATTTTGTGGTTGAATGCCCACAAATTAATACCTAAAATCAAATAATTTCTCTGCATTTTCTTCTACATGAGGCATATACCCAAAAACATCTACCCACATATCCT
>JAMOQH010000181.1 GCA_027064085.1 bacterium | reverse complement strand
TTCTTTTGCCCAAATACTTTTTTAAAGAATCTATCATAATTTAATGGTGCTAAATACATAGCCCTCCTTGTTCTAAAATCTTTAGTTACAATAATCCCGTTCCCAAGGAGGAGCTAGACAGAGCAATCAAAACAATAGTTACTGTTATCATAAATTTTCCCTCCTTGTTCTAAAATCTTTAGTTACAATATCCCCCATTTTATTATAACTTATATTTCTTGATTCGCAAGAAAAAACTATTTCACAATATAAAAATTGCAAATTTATGCAAATCATATTATTATAATTATAACTTTTGGAGTTTGAATGATAAAAAATGTAAATATGAATATACTTTTGATACAAGTTTTAATATCACTATTTATCCTTTCTTGTTCATCAGAAAAAAATGAAATATTTGAATGCCCTAAAATAAATATTACTGCCAATTTCCCTAAAAATGCTCAAATTTATCTGTTAGCTGATTTTAATAACTGGACATTAACAAGCCCAATGGAATACAAAAATTTTCAGTGGGAAACTTCGTTAAGTTTACCCCCTGGTAATTATGGTTATTTATTTTATTCTAAAAAAGATAAAAAGCGGTATTTTGATAAAAATAATCAACTTACAATTTACAAAGATGATATAAAATCAAGTAAACTGACTGTTGAAGATTGCAAATATCCCCATCTTAAACTAAAAAGATTTCAAAAAGATAAAAATTCATATAGTTTTACTGTTGAATATTCGGGTATTAACAGCATAGATTTAAAAAACAGTAAAATTTATTTAAATGATAAAATTACCAATGATTTTTTGTATAAAGACAAAAAATTTCACATAAATAAAAAAAATATAAAAAAAGGAAAATACACATATCTCTTTAAAATAAGAGATAAATTAGGTTTAGCGTCTAAGTCTCTTTTTATTCCGATATGGATTGAAAACAAAGAATTTTCATGGAAAGATGCAATTATTTATCAAATTATGACAGACAGATTTAAGAATGGAAATCTAAACAATGATGCCCCCATACTAAACATAGATAAAAAAGCAAATTGGCAGGGTGGAGATTATACAGGTATAATACAAAAACTTAATGATAACTATTTTACAAATTTAGGAATAAATACTATTTGGTTAAGCTCACCTATTTTAAATACTAGTAAGGCTGGAAAAGGAATGGGTAACGATAACCGATACTATGCTCCCTATCATTCGTACTGGCCTATTGCAACAGGATACACTGATTTTCAACACCTAGATAATATTAACTCTCCACTTGAGCCTCATTTTGGAACAAAAACTGAATTAACAGAACTTATAAACAAAGCACATAGTAAAAACATCAGAGTATTGTTTGATGTAATACCCAATCATGTTCATACGGATAGTTATATGTGGCAAAACTACAATGCACAAAACTGGTTTCATCTTGATAAAAACCAAAACCCATATATTTGTGGTTGGGAACAACCAATAGTCTGCTGGTTTAATAGATATTTAGCTGATATTAATCACAAAAATAATGATGCAACTATGTTTGTAATAAATCACTTAATTTGGCTTGCAAAAGAATATAATGTTGACGGCTTTAGAATAGATGCAGTAAGATTAATGATTCCTGAATTCACAGAAAATTTTAATTACTATATAAAAAAAGAACTAGAAACAACAGGTATAAAATTTTACACTATAGGAGAAAACTTTACTTCCGAAGTAGAAAATGACATTGCTTTTGATATTATTGGAGAATACTTAGGAGAAAATAAATTAACAGGATTATTTAACTTCCCTTTGTTTCATGAATTATCTAGAACTTTTTTACTACAAAATGAAAGTTTCATTGAGTTTGAAGAATTTTTAATAAAAAACATAACAAAATTTCAAAATAAATATTATAAAGATGCCATTATGGGAAACTTTATCGGAAATCACGACCTAGCAAGAGCAATAAGTATCGCAAATAATGATTTTACACCTAATCAAACAAATGGAGGAAGCCTTGCAAATGAAAGAGTTTGGCGAAATGAAGTTACAACACCTGATAACATTACAGCATTTAAAAAATTGACAATGACCCAAACACTACTCTTCACTCTTCCAGATATTCCCGTTATATATCAAGGGGATGAATTTGGACTTCCTGGAGCAAATGACCCTGACAATCGTAGAATGATGATTTTTGCCCCTGACCTAACAGAATTACAAACAAATACATTACAAAAATTTAAAAAACTAACCAATTTGAGAAACAAACACAATTCTACAAAATCTAAAAATTTCACAACTCTTTTTTTAACTGAAAATACTTGGGCATATTACAAAAAAGATGAAGAAGACTTTATAATCGTAATAGTAAACACAGGAGAAGATATAGATATTGAGCTCCAATTAGATAATTTAAATTTAGATAATAATACTTATTTATTTAACATATTTAATGGTAACAGCTATTTAGTTGAAAATAATCAAATTAAATTAAGAATTAAACAAATGGAGAGTATAGTTTTAATAACTACGATTTGACCTATACTTAATACAGCATTAAACAAATAGTGCTACAAATGGAGAACATAATAGATTCAGGTGTTTTGTAAAGAAAATTCACAGTAATTATCTATTAATCCACTCAATATGTTTATCTATACAAAGTTTTATTTTTAAATCACCATCATTTCTTAATAAAATTGCAGCTTTAACTTCATCTGAGCCATCTTCTGATAATTTTTTTAGTGTTAAAAAGTCTATATTTTTATTCATTGCAAGAGCCTCTCTAACATCTTCGTCTTCATGATTAGAAAGTTGTTTTAAAATGGTAAGTGGAGTTTTATCATTAGATGCAATTAAAGTTTTTATTTCAGAACTTATATCATCTTCCATATATTCCCCATAACCATATTCATCATCTTCATCCTCATCTTCATAATAGTATTCATCATCATCAATTACTGATTTTAGCTCATTTGTTAATTGCTCTAATTCTTCAAGGGTAGAATTAAAATCATCATCATATTCATCATCGTCGTCATCGAGATATAAACCATTATCATTAAATAAAGCTTCAATAAACTCGGTGCTAAGATCTTCTCTTTTTAGTAAGGCCATTCTTACATAAGGTGAATTATCCTTTAATAACTTTTTTAAAATACTAGTTGGAGTATTTGGGTTTAATACTACATTCTCTCTGACATCTTCGTCTTCAAATTTTTTTAATAAATGCAATGTTTCAATGGATGTATTAGGGTTTAAAGCAATTACTTCAAATATTTCATCATAAGATTCAAAATCATGAATATTTTTTACAAATTTTTTAACTAATTTTTGATAAACCCAAGCATCTTCCTTTCTGTTAAGATTTCTTATAACTTCTGGTACTAATTCATCAAATTCAATAGTAATTTCTTTTTTTTCTATCATATTACCTCAAAAAATACTAAAATCATAAAAAAATATGATAAGCTATTAATTAGCATTCGGTATAAACAATTAATAAATCAATTGTAATGTGTTTAAAACTTCTTCATAATCAGAAAAATGAGCTTTTTCCTTACCAATTATTTGATAATTTTCGTGACCTTTACCGCAAATAACTAAAACATCATCAACCTCAAGCATTTCTACTGCTCTTTTTATTGCATTTGCTCTATTTACAATTCTAGCATAATATCTTCCTTTATTTTCTTTTTTTAATGGTAATTCAAGGTCATCTAAAATCATTTCGGGGTCCTCTGTTCGTGGATTATCTGATGTTAATATCACAAAATCACTATTTTTTATTCCAGCAAGAGCCATTAAAGGTCTTTTAGTTTTATCTCTATCTCCACCTGCACCTAAAACAGTGATTAATTTACCCTTTGTAAGGCTTTTGAGTGTTTTGGTAACCTTTTCTACGGCATCGGGGGTATGAGCATAGTCTATAAAAATTGCTTTATTAGCAACTTGTTCTAGCCTTCCGGGAACTTGTTTTATAGTTAAAAGTGCATTTTGTATATTTTTATTATCAACCTTGTATAGTTTTGCAATAGATATTGCCATTAAGATATTATATAAATTATATTCACCTATTAAAGATGTTTTTATATTAAGTTTATCTTTATCATTAACTTCCAATTCGGTTTTATCAATTTGGAGATTATAATTATTAAGAAAAAAATCTGCATTTTTACTATTTACAGACATAGAGTATTTTTCACAATTTAATTCATTGAATAGAGTTTCTCCATATTTGTCATCTATATTTATTAGAGCTTTTTTATTTTTTTTATTCGAGCTATCTAAATATTCGGTAAATAATAATTTTTTAGCATAATAGTAATCGTTCATATCTTTATGAAAATCTAAGTGGTCTTGTGTTAAATTAGTAAATGCCACAATATTAAAGTTAAGCCCATAAACTCTATATAAACTTAAAGCATGAGAACTCACTTCCATAATAACTACTTTAACATTTTCTTGATTCATTGTGTTTAATATCTGCATCAATTCAAGAGAATCGGGCGTTGTGTTATTCAAATTCATTAATTTATCACCTATTTTGTAACCTATAGTTCCTATTACACCTGTTTTTATACCCATCTCTTGTAAAATAGATTCTAAAATATAAGTTGTTGAAGTTTTTCCATTTGTTCCTGTTATTGCAATAACATCCATATTCTGAGTTGGATTTTCATAAAATATATTTGCAATTATAGCTTCTACTTTTCTAGAGTTTTCAACTTGAATATAGTTTACTCCATCAACTAAAGTATCTTCTAAGTTTTCACAAACAATTAATTTAGCACCTTTTTTTATAGCAGACTCTATAAAGTTGTGCCCATCTGTAGAATATCCTTTTATTGCAATATAAATAGAGTTTTCAACTATTTTTCTAGAATCAATCTCTATAGATGATATGTCAAAATCATTGGCTAAAACTATTTTTTTTATTAATTTTTTTTGATTTAATATTTTTATTAATTCTTTACTATTCATGATAAAAAACCTTTAATTTGCTTATAAATTTCATTTTCTTCTAATTTTACTATCTTTCTAAGCTCTTTTTGAGTTCCATGTTCTATAAATTCATCGGGAATTGCAAGTCTTAAAATATCGTTTTTAAAACCATTATCATTTGCCCATTCTAAAATAGCAGAGCCCATTCCTCCAATAATAGTATTTTCTTCTATAGTTATTATTTTTTTATATTTTTTAAACTCCTTTTGTAACAATTTGCTATCAAGGGGTTTTATAAATCTAACATTTACTAATTTTCCATTAGCAATATTATCATTTTTTAACTTTTCAATTACCTTTTTAGACTCATTATTAAGCCAAGAACTTGCTAAAATCAAAAAATCACTACCATAGTTAAGCTCTTCTGTAAAACTACCAATTTTAATTTTTTTACATGCTCTTTTAGCTGTCAAGTAAGGAAGGTTTCCTCTTGGATACCTAATCGCTATAGGAGCTTCTTTATAATGATAAGCAGTATATAGCATATCAGCAAGCTCTCTACCATCTTTGGGTATCATAATTATTAAATTTGGAAATATCCTTAAATATGACAAATCAAAAACTCCATGGTGTGTAGCTCCATCTTCACCAACTAGCCCTGCTCTATCTATTAAAAACACCACAGGTTGATTTTGTAAAGTTACTTCATGAAATATTTGATCATAAGCTCTTTGTAAAAAAGTTGAATATATAGCAACAAAAGGCCTCATACCTCCTTCTGCTAGTCCAGCTGAAAATGCCACAGCATGTTGTTCTGCAATACCTACATCATAAAAACGATTTGGGAAATACTTATAAAATTTACTAAGCCCTGTTCCATCTGGCATTGCTGCAGTTATTGCAACAACATCATCATATTTTTTAGCTAACTCTATCATTGAATCAGAAATTATATTAGTCCAGCTTACTCCTTTTGTTTTTTTAGACTCAATAGATGATATTCCATGGTATTTTCTTGGGTCATCTTCAGATGGAGTATAACCTTTTCCTTTTTGAGTTATTACATGCAATAAAACTGGCTCATTCAAGCCTTTTAAAGCTTCTAGGTGTTCAATTAATTCATCAATATTATGCCCATCAATTGGCCCAATATATTGAAACCCCATTCCATCAAAAAAGACTCCTGGAGTAATAGCCGCATAAGTTCCATCTGCAATTTTATGTGCTAAATCTAGCAACTTTTCTCCAATTTTACCTTTTGAGCTTAAAAACTCTTTAACAGATTTCCTAAAGGAATGATAAGTTGGTCCTGTAATCGCATTTGAAAGCCATTTAGACAATGCTCCTACATTTTCAGAAATAGACATTTGATTTTCATTTAATATTATTATTAAATCATTTTTAGAACTACCAGCATTATTTAGCCCTTCTAAGCTAATTCCACTACTCACAGCCCCATCACCAATAACAGCAATAACTTTGTTTTCTACACCTTTTAATTTTAATGCTTCTTTTAAACCCAATGCTGTAGAAATAGATGGCCCTGCATGTCCTGCAGTAAAACTATCATAAATAGACTCAAATTTATTAGTAAAACCACTAAGCCCATCTTTTACTCTTATTGTATCAAAATTTTTAAATCTGCCTGTTAACAATTTATGAGCATAAGCTTGATGTCCCACATCAAAAATAATTTTATCTTTTGGGCAATTAAAAACCTTATGTAATGCAACAATTAACTCAACAGTCCCCAAACTTGCCCCTAAGTGTCCACCATTGTTTTTTATTACTTTAATGATTACATCTCTTATTTCTTCGGATAATTTATTTAAATCTTTTACAGATAATTTATTTAAATCACTAGGTGATTTTATATTTTCTAACATTTTATTCCTAAGTTGTGTTAAAGGAGTTACTAATCCTCAAATTTAATAAAATCTATTTTTTCTTTACTTAAAGAAATTCTGACTTCTTTTTTATAACCAGCAGCTTCACCAGCAATTTGTAACGGAGCGGGCTTTGAAAATTTTACAGTAACATCTTTAAACAAAAAATCATGAATATCATCACTAATATATATACCATTCCAAGCTTTAAGAACTTTATATCCCATTAAAAGAGGCGGTATATCCATTATTCTCATTTGAAAGTAACCTTTCTTTTTATTTGCAAACGGTAAAATTTTCAATCCATAACCATAAAAAGGAGTTGTTCCAATGGCAGTTACAGTAAAAGGCCCCTTATAAATTAAATCACCTTTTTTAACTTTTAGTTTTTTAAACCCCTCCACCATGGATGCTTCATAAACATCTTCATCATTTGCATAAATTTCAATTATTGTAGATTTTAAAAAAAAACTTTTAGGTAAAGTTATAGCCAATCCAGAAAAGAAATACCCCTTTAAACCCAAAAATGGATATCTAAGTATTTTATTTGGTATTTTTTTCATCATATCATAATCGTTTAAAATCAATGCATCTATCCCAAATCCACCAAAAGTAAAGTATTTGTCATCAATTTTTATAAAATCAACGGTATCCGTTTTATATGCGCCACCTTTTAAAACAGTGTCTAAATCATCTGCTATTTTTTTACCAGAATTAGTATAAATCGCAACTGCATTACCTGTACCGAGCCTTAAAATTCCAACTGCAGGTAATTTTTTCTTAATTTTTGCTTTCTTTTTAATTTCTTTCATTTTATTAATAAAATATACTAAAGTTCCATCTCCACCACCAGTAAAAATATGAGTATAATGAGAATTTAATATTTTAGCAATTGTAGCATCAGCTTCTTCAAGAGAGTTAGTATAAAAGATATTATTTCTAGGAATTAATTCTTCAACTTGTTCTTTAATATCATGATTAACATTTCTTGCATTATTATTTAATATAATTGCAATATTTTTTCTATCTATTCTTTTCATATTACCTCAAAACAACACTATATTTATTTACTTTATTTACAACTGATTGTCAAATGTTAATTTTTTAAAATAAACAGCTAGTTAAAGTCTATTAAAAAGAATACATAGGTAGTGAACCATACCCAATTATAATAGCCTACAACTTTTTAAGCTTAATCTGAAAAATATAAGGCCACAATTTTCCTGTTACAAAGAAAGTATCTGTTTTACTATCATAAGCAATACCATTTGTTTCTTGGGAATTATCATTTTTTTGAAGAGACATTTTTTTTAAAGGAGTTAAATCAATTAATCCAGTTACATTTCCTGTTTCTGTATCAATTTTTACAATCAGATTTGTAAGCCATATATTCGCATAAATAAAACCGTTAACATATTCTAACTCATTAAGGTTTTTTATAGTTTTATTTTTATATGTTACTTTTAAAGTTTTTACTGTTTTAAAGTTAAGTGTATCAATATAATATAGGAGAGAAGAACCATCACTCATAATTAAATATTTACCATTTGATGTCAAGCCCCAGCCTTCTTTATTTAAATATCTATACTCTTTAATTTTTTTTAAACTTTTAGCATCATATACAAAACACACCTGACTTTTATATGTAAGCTGATATATCTTATTTTTTAAATATGCAACTCCCTCTGTAAAATATATTTTTTTATCATGTTTAATCTTGATTTCAAGTTTACCTGTTTTCAAATTTAATACACCTAAAACAGATTCTGTCAAAGGCAATGTATCAGGAGCACCACTACTTTCAAATAATTGATTATTATAAAAAAACAAACCTTCGGTAAAAGAATTTATATCATGGGGATAAATATTTACAACTTCGTAGTTTATTTTTAGTTTATCATTACCCAAAACATTTAAGGATAAAAAAAGGATTAATAATGAAAAAAGAAAAGAAAAAAAATTATTCATTACTCACTTTTAACAGTAAAATCATCAAAGAAAACATAGGAATCAGCTTTTGACCACAATCCAATTTTTCCTTTAATTACAGATTTATGTTTATAATCAATACATTTTTTATCATTTAAAAACCCCAAAACATGATTGTCCTTTATAATAACCCTTAAAGTGTACCACTTATGTGATTTATGAGGTATATTTTTAATCCACTGAACAGAAGAGCGATGCCCTTTTTCCATTTTAAATAGAACAATATTTTCTTCAAGAGGGTTTGCCCTTATAACTAAATAATCACCATTTTCCTTGATGTTAAATGCAATACCTGCACCTTGATCAATTCTACCACTAATTGCCTTGAACTTTACAGTTATTTCACCATTTTTAAATTCTTTGATATTTTTATAAATAGTTAAAGGAAAATATTTGTACGCCTGTAAGTTATCTAGAAATTTTGCATATTTTTTACCATACATTGCTTTAGCCTTTTGAGCAATTCCTTTTGCCATAAGCCCTTGCTTCCATTTTCTTCCATCAACAGCAAAAACTAAATTATTAGCATCTTTATCAATATGCCATTTTCCAACGAAATTACTAAATTTTTTACTTGGAGCAGCAAATACATCAGAATTAAAATCAGCTTTTTGGAGATTATCTTTCTTTTTCAGTTTATTAGTATCCTTTGTTTTTACATTTTCTTTTACAGAAGTTTTACCCTCCTGTTTTTTTAATTCATTTTTAGCAATGATTTTACTTTTAACAACCAAATTAGCACCATCTTTTTTTAAAGAATTTTTTTTATCTTGTTCTGTATTTTTTCCACAAGCAAGCATTGCTAATAATAACATTAAAACTACAAATATTCTCTTCATAATAACTCCAATAAAATCTACAGCTTATTGTAATACTATTTATTGTATATTGCAAATTTCGGATAAAAAATGTAAAAACTCAATTTTTTGAGGCTCTAAATTTTATACGAGTAAAATAAAAAATTAAAAATAGCAATGGAACAAATAAATAATAAACATAAGAGATAATATTTAACCTAGCCTTTTTTACAATTAATGGATAGCCTTGATATTTATCGCTTTCTTTTATTTTTTGAAGTTTAATATTTGATAATTTAAAAATAATTGGAAAGATTTCTTCTTCACTATTAGAATATGTTTTTTGAAATTTATTATTAATTTTATATACAAAAAGACCATATTTATCCTTTAACTCCTTTCCTTTCATAAAATTTACTTCAACATTTCTTTTTATTAATGATAATTTATCTAAAAAACTGTCTTTATAATCTTTAAATCTTGAATCTTCTCGTCTCATATATATATCAATAGTTATTTTAGGAGTTTTCAAAAGGGCATTGGTTATATTTTTAGGAAATGAGTTTCTATTACTCTCTGTTAAATCTATGTTAAAATTAAAGTAAAATATAGTAATAATACCTAAAAATGCCGTTATTATGCTAAAAAGGATATACTTTTTTCTAAATTTAATATCTAAAAAACAGCGGGAGAGAAATATAAAAAATAAAAATAAAACAATAAAATAAACTATAGATGAAAATGAAAATATCCCTTGCTCAAAAAAATTTAATCTACTAGTAGTTGTCCAATTAGAAATTGTCAAAATTAGTGGCGAAATATTCATATCTTTTCCAAAATCTATTATCCATGAAATTATAACAATCAAAATTGAAGAAATCGATGCTGAAGCCGTACTTTTAAAAATTGAGGCCGAAAATATTGATATGGAAATAATAAAAATACCATAAAATAAATAACCTAAATTTAATAATAAAAACTCAGTCCATGGAATATGGCCACCATAAATTTTCCAGATGATTAAACTTGGAGTCTCTAGTAAAAAAACGAATATTAAAAACAAAAAACTAGCTATAAATTTAGATAATAAAATTTTATTAAAACTAAACGGAATTTGAACTAAAATACTCATAGTATTTTGCTCTTTCTCTAAACTAATTAATGGAATTATTATAAATGGCAAAAACAATGAAAAAAGTAAAAACAATCCTCCAAAGCTTGGTACAAAAACACCTATATTAGGCTCAAAACCAGTAGCATAAAGAGGATTATTAATGGCAGAAACACTTGCATTACTGTAAAGAGAAACTGCCGAATAAAAACTATATCCTATCATAAAAGAAAGTATAATCAAAAATAACGCTGTTGTTTTTGAAAAAAATATTTCTTTAATCTCTTTAAGTAATAATAAATAGAAACTCCTCATTTTAATGCCTCTATAAAAATACTTTCTAAGCTTCCAGTAATATTAAATTGTTCTCTTAAATCATTTATATTTCCCTGTGCAATAACAAATCCTTCATTTAACAGTACATAGTAATTACAAATTTTTTCTGCATCATAAAGCTGATGAATTGACACTAAAAATGTTTTATCTTTATTTTTATTCTCCGACTTAATTAACTCTAAAATATCCATAAGTTGTATAGGATCAAAACCATCAAACGGTTCATCTAAAATTACAATTTTTTTATTATTATTTAAAGCTAAAAAGAGTTTTAATCTTTGTTTATAGCCCTTAGAAAGTGTCTTTATTTTTTTATTTTGGACAGAAAACAAATTTAACTTTTTTAGTAATTCATTATTTTCATATTTAGTCGTTTTCTGAATAAAATATATAAAATCTTTAACAAAAAACTCCGGATATATATCTAATTTTTCTGGCATATAAGAAAATTTACTCATTTTATCTTCAAAAGAGTATATCTTTTCATTTTTTAGGAGTATTTCGCCATTATTAAATGTTTCAAAACCTGTAATAATATTTAAAACAGTTGACTTCCCTGCCCCATTAGGCCCAATTATCCCTGCAATTGATCCATTAGGAATTTCAAATGAGATATCATTTAATACAGTATTTTTATTATATCTTTTTTCTATTTTTGATATTTTTAATAAGTTATTCATATTTCCTAAAGTATTTGAACATATTTTAGATTATTTGCTTTGTTTTTCCATTTTAATTTCAGAATAAACATCCATTTTCATTCCTTGAACGCTTAAGTTAGTATTTATAACACCTTCTATAGTTCTTAAGCCCCCCTTTTTATAATTGAATTTAGCGTTAATTTTAACATCCATACGGGGTTGCATAGCCATCATTTCTTTATTCACCTATTGGAGCCACCAATTATTTCTTCAAATTTGCCCACACTAATAAATATTCGTTTTCTTAAAATAAATTTAAGAAAGTATATGAGAATTACATCATTCCGCCAAATTTTGAAGCAGCAATCAGTAAATAAAGAGTTTTTGCTCCACCTGTTAACAAGTGAAACAATATTAATGAAATTGCAGGAATAGCAACCATAATTCCAACAAAAATAGGCTTTTTATCTTCAGCTACTTCAAAATCACTACTAAAACCTTGGAACAACACATATCCAGCTGCAATAGATCCAAGAACAGGAGCTAAAAAACTAGATATTTTCACTAAAGCATCAATAAATGTTAGTAACCAATATATTGAATTACCAATAAAAAAAGCAGAAAATGTTAATACAATAATTTGATTAAACTTTTCTTGTGTTCCCTCAAATCCTGTTGAATCCTTAAGCATCCATAATAGTTTTGATACTCCCCAAGTAATGAGTAAATAATAAAACATTATTGAACCTGAAAAGATCAACCAAGGTCCAAAAACATCACCAATACCTATTCCACTGCCACCTATTACATTAAATAACAATGCAATAAATATAGCAATAGGAACAAGAACCATAGATAAAAATATCTGTGGCACAGCAACAGAGCTATAATTTCCTTCATTACCCATATCTTTAAGAGCGTTTTTAGGTGATATCACCATGTTTTTTACTTGTAAAAAGAAATCTTTCACTGAAATTTTTTGCAACTCTTCCATTAATAACCTCTAAAAATCATGTATTATATTATAGTATCATACTATCTTTGTCAAGAATAAGAAAATAATTGCATATAATTTAATTAAGATGTATAAATATATTTTTTGTAGGAGAAAAATGTATAAATTAATAATCTTATTAATATTACTATTGTCTTCATTTCTAACAATCTCATGTGGAAGTGATAGTAATAGCGAAAAAACTTGTAGCCCTGCTTGTAATAGTTGGGAAACATGCACTAACGGCAAATGCAAAATAACAGAAAAGGGTGCATGCAATGAAACAATAGATTGCATAAACTCAGGTGATGTATGTAAAGATAATAAATGTATTACTCCAGCATCTTGTGCCCAATGGGAAACCTATGTAGAAACAACCAATACTTGTGTTCTTACTCCTGGTAGATGTTTAGCTGCTAATGATTGCACTGAAAGACAATACTGTACAGCAAGTAAGGAATGTAAAAGTTATCCTAGCGTAAATTGGTCAACCAATTGTCCATCATATTTAAGTACAAATGCAGAATGTGCAACTATAAAACTACCTTTAAATTATAATTCAGATGATAATAAAACGGTAGATATCTTTATTTACAGACATAAAGCAATTTCAGGAAACTCAAAAGGACAAATTTGGTTTTTACAGGGTGGACCTGGTGGAAGTGGTGCAATATTTTCAAAATATTATTTTGATAAATATACTCAAAAATACCCTGATTATGATTTTTATTCTTTAGATCATAGAGGTGTTGCAAACTCATCGAGGCTAACTTGTAGTCAAGAAAGTAAAATTACAGAACCTGCACTCTTTAGACAATGCACAGAAGAACTAGCAACTAACATGGGAGATGATTTACTTCAATATTCTACAACTAACGCAGCTAAAGATGTAGGTTTTTTAATAGAAATGTTAAAAAAGCCCAATAAAAAAAGATTTTTGTATGGTGTTTCTTATGGTACTTATTGGGCAGAGAGATATTTAACAATCTTTCCTTACCAAGCAGATGGTGTTATTTTAGATTCAATATGCACATTAAAAAATTGTTATATGGATGATTATAGTAAATGGACTGACTTAGTTGGGCATCAATTTTTAGATGTTTGTAAAAATGATACTACTTGTAATACAAAAATGAATTTAATAAATACAAATACAGAACAAACACCTCAAGAAGCAGCAATGGAAGTATTAAATAAAATAAATACAGCTCCTTGTGATTTTGGATATGGTCCATTTAAAAAAGCAGATGCTCAAACATTTTTAACAACTATGCTTATGAATTTTTATGCAAGAATGCTTATTCCACCTGTATTATATAGGTTAAATAGATGTGAAGAAAGAGATAAAGCTGCATTAGCTAAATTAATACAAAATTTATATAGTATGCGAGGTAAAAAACTAGATTCTTTTTTTGTTACAGAAGATGAAATGAATAATAATAGTATTCTTTATTATAATATTGTATTTGGTGAATTATGGTATGGTAGAACAGAGGAAGAAATTACACAAGTATTTAATGACTCATTATTTAATACAGGCAATGGTTTAGATATGTATAACATGAAGAATAGTGGTCATTGGAATGAATATGGAGATACAGGTTATTTAAATAACCTACCAGATACTGATACTCCAGTTTTAATGATGAATGGAACACTTGACCCGCAAACGGCTCTTGAAATAGCATTACCAAGTAAAGAATTTTTAAATAAAGACCACCAGTATTTTCTTACATTTCCACAAACTCCTCATGGCATAACAGGTTCATCTTACACAAATGAAATGATACAAAATTATGGTCAAGGTACAACATGTGGTGAAAAGATTATGTTTGAATGGATAGCAAATCCCACTCAAAAGCCAAGTACTGATTGCTTTAATGATATGTACCAATTATCATGGGATTCTGGATTATTAAACGGAATGGGAGCAATGTATATGGGAACTAACGATGTTTGGGACGGCACACCAAGTAAATCTGTTACTAAAAATACAAAGCTTAAAAAAGCAGTTGAAGAATCAATGGAAAGAACTTACATAGAATATCAAAAATATCCTGAAATACTTAGTTTTATTAAAAATTTAAGATAATTATTACTCAAAAATTTGTTATAACTCAACTTGAACATTACTTACATAATTAATTATTTTCAACTTCTCTTGAAATAAAATAAAAAAAATGCTAATAAGACTATACTCGTTATGGGAGTTTTTATGTATAGAAAAATGTTTAAATCTAAAATACACAGAGCTACAGTTACTGATGCAGACTTAAACTATGAAGGAAGTATTACTATAGACGAAAATCTATTAAAGGCTGCAGACTTATTACCTTATGAAAAAGTTGCAATTTGGAATGTTACTACAGGTCAAAGGATAGAAACTTATACTCTTTTAGGCCCTGCTAATAGTGGGACTATTTGTATAAATGGGGCAGCTGCTCATAAATTTGATAAAGGTGACTTGGTTATTATCGCTTCTTTTGCATCTTATTCAGAAGAAGAATTAAAAAATTATAAACCAACAGTTATATTTGTTGATGAGAATAACAAAATTAAAGAACAAAGGGAAGAACGGTTACCCATATAAGGAGAAATATGTCTAGAATTGCCATTTTATTAGTATTTGTAAGTTTTTTTATAGTTTCATGTACTAAAAAAGATGCTCAAAATGCTAAAACGAAAACAACAAATTCAATAAATAAAAAGAATGACACAACTAAAAACTCACAAAAAGTTGAAAAAAAGCATAATCATAAACTAGATGCTAAATCAATAAAAGAAGAGTTTTACGAGCTTACATTTAATTTTAAAAATGAATTATCCTCAACTGAAGACTTTCTATTTACCGTTACTGCAATCCCTAAAAAAGACAAACATATTAACACGGGATTTCCTTTAAGTATTTCATTTGAAGATAGTTGCTTTAAATTCGATAAGAAAAAATATAAAAATAAAGACACTAAAAAACTTGATGAAAAGCATTTAGTTTTTGAGTTAAAATCAAAATGTGAAACAAAAGGGAAACAAGAATTAAAAGGAAATTTAAAATTCGGATATTGTGATAGCAATCTATGTTACACATATAATTCACCGTTTAAATTTAATATTAATATAAAATAGAATAAAATCTATTGAATATTGTTATATAATATAAGTCTATACAGTTAGTTGTTAATTTTTTGGAGAACTTTATGTTAAAATTAGTATTAGTATTCTTACTTGTAAGCTCGTCAGTCATATTTGCTGGTGAAATTTTTAAAAAAGATACAGAACAATTTAAAGCTACTGTTAATTTTGAAAATGGTAAAAATGCAGAAATAGTTGTAAAAGCTATTCCTAAAAAAGGTTGGCACATAAATGATGGATTTCCAGTATCATTTAAGCCCAAAGCGAGTATCTTGCAGTTTGAGAAAACAAAATACAAGAAAAAAGATGCAAAAGTGTTAAAGTCAACTGAATTACTATTTGAAATACCAGTAAAAGTCACTAATAAAGGCAAAAATAACTTAGACGCCACTGTTGTTCTAGGTGTTTGTACTGATAAAATATGTAAAAGAGTTGAATTTAAAGTAAATGCATCTTTAGAGAGCAAAATAAATCCTAAAGCTAAAACAAAAGTAGAAAAAGAACCTAAAAAAATTGATATTAAAAAGTAGTAGTATGAAAAATTTACCTAAAAAGTATGATCAATTAGATACTTACATCAGAGAAATTAATAAATATAATTTACTTACTAAAGAAGAAGAATATGAGTTAGCTAAGCGCCTAGAAGAAGATAAAGACCCTGAAGCAGCAGCAAAACTAATTAATTCAAATCTAAGATTTGTTGTTAAAATTGCATATCAATATAAAAATTACGGTTTTAGACTCACAGATTTAATACAAGAAGGAAATTATGGCCTTATAATGGCTGTAAAAAAGTTTGATAAAGATAAGGGATTCAGATTAATTACCTATGCAGTATGGTGGATAAAAGCTTATATTAAAAACTATATTATAAATAACTGGTCACTAATAAAAGTTGGTACAACTCAAGCACAGAAAAGGCTATTTTTTAAACTCAAAGAAGAAATGAGAAAAAACGACATAATGTTGCTGTCAACTAAAAATGTAAAACAACTTGCAGAAAATTTTAATGTCAAAAACAAAGAAATTGTAAATATGAATAAAAGGCTTTCTGCTAAAGATTTCCAACTAGATGCTAAAATATCCTATGATGGAGAAAATTCACATATGGATATGCTTTCAGATGATAATATTATTGATATAGAAGAAAAAACTATAATAAAAGAACAAGCTAAATTAGTTAGTGAAAAAATAAAAGAGGCTTATGAATATTTAACAGATATTGAAAAAATTATTTATGATGAAAGATTAATTGCAGAAGAGCCTAAAACACTACAAGAATTAGGAGAACGATTAGGGCTTTCAAGAGAAAGAATTAGGCAAATTGAGGTAAAAATCAAGAAAAAAATAAAAAAATACCTTGAAAATGAGTGTGATTATGATATAGAAGTATAAATCGCTAGCGATTTATACTTCAGTAGAGATGTGGCACTGCCACATCTAAAAGAATGAACGATTTATGCACAATTATTAGTAGGAGAAGAAATGACAGAAGTGACAGCAAAGGTAAAAATGGAAACAACAAAAGGTGATATGCTTATTGGTTTATTTGGTAATGATGCACCCATTTCAGTAGAAAACTTTTTATCTTATGTAAAAGAGGGATTTTATGATGGTTTGATTTTTCATAGAGTAATTCCTGGTTTTGTTATACAGGGTGGTGGTTTTTATCCTAAAATGGAGAAAAAAGATACTAAAGCACCTATAAAATTAGAAACTAAAGAAGGCTTAATTCATGAAAAAGGTGTTTTATCTATGGCAAGAACCAATGTTAGAGACAGTGGAACAAGTCAATTTTTTGTATGTCTAGAAAAAGTTCCAAGTTTAGATAATCAATATGCTGTTTTTGGAAAATTACTTGAAGGAATTGACACTTTAGATGAAATAGGAGCAACTCCAACAACTACAGTTGGATATTTTGCAGATGTTCCAAAAGAAGATATCATTATTACAAAAGCTACAGTTATAGAATAATTTATTATAAGCATTACAAACCCCTTGGCCACAAAGTGGCAGGGCGAATATAGAATTCGCCTTTACAAGGTGTTTTTCATGCAAAATTTAACCAAAGTTTAAATTTTAAGGTGTAATATGAAAAAACTTATATTAATAATCTCCATATTTATGTTATTTTTTACTGCTTGTAAAAAAGTACAAGAAAATCCTCCCCAAAAAGAAAAAAAAGGACCTGAAATAACAGCAAAAGTACTATTACATACTAATCAAGGCGATATGCTTGTTGGGCTTTATGGAAAAGATGCTCCAAATACGGTAAAAAATTTTTTATCCTATGTAAAAGAAGGTTTTTATAATGGTTTAATCTTTCATAGAGTAATACCGGGTTTTGTTATACAAGGTGGTGGTTTTTTCCCTCAAATGAAGAGAAAACAACCAAAAGCTCCTATCAAACTTGAAATAGCTAAAGGTTTAAAACATAAAAAAGGAATTCTATCAATGGCAAGAACAAATAACCCCGACAGTGCAACAACTCAGTTTTTTATATGCCTTGGAGATGTTAAAAGCCTAGATAATAAATATGCTGTTTTTGGAAAATTAATAAAAGGCTACGGAGTATTGGATAAAATCGCTAGTATAGAAACTACAAGTTTCGGTTATTACAGAAATGTTCCTAAAAAAAATATAATTATAATTAGTGCAAAAATTATAAAATAACGAATACTATCCCCCTCTTGGCAATTTACTTAATCAAATAAATATGTTATAAGTATTCTTTTTATTTAGGACTTATGGACTTATGGATTTATTAATATTAAAACACCTAATAGGCTTTATTTTAGTGGCAATTGCAGCCTATGAAATAGCTAAATATTTACAAAAAAAAATAAAATTTCCTCTTATTACAGGTTTAATTTTAACAGGAATAATTGCCGGAACATCCCTCCTTGATTTTCTACATGGGGAATCACTTGAAAACCTTCAATTTTTGAATGAAATAGCACTAGCAATGATAGCATTCTCAGCAGGAGCAGAACTTCATCTAAAAGAATTGAAAAGCCGTATAAACAGTATAAAATGGATGACAATATCTCAGTTATTAATAACATTTTTCCTAAGTTCTATTTTTATATTTTTCATATCAGAATATATAGATTTTATGAAACCTTTAAGCGTTACTCATAAAATAGCAATCGCAACACTTTTTGGAACTATTTTTGTGGCCCGTTCTCCATCATCTGCAATTGCAGTTATAAATGAAATGAGAGCAAGGGGAGCATTTACTAAAACAGTAATGGGAGTTACAGTTGTTAAAGATGTGTTAGTAATAATACTTTTTGCAATTACCTTTGCAATATCTAAAAACATAATTAATAATGAAGCTATAAATTTATTATTTTTTATTATACTTATTATAGAACTATTAACATCTTTTTTATTTGGATATTTTGCAGGAAAAATATTAGAGTTTATGTTCAAAAGGCATTTACACTTTAAAGTTAAAACTTTTTTTGTGCTATTAATGGGATATTCAATATACTTTATTGCTCATCAAATAGAACATTACTCGCTGATATTAATTCATCATAAATTTACCGTTGAACCATTATTAATAGGAATTATTGCATCTTTTGTTATTACAAACTATACAGAATTCCGTAACGAATTTGAAGAAATACTTGAAAAGATAAGCCCTTATGTATTTATTACATTTTTTACTCTTATTGGCGCCTCTCTTTCTGTTCAGGTGTTATTAAGTGTTTTTAAAATTGCAATAATTTTATTTTTTGTTAGGCTTATAACAATGTTTATTGCAGGAATAATAGGCGTAAAACTTGCAAAAGATCCTAAAGAATATACTTTTGTTGCTTGGATGCCATATTTAACACAAGCTGGAGTTGCAGTTGGACTAGCAACAATTATTGCCCATGAATTTACATCTTGGGGAAGAGAATTTGAAACTATGATAATTGCAATTATTGTAATTAATCAAATAGTCGGTCCTCCGTTATTTAAATGGGTAATAAAATTTGTAAAAGAAAGCCATCTTCACCATGAAAATCATGCCAATGAAGATAAGATTTATAATGCCATGATTTTTAGCCTTGATTCAACATCAATAGAACTGGCAAGACAATTAAAACTTCATAATTGGAATGTAAAAATAGTAACAAGTTTAAAAAAACATACCGTAAATGATATTGAAGTAATACAAATTAAAAATTATCAAATACAAAATATAAAAAAGATAGAAATGAGTAATTGTGATTCAATATTATTATTACACCCAAAAGAAAATATAAACTATCAAATAGCACAATGGATTTATGAGAATGTGGGCACACAAAATTTAATATCAGCAGTGAGTACAAGTAAATATTTAGAAAAATTTAAAGAAATAAACACCTTAACGATAGAGCCAAAACTAGCAATGATAAGTTTTTTAGACCATATGGTTAGGTCAAGAAATGCTGTTACCTTATTACTTGGTTTAGATAATGAAAAAGATACTATAGATATAGAGCTTAAAAATAAAGATTTAGCGGGTTTATTAATTAGAGAACTTTCTATACCTAGTGAAGTATCCATTTTATCAATAAAAAGAAAAAATAATATAATTATGTCTCATGGCTATACTAGCTTAAAAATTGGAGATATAATAACGGTTATCGGTTCGAGGGATGACTTAAATACTTTAATAAACAAATTCGAAGAATAATAAACTTCTATTTCAAAGGAGTTTATGAAAATTATTTTAATATTCTTAATTACAATTCCAATTTTTACAACAAAAATAAAATTTGTGTATAACAAAAATGTAAATTGAATTAGGTTTTTATTTACTATTTCTGATTATGGAGAAGGTTCTATTTTACTAAAATCAATGTATAAAAGAAAATATGGAGAAAATAATAAAATTACTCTTTTCATAAAATCTCCTAAATTTTAAACAAGCCCATTTTGTTTAAAATGATAAATATAAGTAAAGCAGGAGTAATAATTCTTATAGTCCAGTTAAATAAAAAATATACCCAAGACTTAAAGCCTAATTCTTCCATTTTAGATTTATGATCAATTCCATAAGCAAATACCAAAATAGTAAGTAATCCACCAACTGGAAGAAAATATTTTGTAGTTATATTATCAAAAAAGTCTAAATATGATTCATTCATAATTTTTAAAGACGAAACGGCAGATAAAATACCTAATAGATAAATAAAAAAACCTAAAATTATTGTTGCCTTCTTTCTGGTCCAATTTTTTTCATCTACAAAGTAAGATACAGCTACTTCTAATAAGGATATTGCAGAAGTTAAAGCTGCAAAAATAAGCAATATAAAAAATAAAATTGCAACAATTTGTCCTCCTGGCATCTTAGCAAAAATAACAGGTAATGTTTTAAAAATTAAACTTGGACCACTCGCAGCTTTAAGTCCATAAGAAAATACTATTGAAAATATCATAACTCCAGCAACAAGTGCAATAATAGTATCTAAAATTGATATAATTATACTTGATTTAACAATATTAACATCTTCTTTTAAATATGAACCATAAGTAATCATTGCTCCCATTCCTAAAGAGAGTGTAAAAAAGGAATGTCCTAAAGCCTGAATAATTCCTTCTGCATCTATTTTTGAAAAATCTGGATAAAACATAAACTTTACAGCCTTCATTCCTCCACTTAGAGTTAAAGCATAAAACATTAATCCCAAAAGTATTATAAATAGAATAGGCATCAATATCTTACTTGCCTTCTCTATACCTTTTGAGACTCCTTTAGAAATAATCCATACTGTTATTCCCATCATAAGAGTATGCCACCCTAATTGTAAATACGGGTTTACATATAATTTTCCAAATAAAGAAGTTACTTCAGCATCTGTACCTGAAAACCCACTAAAACTCAAATATAAATAATGCCATGCCCAGCCAGCAACAACAGAATAAAATGATAACACTAAAATAGCAGAAATCACTCCAAGCCAACCAACTAAATAGAATGGCTTCATAGCTTTTCCAGCTCTATGATAATGAAAAAATCCTTTGGATTCCGTTTCAAAATGTTCAAAAGCACCAACAGGACTTTTTTGCGTCATTTTACCAAAATAAATTTCAGCCATCATTATAGGTAACCCTACTATCAATATACAAACCAAGTAAACCAATACAAAAGCTCCTCCACCATGAATCCCGGTAATATATGGAAATTTCCATATATTACCTAAACCAATAGCACTGCCTGCAGCAGCTAAAATAAAACCTAATCTTCCGCCCCAATTTCCTCTACTAACCAAAAAATCCTCCTTAAAAATTTATTATTCATTAATTTACTATATTGTTATTATTATTTCAAGAAATAATGACTTATTTTAATATGTAGATAAAGAACCGTATTTTTTAGAAATTTTAATAGATAAATTAAATAATATTACTGAAACAACTAAAATCATCAAAAAATGCACAAGAATAATTAAAAAATCATTTAAACTAAATAAATTTTTATATAGAATATTTCTTATTAAATTTACAGCTTTGGATATAGGAAAAAAAATATTAAAAAAACTAATCCATTTAGGTAAAACATTTGAAGGAAAATACAAAGAGCCTGCAATAGTAAAGTAATACATTAAAGCAGATGTTAAAGGATCTGACCTTTTTATAATTAGGGTAATAGATGCTCCAATTATTCCCCAAGAAAACAAATATAAATAAACAAGCAAAAGTGATAAATTAAATTGTATAAACCCCAATATTGTAATATTTAAAGGCAAATTAAAAAAAGAAATTCCTAAAACAATATAAACATTAATTAAAAGGTAGTCAAAAATACTATTATATAGATTACTATAAAACATTAATACATAGGGATGAATAGATGAATTAAATAAAAGCTCTAGGGTTCCTTTGTATTGCTCCATTATTATTTTTGAACTAGATTTCTTTAAATTTGATATTAAAAACTGATAAAAAAGATGCCCAATAAATAAATACTGAAATAAAGAAGTTTTATTATGGTAATATCCTTTTTTTTCAATAAAATTAGAAAAATAAAAAATCACAGACAATACAAAAAATATTTTAAAAATTTTTATAAAAAAAGAAAACTTATAACTACTTTCTTCCCAAAAATCTTTTTTTATAAATAATAGTGCTTTATTCATTATCCCAAATAAAAGAATTGTACATTTTATTTTTATAAAAGCAATAGGAATGTTATGTTTATCTTAAGAAAGTAGGTATATCAAGGTCTTCTTTATTCATTTTAGTAATTTTTCTTTTATTAATTCGTCTAATTCTTCTTGATGAATCACTTTTTTTACTAATTGTAGTTGGACCATATCCTAGATCATTATCCTTCATTACACCTAAATGAATATCTTTTTCATCTTTTTCAGTATCAAGAATCACTTTAGTTTTTTCTTCTATAATTTTAGCCTCTTCTTGTGGAATCACAGGAATAACTAATTCTTTACTCTCTTCAATTATTTCTACTTCTGATGTAATATCATCAAATTTAGTTGCAACAACAGTAACTTGTACTCCATTTTCTAAGTTAGAATCTAATATAACTCCAAAAATAACATTTACATCAGCTGAAGTTTGCTCTGTTACAAAATAAGTAGCAGCATTTACTTCATCTAGAGTAGTATCATAACCTATAGTATAGTTAATTAAAATCGCTCCTGCACCTTCTATGGATAAACCTTCAACAAGAGGATTATTAATTGCAGCTTTAACTGCATCAAGAACTTTATTATCACCTGAGCCATACCCTAAACCGATTAAAGCTTCTCCCGACTCAAAAAGGGTTGTTTTAACATCAGCAAAATCGATATTTACCAAGCCATCTCTCATTATCGCTTCAGAAATTCCCATAACAGAAGACTTTAACACATTATCTGCTAATTTAAATGCCTCTAAAAAACTAACACCACCAGATGTTTCAACAATTTTTTGGTTACTTATAACAATTAATGAATCAACATTATCTTTTAAATCATCAAGCCATAACTCAGCCATAGTCATCTTTTTTTTACCTTCAAAACCAAAAGGCTTACTAACAACAGCAACAGTTAAAATTCCTAACTCTCTTGCTAACTTTGCAACAACTGCAGCAGACCCTGTTCCTGTCCCTCCACCAAAACCAGCAGTAATAAAAACCATATCATGTTCTTCTAAAACATTTTTGATTTTATCTTCATCATCTTCAGCAGCGGCTTTTCCACATTCAGGCTTAGCTCCACAACCAAGTCCTCTTCTAGTTCTTTCTCCAATTTGAATTCTAACAGAAGCCTTATTTCTTGATAATGCCTGACTATCAGTATTTACAACTGCAAAATCAACAAACTCAACTTCTTCTGACTCAATCATAGTATTAACTGCATTACCACCAGCTCCACCACATCCTATAACTAATATTTTTGCATCATTAACAGGTTCTAAATCAAGCATTGTAACCATTATTCCTCCTTTAATCACATAAATGTTTTAAAATTTCTTTATTATATAAATCAAGTTTTTTTTTATTAAAAAAAGCTAATAAGTTAAAGTATTACTTTAACTTGTTAAATAAAACAAGACAATATTATAAATTATATCAACATGTTAGAAACTGCGCCTAAAACAAAATAATAACAATTAAAAGCTAACTTATTAAGTGATATTAGTCATTTAAATATTATTAATAAATTTTTAAATTTTGAATTTAGACATTGATTTATTTAACAAATTTGCAAGTTCAGCAATACTATTACTACTATCATCAACATTTTTAGAATTTTCTAGTAAATTATTTGAACTATTGTTTATTCTTATAATCTTTTCAAGAACAGTAGTCATTTTTTTACTACCATCTTCAGTTTTACTTGAAATATCTTTAACTACAACAGCCACACTTTCTGATTTCTTTGATGACTCTAGAATATTTGTATTTGCCTTATCTATAGATACTGTTGTTGATTTCACTGTATCCAAGGTAGTATCAACACTAGAAGCAATTTCGTTAACAGTAACTGATTGTTCCTCAAGAGCAGAAGCAATCATAACATTTACATCATTAATTTTATCAATTATATGGGTAAATTCATTTATATTTGAAATTCCATTTTTCATATTACTTTGAATATCTAAAACTTGGTCAGTTATTTCCTTTGTTGCTTTAGCTGTTTGATTTGCAAGATTTTTAATTTCATTAGCAACAACGGCAAAGCCTTTTCCTGCTTCTCCTGCACTTGCAGCTTCTATTGTAGCGTTTAATGCTAATAAATTCGTTTGGGATGCAATTTCTTTGATTAAATCAACAACATCTCCTATGGAATTTACAGAAGTATTTAGTTTTTGCATAACAAGATTAGTCTCTTCACTTTGCCTTTTTGCATCATTACTTACCTCAGCTGCTTCTGTTGTATTTTTAGAAATATTCTCAATTGTTGAAGTCATCTCTGCCATAGTAGAAGAAATTGATAAAGTCATAGATTCAATTTGATTAGAATTTGTATGAATATCTTCAAAATTCCCTTTAATTCCAATCAAATTATTACTTACTTCATTAACCTCACAAGTAATTTCATTTTTTAGTTCTTTTGATATTTCAGAGTTTTCAACATTAACATCTTTAATAAGGTGAGTAATAGTCTCAACTTCCTTACTTACATCAGTAATATTATTATCCATATTATGGCTCGAACTTTTTAGTTTGCTAGAAGTTAACAATAATTTATTTGAATAAGAACTAACATCTTGTATTATTATTTGTAATTTTTCAATAAATATATTAAACAGTTTTGACATTTCATCAAGTTCATCTTCATTATTAGTTCTTGGGAGCCTTACTCTTAAGTCACCTTCTCCTTCAGCTAAATCCTTTAGTAAAGATAAAAAATTATTAATAGGTTTGGTAAATATTATTTTTATCAAAAAATAAATAATTAAAACAAATAAAAATGTCATTATTGTCAAAATTAAGTATATTTGATTTTGACTTTTACTATTATCTTTATCAATCTCTTCTTTTAATTTTATTTCCATTTTACGATAGGTCTTGTTATTGTTATTAATAAACAATTCAATATCTCTCATTGATACATAAAGAATTAATGTAGCAATAATTGTTTTTTTATCATCTTTTGACTTTATTGGAAATTTCATTTCTATTAATTTATATTTATTTTTTAATTTTTGAACTAAATTTATTAGCTTCATATCTTTTTGGATAATAGCCCTTACTTTCTTATTTTTTTCATTTTTATAATTGCTAATAAGTTTTTTATCTTTATCAATCACATATGCAAAAACTATACTACTGTCAGAAGTTATCTGTTCAACATATTGATTTAACAAATCTGTATCAAAATTTTCAATACTATTTGCAATTGGTGCAGATAGTATTTTAACATATAACTCAACTTTTTTTCTAAAATTATCTCTAATTTTTTTATCAAAATTATCATTAAATAATTTAAAATTATTTTTATTAGTATTTTTTTGTTTCAAGAGCAATTTATTCTGATTTTGACCTAAAATAATACTTACTATTACAATAACAACAATTATTAAAAATGTTGCCATTATTGTTATTTTATTTGATAATTTTATTTTTAAAACGCCCATAATAATCCTTTTTTTATGTTAAGTTTGAGTTAATTATTTACCTTTATTTAGTATCTTAATTAGCAATAGTCATATTATATTTCTTTAGTATTTTACTTATCGTTGTAGATTTTAATTTATTATATGATGTGATAAATTTATCATAAGTTTCTTTACTCACTTTAGATTTAGTAAAAGCAAAATAATAATTTACACTTTTATATTTCCCAATGTATTTTAAGTTATTTAATTTTAATTTTTTAATTATTGCATTACCAACATCCTTGTTTGAGAAAACAAACCTCAATTTATCACTCTTACTCAATACTTTAAATACTGTTTTAGAGTCTTTAAAAGATTTAATAGTAAATTCTCCACCTGCTTTTTTAATTTTATTTAAATTTTTAGCTGTATTTGATGGACCATATACACCAACAATACTCTTAGATAATTTATCACCTTCTTTATATGTAAGTGTTTCGCTTGATTTAGCAAAAAAAGAATACTCTGTGGTTAAAACCGGTGGAGTAAAATATAACCACTTTGACCTTGCTGAATTTTTACCAAGAAAAAATAGTGCATTAACTTTACCACCATCTTTTTTGGCAACACTCTGTATTCCTTTCCAAACACCAAATTTAAATGAACACTTTAATTTGGCATCTTTGCAAACCGCTTTAATTATATCTACTCCAGGCCCTGCAACAACACCTCCTTTTTTGTAAGAAAATGGTGTAAAATCCTGGGTACCAAAAATGAGTTCTGAATCAGCCCCCATTAAAGAAAAACTAAAAAAGAAAACTACAAGTAAAAAAACTTTCATGAAACCTCCAAAATAGTAAAATGTAAAACAAAAACCTCACTCATATAGTATTCGGAATATAAATTAATAAAATTAATAAAATTAATAAAATTAATAAAATTTAAAATATTTTTAAAAAAAAATTAATAAAACACTAATTTTTTTTAAAAATATTACGATAAGTGATTATAGGTTTTTATTTTAAACATTTTCAGGAGGAAACATGAAAAAACTAGTTATTTTATTTTTATTAATC
>JAMOQH010000180.1 GCA_027064085.1 bacterium | reverse complement strand
TTTCTCGTTTAGATATAAAAGCCACCACTTCTAGTAATGAAATAGTAAATATAGAAATACAACTCAAAGATGAAAAAAATATGATAAAAAGGTCTTTATATTATTTAAGTAAGATGTATGTTAATCAACTTGGGAGTGGAGAAAATTATAAAAAATTACCTAGAACTATAGCAATTAATATATTAAGATTTAATTACTTAGATAGAGAGAAGAATTTTCACAATAGCTATAGGTTTAAAAATGTTAAAAACGATAAAGAACTAACAGATGTAATGGAAATACATTTTATAGAATTACCTAAATTTGATGAAAACAAAGAAGGTAAACTACTTATAGAGAATCTAAAAAAATTGGATATGCTTAAGGCTTGGACTTTGTTTTTAAAACAACCTATGAGTGAACATATTTTAGAACTTGAAGAAAATATTAAAGAACTCAAAGAAGCTAAAAAAGAATTAACATTAATAAGTTCAGACAAAAAAAATAGAATGCTCTATGAAATGAGGGAAGCCTCACTTCATGATAGAGTTAGTGCTTTAGAAGGAGCAGAAGAAAAAGGGTATAATAGAGCATTAAAAGAAATATCCAAAGCGAATGAATTAGCAGAACAAGAAAAGAAAAGAGCAGAACAAGAAAAGAGAAGAGCAGAACAAGAAAAGAAAAGAGCAGAGCAAGAAAGACAAACAAAAGAACAAGCTATTTCTAAATATTATAAAAAAGGTTTCACTATAGAAGAATTAGCAGAAGATTTTAAAATGACTATTCAAGAAATTAAAAATATTGTTTTATAAATTTTAAATTATAAGTTAAAATTTCCACGGAAAACACCATACAAGGTGGTTGTAGTGGCAAAAAAATAAAAACTTTTACAAATAATATAAATTATGATATTTAATAATCTGAATTTGAGTTTCTTTATTAAGAGGTAATATGAAAGTAAGATTTGCACCAAGTCCAACAGGGTCTTTACATGTAGGAAATGCAAGAACAGCATTATTTAATTGGCTTTTGGCTAAAAATCAAGGCGGAAAAATGGTTTTTAGGCTTGAAGACACCGATGTCGAGCGTTCTACCGATGAATCAAAAGCTAGTATCATAAGGGATATTAAGTGGCTTGGATTACAATGGGACGAAGGTCCTTTTCTACAATCTGAAAGATTAGATATATACAAAGAACACTTACATAAGTTAGAGGCAAAAGGTGCTGTGTATAAATGTTTTTGTACAACCGAAGAACTTGAAGCGGAGAGAGAGGAAAATAAGAAAAAAAATCTTCCTATGAAATATAGTGGAAAATGTAGCAGATTAAACAAAGAAGAAATTGCAAAAAATATAGCAGAAGGCAAAGAATTTTCTTACAGATTTAAAATTGATAGAGAAATAATGGAGTTTAAAGACTTAGTTAGGGGAGATATGAAATTTGACCTTAATTTAATAGGTGATTTTGTAATAATGAGACCAAATGGCTACCCTACTTATAATTTTTCTGTTGTTATTGATGATGCTTTGATGGGAGTAACACACATAATAAGAGGAGAAGATATTTTACCTTCTACCCCAAAACAAATCATGTTATATGAAGCATTTGGTTATAAAACCCCTCAATTTGGACATTTATCATTAATCAGCGGAAAAGGAGGAAAACCATTACATAAAAGAGATGGAGCGACTTCTCTTTCTGCATTCAAAGGACAAGGATATTTACCTGAAGCTTTGTTTAATTTTCTAGCTCTTTTAGGCTGGAGCCCCAAAGATGACAGCGAAATTATGCCTAAAGATGAAATTATTAGAAGATTTAACTTAAAAGATGTGTCCAAATCACCTGCACAGTTTGATTATGAAAAATTAAAGTGGATGAATAGTCAGTATATTAATAAATTAACCCCTGAAAAATTGCTAGAATTTAGTGAAGAATTTATATTACAGAGATATCCACAATTTAAAGACTTAGAAATGGATAAAAAATTATTAATAATGAAGGCTATTACTCCAAGAATAGATTTATTAACAGAAGCAGCCGACTGGGTGGATTATTTCTATAAAAAATTTGAATTAGATGATGTAGCAAAAGAAATTGAAGAAACAGAAGATTATAAAATAGTTAAAGAAGAACTTATTAAAGCAATTAAAGAAGAAACAGATTTTTCAATTGAAAACCATAAACCCTTAATCAAAAAGATTCAAAAAGCATCTGGTAAAAAAGGAAAAGCTCTTTTTATGTCTATAAGGGTTGCTACAACAGGAAGAACTCATGGCCCTGATTTAAACTATGTTTTTGCTGTTATAGGTAAAGACGAGTTGCTAAAAAGAATTGGTTAATTGAGTTTTATTTATTATCTCCCTTAGTTAACAATAGTAAAAAAATATGATTTAGTTATTAAATTTATTATTTTTTTTAAAATTTAGTAATTTAAAATATAAAAACATCCGATAAAACAAATAGCATCGTTGCTATAATTAGAATTTTATTAATATTTATTGGAGAGATATGAGCAAATTACCTTTAAAAATTCAATTAGTTATATTTTTTTTATTAGTGGGAATTATCCCTGTTATTGTTGTTTCTACAAAATTAATGAATATTTCACAAAAGAGATTAATAATTGAAACTAAAAATAAATTCACGGCAGTTAGAGATTTAAAAAAACTTGCAATAGAGGAATACTTTAATAATTTAAATAAAGACATAAAAGTAATTTCTTCTAATAGTGAAACTTTGAAATTAGTAAATGACTTAATAACACTACACAAAGAACAAGAAGTTAAGGCTATAGATAATTCCCCAATAAACATACCTGAATACCAACTTATTTACAAAAAACATGAAGATTATTTTAATAAATTAGTGAAAATAAAGGGATATGATGATTTATTTATTATTTGTGCAAAACATGGACATATAATGTTTACAAGTGCAAAAAAATCTGATTTTGGCGAAAATTTAAGTGTTGGTAAACTAAAAAATAGTGCTTTAGCCAAATTATGGAAAAAAGTTAAAGAAACTCAAAAAACTACTATAATTGATCTTAAACCTTATGCTCCATCAAATAACGAGCCTGTTATTTTTATTGGTAATCCTATTTATGATAAAAACGGCAAATTTGTTTCTGTTTACGCTGTAGAAATTTCAACAAAAAAAATTGATGAAATAATGAACACAAGAATAGGTTTTGAGAATATTGTTAATGGTAAAAATATCTCAACTGGAGAAACCTACTTAATTGGTAGTGATGGCTTGATGCGCTCTGATTCATTTTTAGATCCTAATCACACAGTAAAAGCAAGTTTTATAAATCCATCAAAAGCTAAAGTTGATACCAAAGCCACAGAAGATGTTTTTAATAATAAAACAGATTTAAAATTAATTAAAAATCATAGTAATAATTGGGTTTACTCTGCTTATAGTCCATTAAAAATAAAGGGGCTAAAATGGGCGATTATTGCTGAAATTAATAAAGCTGAAGTGGATATTACTATTAATAACATGAAAACACAAAGAAATTATATTCTATTAATATTAGCATTAATATTAGTACTATTTAGCTTATTTATAAGTAAAAAACTCACAGACCCTATTATTAAACCAATAAGAAACATGAATAATTTAATTTCTAGCAATAAAGGAGATTTAACAATAAAAATTGATACAAATCAAAAAGCAAATATTGAAATAAATACATTGGCAAAAAATATAAATGATTTTATATCTGATACTCAAAAAATAATAAAAACTATTACACATCAATCAACAATTTTAGAGTCTTCATCAAAAGAATTACAAGCCACATCAAGCCACATCTTAAGCAATACAAAAGAAACAGATCAAAAAACAGACGAATTAAATTCTAGAGCAGATAACATATTAAATCAAACCGAAACTGTAGCATCTGCAGTAGAACAAAGCAGTGCAAACCTTTCCGAGGTGGCAAACTTAACTAAAAATATAAAAGAAAATACTAACGAAATTAATAATAATGCTAATACACTACTTGATAAAGTTATTTCTGTTTCTTCAGCAATAGAAGAAATGAATGCAACAATTTCTGAAATAAGCAAGAATACTGCTAATGCAGCAAATATAAGCAATGAAGCAAGTTCTCAATCAATTGCAACAGTAGAAAGAATAAGTAAATTAAAAAACATGGCAAATACTATAGGCGAAGTTGTTGATATAATCAAAGATATTGCTGCTCAAACTAATCTACTTGCACTAAATGCAACAATTGAAGCTGCTAGTGCAGGAGATGCAGGAAAAGGTTTTGCAGTAGTTGCTAATGAAATTAAAAATTTAGCAAGACAAACCGGAGAAGCAACTCAAAAAATTACAGAACAAATTTTAGGTATTCAAGATTCTGTTGAAAATAGCAGTAATGACATCAATAATGTATTAAATATTATTAATAATTTAAATGAAATCAATACAAGTATTGCATCTACGCTAGAAGAACAATCTGCTACAATTAATGAAGTATCTATTTCAATGGCAGAAACATCATCTGTAACAGAAAAAACAGTTAAATCTATTAATAAAGTTAGTAATAATATTGATGAAGTTAGCAACAATATTGATCAAGTTAGTGAGGGAATTTCTTTAGTTTCTGAAAATAGCGCTAAAACATCTATAGGAATGAAACAAATATCAAGTTTTATAAATCTAATAAAAGATAATGCAGATGAAAGTGTTAGTGGTGCCCAGCAAGTAAATTCTTCATCTGAAGAATTATCCAAATTATCAATTAGCTTAAACGATATCATTAAAAAATTTAAAATATAAAAACAATAAACCATAAAAAAACATTGACCTTATAAAAACTTTATTGTAAAAGGATTAAGTTTTATTTTTTGAGGTAAATAATGAAAAAGGATTTATTAAAAATTTCTGATTATGATGCAAAATGGCTCAATTCTGTTATTGAATTAGCAGAAGATGTAAAAAAGAATAAAGAAAAATATGAAAATCACATGCACAGAAAAACTTTACTAATGTTTTTTGAAAAACCATCACTAAGAACAAGGGTTAGTTTTGAAACTGGAATGACCCAAATGGGTGGACACGCAATATATTATGATATTTCAACTTCTCCAATGGGGAAAAAAGAAACTATCAAAGACACTGCTATTGTTGCTTCAAGATATGCTGATATTATGATGGCAAGAATGTATAAAAATGAAGATGTAAAAGAACTTGCAGAACATGCTACTGTTCCTGTCATTAATGGTCTTGATGATTTAGCTCACCCAACACAAATTGTAGCTGATTTACTCACAATAAAAGAAAAAAAGGGTAAGTTTAAGGGATTAAAATTTGTATATGCTGGTGACTGCGAAAACAATGTAACATATTCACTTATGGAAGGTTGTGTAATGCTTGGAATGGATGTTTACATTGTTGGACCAAAAGAAATGATGCCAAAACAGGAAAACATTGAAATTACAGAAAAACTGGCAAAACAGTATGGTGGAAAACTTACAGTAACAAACGACATGGAAATTGCATTTAAAGACGCAGATATCGTTTATACTGATTCTTGGATGAGTTATCATATTGATAAAGCCGAAAAAGAAGCAAGATTAAAGATATTAATGCCTTATCAAGTTACCACAGAAATGATGAAAAAAACAAAAGAAGATAGTATTTTTATGAATTGTTTACCTGCAATGAGAGGCCATGAGCAAACCGCTGAAGTTATTGATGATGAAAAGCATTCCGTTGTATTTGATGAAGCAGAAAATAGACTACATGCTCATAAGGC
>JAMOQH010000179.1 GCA_027064085.1 bacterium | reverse complement strand
CTGATAAAATTGAAGCTTATAAACTTGCAATGCCTCAAGAAAATGGAATTATTCCAATTGGTGTTTATTATAAAGAAATTAGACCTACTTACAGTGATGGAACTGCTAATATTAAAAAACAAGCACAAGCTGCAGGTAAAAATACTTTAGAAGATATTTACGAGCAATTTAAGTATTAATATCGTTGTAGTATATAATTTTAAAGGGGCTTTTTAGCCCCTTTTTTCGTTCAGCCCAAGGTCTTCACTTGAAAATTTAACCTAAGTTTAAATTTTGGAGAAAATAAAAAAATATAATTTTATTAAAAATTACTGAAATTATTTAAGAGTACTTGCGACATTCATAATTGATATGATATAATATTTTTTATTATATTAAAGGATATCACCTAAAATGTATAAAAATATTGATAAAACAGTATTATTTAAAGGATTAAACATAAAAGAAATAGAAAAATTACTAGATAAAAAAGAACATTTTACTAAAAAGTTTTATAAAAATAATTACATAGCATATAGAGAAGATAAAACCAAGTTTGTAATGATTATACTAGAAGGAGAAATACAAACTCTAATATCAAATAATACTGGTAAAATAAAAAATGTAATAGTATTATCCAAATATAGCACCATTGCACCTTCTTTTTTATTTGGCAACAACAATAAGTTTCCTGTTGATGTAAAATCAGTTGATGAAAGTTTAATACTGTACATTAGCAAAAAATCAATTTTTACAATAATTCAGGAAAATCCTATTGTTTTAAATAACTATCTAAATATTATCAGTAATAAAGCTCAAATATTATCTCAAAAACTTTGGAAAGGATTTACAAATAATACAATCAGAAAAAAAATACTAGATTACCTACAAGAACACATAAATCAAGAAACAATGATCATTAAATTTGATAAATCCCTAGAAGAATTAGCAAGATATTTTGATATTCCTCGTCCTTCTTTATCAAGAACATTAAATGAATTTATAAAAAACGATGATATTGAAAAGTTATCAAGGGGAAAATATTTAATAAAAAATGAAAAAATCATTGAAAGCTTTTATGAAATAAATAAATAATAAATTATACATGCTTTTAAATCTTCAACACTTACAATAAAAAAGATCATTAAATATAAAAATAATATCATACAAAAACCTTAAAAAGCTTGATAAGACAAGACTTTTCAGTTAGTATAATTACTAGTTTAGAAATCAGAGGTTCTTGTGACAAAGAAAAATTTAAAAGAAAATATAAAATTTAAAAAAATATTTGAAATCATTGAAGAAGCAATTGCAATTACAACTATTGATATAAATCAAAATATATCTAAAATAATAGAAGTTAATTCCGCTACAGTAAAAATTTTTGGATACACAAAAAAAGAATTATTAAATAAACATATATTAGATTTTCATGCAGAAAATATAAAAAAGGATAAAACAGAAATTATTCATCAGAGAAAAGAAACCCTTTTTAAAGAAAAAAAAATTAGTTTTGAGATGACTTCAAAGCATAAAAATGGAAATAAATTAATTCTAAAGGTAAAAACAATTTTAGTAGAAGGTACTCATCCTTATCTAATACATATAATTAAAGATATTACAGAAAAAAAACAAGTTGAAGGGGATTTAAAAGAGAGTCGAGAAAAATTTAAAATGATCTTTGAAAATGCTCCAGTAGCAACTTGGCATAAAGATTATACATTAGTTTTTAAATATTTTGATGAACTAAAAGAGAAAAAAATTAAAAATTTAGAAGTTTTTTTAAATAAAAACCCTAAAGAGCTAATCAAATTTACTAAATTAGTAAAAGTCATTGACTTAAATAAAGCTGCATTGGATCTATATGAGGCAGAAACAAAAAAGGAGTTACTCTCAACTACTAATAAAGTTTTTATAAAATCACTATTTAAAACCTTTAAAAAGGGTCTAATAAATTTGTGGAATGGAAATGAAACTGGAGAATTTTATTCAACAATAGAAACATTTAAAAATAATCAAAAAGATGTTATCATAAATTACAAAAAATTACCTATTAAAAATAATAAAATACATTATTTACTTACCTTAAGAGATATAACAGAAAAGAATAAAATTGAAGAAGCTAGAACTAGAAACCATAGCTTAAATGCTCTTGGTGAAATGGCAAGCTCTGTTGCCCATGATTTCAATAATTCTTTACAAACAATACTTGGAAATTTAGAATTAATTATTTATGATCAGAATAACTCTGATAAAAACTTCAAAATATTAAAAACTATAAAGCAAGCAACTCTTGATGCTGCAGAAAGAGTAAAAATAGTAAGAAGATTTAAAAAGAAAAAAGAAAATAATAATTATTCCTTATTAAATATAGAAAATTTAATTAACGATGTAATAATTCAATCTCGTCCAATATGGAAAGATGAGGCCGAAAAAAAAGGAATTTTAATCAATATTACTAAAAGTTATAATAAAGTTCCTAAAGTTTTAGGTGATAGAGGAGAATTGCGTTCTGTTATATACAACATACTAAAGAATAGTATTGAAGCAATGCCTAAAGGAGGAGAAATTATTTTTACTACATCAAAAACAGATAATAATATTGAAATTCTTGTTAAAGATACCGGAACCGGCATGTCAAATAAAATTAAAAACAAGGTTTTTCAGCCATTCTATACAACAAAAGGATTTGAATTAGGCAGAGGCCTTGGCATGAGTGGATCTTATAGTATCATAAAAGAGCACAAGGGAAATATTGAAATTCTTGATACAAGCAATAAAGGTACATCAATAAAAATAACTATCCCTATTCCCACTAATGAAGAAAAAACAAAAATAACTAAAAGAGATAACTTTTCAACAAATCAAAAACCTAAAAAAACAAGAAAGCTTAATATTCTATGGGTTGATGATGAGGAAATGATTAGAGATATTGCTAAAAAATATATAAATTTAATGGGACATACCGGTAAAACAGCAAAAGATGGTATTGAAGCACTTTCTTTATTAAAGGAAAATCCCTATGATTTACTTATTACAGACATAGGCATGCCAAATATGAATGGATGGCAACTAATTAAAAAAATAAAAGAAGACTTTTCTAAAGAAATAAAGATAATTGTAGTTACGGGTTGGGGCAGTAATGTAAAAGATGATTCAACTCCAAAGTCACATTATGCTAGCTTACAAAAGCCAATACAAATTAAAGATTTAAGAAAAATTCTTGATAGTATATAATCTATAATTATATTACAAAATTTAATATTTATAAGAATAATTGAGGCTTATCAACCAATAAATTGTTTTCTAAGCAAAACTCAACCAATGCTTGTTTTCGTTTTAAAATGTGATAAAATACATAGATAATTTTAAGAAACTCCTTCTAAAGCCGATATTAATAATACTAAGGAGGATAAATGAAATATTTTTATATTTTTTTTATATTTTTAACTATTTCCTGTAGCAATAATACAGGTAATAATTGTGATGATTCTTGTACGAACTTTGAAATTTGTAAAAAAGAAGAATGTATTTTAATGGAAGGAGCATGTTATAATGCTTCTGAATGCCAACAATCTGAAATATGCGATACAAATACCAATCAATGTGTTAATAATCCTTGTAATTCATGGGAAGAATACCAAAATGAAAACTGTGTATTAAGACAGGGTGCCTGCAATGATAATAACGACTGTAATATTGGAGAAAACTGTATAAATCATAAATGCACTACCATTCCTGCTGATTGTACAGGAATTACTTGTTCAAATCACGGAACTTGCCAAATTGCAATAAATGTAGCAATTTGCAATTGCGATTTAGGTTATCAAGACAATGACGACAATTTAACTTGTGAACCTGATTGTAATTCAGTAAATAATTGTGGAGTAAATGCAACTTCTTGTGATGACAGTACAGGAATTGCCGTTTGTAATTGTGCAAATAATTATTATGGTAATTCTCAATATGAATGTGTTAGCCCCTGTGAAAATATCACTTGCAATAATGGCATTTGTATTGCAGATGGAGTAACAGAAAGTCATTGCCAATGTAATACTGGATATCATGATTATAATGATTTATGCCTTGCAGACCCAATAAAAGTTAGTGTTGGTAATTATTTTACATGTTCACTTCTTAGTGACAAAACAATAGTTTGTTTTGGAGATAATAAATTAGGACAACTTGGAAATGGAACAACCAATAATATCAGCAATTTTAATTTAACAGCAGTTTCAGATATCGATAATGCAACAGATATTATTACCGGAAACGAACATGCATGTGCATTATTAGAAGATAAAACAGTAAAATGCTGGGGAAATAATCAGTATGGACAACTTGGTAATGGTAATTTTGAAAATAGCAATTCTCCTGTTACAGTTAAAGACTTAGCTAATGTAATTTCTTTAAAAGCAGGAGCATATCATAATTGTGCATTACTAGCCGATGGCAAAGTAAAATGTTGGGGTATGAATTTATACGCTCAACTAGGAAACCGAGAATTAATTAATAAAAATAAACCTGTTTACATAGTAAAGGATTTCACACTAACTCCACTAGAAGATATTTCTTTTATTGGTGTTGGAGGTTTACATAACTGCTTACAACAAACAAATGGCGATATTTGGTGTTGGGGTAGCAATAGCAATGGTCAATTAGGAAACAATAAAGATTGGCATAATTATCCAAGTTGTAGAACTGAAAATTGTAGAGATGCAAAAGAAATTCAAGCTATAAACATTACTCAACTTGCTAGAGATGAAAATAGGGAAATTTTTAATAGTGTAGACGATTTAATTTTAGGTGGTAATTTCACCTTGGGTTTAAAAGGTAATGATTTGTACTTTTGGGGTGAAAGTTCTATGTATCAGCTTGCTGTTGAAAATACAGATAACCAAATAATTCCTCCATTATCACCTCAACTAACTGGATATACTAATATTCAGTTAGGGGGAACTCAAACTTGTGGCATAAAAGACAGTAAATTATATTGTTTAGGGAGGAATTTATTTGGTGAATTAGGAGATATAAATATAATAGAAAAAACCTATACAATGACAGAAATAATAAATTTAGATAATTTAAGCCAATATTCACTAGGAACTAATCATAATTGTGCAATAGTTGATACAAAAATCAAATGTTGGGGCAGTAATATCAGAGGGGAATTAGGAATTGACAATGAAATTATAAAAAACTCTACAACGGTTGTTGATGTACTAGGTTTTTAAGGTAGTGGCTTTTCACAAATAAATCTTCTGCTTGAATCACAATCTGCATCATTCCAATTACCATCACTATAAGTTTCAGCACAATTTTCCCATTTTACGCAAACATTTTTAAATTTACTCCAACTCCATTCCTTTTCTAAACAATAATTATTAGGCTCTCCATCGTTCCAATTAGTGTATGTACTAGTACTATTATTGCTCCAATACCATGGAGCACTACCTCCGTTTTCATTCTGATAATAGCCAATCCAATATCTATCATCAATATTTTCTTCTATAAACTCATTTTCATCCTCTGAGTCAATAGAAACTAAATGTGCATTACGACTTACACAATTCGCTTCTGCTTCACTCCATTTTTTAAGAAGAGCATTACAAAAAATATAGTGATGTCCATTATATACTCTTCCAAAACAAAAATTTCCAACATTACAAGAAGAGTTTTCTGGGCCATTAGCAAGATTATCAACAACGCCATCACAATTATTATCTTCTCCATCACATTCATCTATATTTTCTTTTGTAATACAAGATGTTTCATCACTACTTAAACAACTATTGGTTTCATCACAATGCCACTCACAGTATGGAGTATACCAATAACCTTCATCACTGTTTTCATCATCATATATCCATGTTTGAGTAACTGTCACACCTGTTTCTTCTATTGCATTATCTGGTAAATCTTCACTTACTTGGCAATTTACAACTTGTGTATCTGAAACACAAAATGATATAAGTGAATTCGGGTCTGTATATTCATGATATTCATCATCACAAATCCATTCACAATCAGGAATTTCTTGCCACCCATTATTCCAAGTAATTGTTACATCTTTAACATCGTTATGAGCATTGTCTATTCCATAGTCAATTTCATTACAAGGAACAGTTTTTTCATTGCTTACACAAGTATTATCTTCTAAATGTTGGTTTGCAGCACAAGTTATAGCCAAACATTCATTTCCACTTTCATAATATCCATCATTGCAGTGCCAAGGGCAATCTTCTGGACTACTCCAGTTCCCATCACTCCAAGTAATTTCTACTTGTAAGTTTTCATTGTCTGTAATCCCATTCATAGGTGTTACAATATTACAGTTTACCATTTTGGTATTATCAACACAGTCACCATTAGTAGAATCACAATGTTGCATTGCACCACAAGAAACATTTGTACAATCATCAACTATATCTTTTATACAAGCATTATCACTTAAATGAAATCCATTATTACATTTACACTGAATTGCATTACCTATCATCTCACAAATATTTCTATTCTCTTCTGTACACGGATTAGGGTTTTCACAATCTGAAACACATTGATTTTCAAAGCAGTGTGTTCCTAATTGTTGACAAGTCCCACAACTTCCACCACAACCATCATCTCCACATTCGTTACCATCACAATTAGGCGTACAAATTGTTTCACATTGCCCATTTGCATTACAAGTTCCGTCAGCACAAGTTCCACAAGAGCCATCACAGCCATCATCTCCACACACTTTGCCATCACAATCAGGAGTACAGCCAGGAACACATAAATTATTAGAATTTAACTCATACCCAGGATCGCAAATACACTCAGCTTTATTACTCACATTGACCTTACAACTAGAATGCTCTTGACAATCTATTAAATTGCAGGGATTTTCTTCACTTAGAACACATAAACCATTGTTACAAATTAAATTTTCGCCACAATTTCTAATATCCCATTCTAAACAAGTATCAGAATCATAATTTCCACATATTTTATAAGAATTATCATCATTACATCTTCTTTCACCATCAACACAATTAATGATTTCATCACATGTTGCAGTAATGCACTCTTGATTAGAACAAATCTGTCCATTATCACATTCTTCAAGTATCTCTTCAACACCTTCATTATTAAAATCATTATGACATGTATAAAGTTTAGTACCTCTGCAATAAACACCTGTTTTTACACATGGCTTTTTATTAACAGTTTTATTAACATCATTATTGCAAGAAATAAAAGTTCCAAATAACATAATTAAGATTATAAAATATTTAGGTTTCATTAGTCCCCCTTTATGATAATTAATACTAACTTATTATTTCAATTTAATCAAGTTTCATCTATTTAATGATGTATTTATTTTAATTTTATTAAAAATATTTATTAGTATTTCACCTTGAGTATCTGTTCTATATGACTTTATATTCAATTTATTTAGCCTTTTTAATGTTTCTTTATGAGGATGATGAAATCTATTATTTTTTCCACATGAAATTATTGCTATTTTAGGATTTAACTGCTTTAAAAAGCTTAATGAACTTGATGCTCTTGCTCCATGATGCCCAAGTTTCAGTACTGTTATATTTTTTATATTTTTGTGCTTTTTCATAAACAATTTTTCTCTTTTTTGTTCGGCATCACCAGTAAATAAAAATTTATAATTTTTATATTCAAAGTAACTAATAATTGAATTATTATTATCCTCTTCAAAATTATTTGATGGAAAAAGATATAATTTAATATCAAAAAGATTAATTATCTCCATTTTATCTATTTTTATATAATTAACATCATCATTAATTAATTCTGTAGGTAATTTTACAGATGAAACCACCGACTTAATACGATTTTCCTTAATTAAGTCACAAAAACCTCCATAATGGTCTTCATCTAAATGAGTAATTATCGCATAATCAATTTTCTTTATATTAAAATAGTCTAAATGAGGTATTATTACCCTTTTTCCATTATTTCCGTTTATTTTTGACCCTGCATCTATTAAAATACTTTTGCCATTTTTAGTAATCAAAATTGCATCTCCATTTCCTACAGACATAAAATAAATATTTAGCCCCCTATTTTCTCTATTTATTGGAAATAAAATAATAAGAAAATATAAAAACAATAAACTTACTATAATTATAATAGAATATTTATAGATTTTTAGTTTTATTAATAAATAAAATATTGAAAAAATAATCAAAAAAGACAATATTAGTTGAATTAAATTGATAGGAGCTATAAAGAAATAATTTCCAGATAAAAGAATAGTTAATTTATTAAATAAATTATAATTTATATCAATTAAAAAATTTATTTTGATAAATACTGAAAATAAAGCTATTGGATAAATTATAAAAGAGAATATAGGAATAAATATAAAATTGAAGATAATTTGCCCAAGTGATACTTTATAAAAAGTAAATAATAATATTGGCATTGTTACTATAAAAATTGTTACATTTACTAATAAATACTCAAGTATAAATTTTTGATATTTTTTTAGATTATTAAAATATAATTTTATTATCTTTATTGGTATTAAAAAAGATAATACGGCTAAAAATGATAAATAAAATCCAATATTCAAAAAAGCAGATTTATTAAACAACAAAATAATCAATGCAGATAATGCTAATATATTTATAGGATTAAATTTCCTTTCAAATATTTTTGATAATGAAAATAGAGTAATCATAATAACAGCTCTTGAAGCAGATGTTTGAAAATTTATTAAAATTAAATAAAAATTTATAAAAACAATAGAAATAATTAGAGAAACTTTAAACACATCAATTTTTTCAATTATTTTTATAGATAATTTTAGTAAAAATAAAATTATAATATAAATTATAGAAAATAATATTGCAATGTGAAATCCTGATATTGCTAAAAGGTGAATTATACCTAAAGAAAGCATATTTTCTTTTAAGTCTTTATTTAAATATGATTTATTACCCAATAATATAGATAAATAAAATCCACTAATATCTTTGTTTTTAGAAAATTTTAATATTCTATTTTTAAAACTTAATCTTATTTTATTAATAAAATTCAAATTATTTTTAGATAATATTTTTATATCCCTATCTCGTTTTATTTTTATAAAATAATAAATTTTTTTAGTTTTTAAGTATAGTTTATAATTAAATGCCCCATAATTTTTAATTTTATTTGGTATTTCTAACTTAGCTCTTAATAAAACCTTATCACCCTCTTTTAGTTTTATTTTTGAACTATTTTTAAATTTTATTTTCCCTGTTAAATTTAATCTTTTTTGTTTAATAAATATATAATTAACATCAATTTCTCCATTTTGTGACCATTTTCTATCAATTTTATTATCAATTATGCCTTCAACTGTAATATATAGATTTTCTAAGTTATATTTTTCTAATTTAGTGTCATCCAAGCTCGGAGATAAAAATAAATTAGCATTAAACATACCTAAAAAACTTGCTATAAAAACAGTAATAAAACTAATTCTTAACCTAACTATACTTAATATTATAATTATAAGCACAAGAAGTAAATTATGAATATTAAAATATATTGAAAAAAAGTGCCCAATTACAAAAAACAATATAAATATTGGAAATGATATAATTCTATTTTCGTTTTGATTATATAAAATCAAAATTATAACTCTCTAAAACATTCAAAGCACTATTATAACCTAATTCTATCATGGCTTCCATTTTTTTTTGATTAAGAGTTTGAATTATTTTCTTTAATTCACCTTTTTTATAAGGATTATAGTACAAACAATTGATTCTATCTTTAAATATGTAATCAATACCCTTTACTTCCTTAGAAATTATTAACAAATTTTTATTCACCGCCCCTTCTAGGATAGTAGTAGGAAAACCTTCTATCTGCCCATTATTAGAAATAGATGGAATAATCATAATATTAGACTTAATTAATAAATTTTCCTTTTCTTTACCAAATACAGAACCTACAAATTTAGCATAAACATATTTATTTTCAAGTTCAGATTTTAAATTACCATTACCTGCAATTATGATATTTGTTTTTTTTATTGATTTCAACTCATCAAGCATTAAATCTAAGCCTTTTATTTTTACAATTCTTCCTAGATACAATATATTATTATCTCCTATTATAGGATTAGCTTTTTTTTGTTCCATAGTATTAGTTACTACATTATTAACCATAGTTTTACTCATACAAGTAGTAATAGGCATAGGTTTTAAAATAAGTTTTTCTTTATTTAACTTTTTATTTATTAAAGCTTCAAACCATTTTATATGCTCTGTATTCACAAAATGTAATTTATCTGAATATTTATATAAAAATTTTGTAAAAAATTTTAATTTCTTATTTTTTAAAATTGTAATACCTGCAGAGTGTATAATATTTATATGTATGATATCTTTTTTTATAAATTTTAAAAAGGCGCCTGATATACCCGTTGGAAACGCCCAGTGAGTAATTAAAATATCATCTTTATTTAACTGATTATAAGCTATTAATGATGATTTTATTAACCAAGGAATAGCAAATATTGATAAAAGAGAAGAATTTTTTAAGTTATCAGGTACCCCTAAATTATAAAATAATTTTTCAAATTTTTCAGGAGCATACTTTACTCTTATGATTTTAACATTATCCCACTGTTCAAATTCTTTTAACTTAGAAGCATGAGGTGCAATAACTACAGAATCTAATTTATTAAGTTTTAAATAACTATATGTAAATAACCCACTATAATCATTTTTATCTTTAGGAAATGATGTTGTTATTATTACTTGTTTTTTCATAAAAAGAATTTTAATATTTCTTTTATATATATAACTTTTATTGGTTCTAAAGTATCTATTTGCTCTTTTGTTAGTTTAACATCTGCTTTTAACAATATCTTCAAAAGATTATATATCAATGATTCGTTTCCTGATATCTTATAATGTCCTAATTTATCTTTTGTGTATAGTGTAAACAATTTATCTTTCTGAGCTATAATTAAGCCAGGATAATATTGAAAATAAGACAAATTTTTAACATTTTTAGGATTTTTTCTAAGTATTTCTAGAAAATACCAATCAAAATCTTTTACAATTATGTATATAAAATTTACATCTAAATATTTTTTTACATTTAATTTTTTAAATAATTTAGGAAAATATCTCTTATAATAGCCATACTTAAGAAGATCATATCCTTTTGAATACCTAAGAGATTCAAGCTTTTTAAACTCTCTTTTGCTTAATTTCAATTTTATTTTTTTTAAATATCTATAAAAATTAATTCTATATGAAAAATGTTTATATTTTATATTATTAAATATAAAATAAAATATTTTCTTATTAGGTTTTGTATTATTTATCAAAAAATTTTCTACAACTATTAATTTATCTATTTTTCTAGGAAATCTTTTTTGCCTTCCATAAAAATATAAATATAATTTAAATTTAGGTATTAATTCTTTTTTATAAAAATTTAATACATCTATTTTATTACTTAGCTCTTCCTCATACTTACCTTTAAGTCGTCGTCTTCTTTTTAACTTTTTATTTCTTCTAGCAATTTTTTTTACTTCTTTTTTTAATCTTTTTATTAAAGTTAAAGAGTCCTTATATAGCTTTTTTATTTTTTTATAATTTCTAGTTTCAGATTGATATAACTCTTTTTTTAAAAAATTTAAAAACTTTTCTTTATCATTAATATTTTCACTACATGAATTATCTTTGCAATAATCTAATTTTTGTAAAATAAAATTTAATTTTATAAATTTTGAAAGACTATCAACTTTTAAATAATTTTCATAATCTTCTTCTGTAAAATTATAATTTAAGGCATATAAAGTATAAAAAGCCCTTATTGAAGAATTATCTTTTGCTTTATAATAATTTTTAGCAATAAAATCTAATACTTTTTGATTATCTTGAAACTTTAATAATACAGATAAGAATCTTCTATCTAAAGGGATTTCTTTAGGTTCTTCTATTGAAAACACTAATTTAAATACTGCAATAATTCTTTTATATTTTTTAGGTATTTTTTCAATTAGAAGATTAGCTTCATTGTTATATACTCCCTTTTTTAGGTATAATAATTCAAGATTATCAATAAGGAACTGTGGATTCTTCTTTAATTCATTCAATTTTTTATTATATAGGTTTTCAAATTCGGGAGATTTTTTTATTTTTTTAGCTTCATCCTTACCACACGAATAAATAATTAAAAACATTAATAAAAACAAAAAATATTTAACAAATTTCATATTTATCCTACAAAAAAACAAACAGATTTATTTTAACATAAGTAATTAGAAATAACAACTTCACAACTTTATTAAAATTATAATTTAACAACTAACTCAGGAACAACTAACTGACCACATGCAGCTCCAATATCATCACCACGACTTTTTCTATAAAGAACATCTACTCCTTTTTCAAACAAGTAAGTATGAAATTTTTCAATGTTTTTTTCATTTGGTCTAGAGAAATTAATACCATCATGCTCATTGAAAGGAATAACATTTACTTTTATATTTTTAATTCCTATTTTTTTCACTATATTTAACACATTTTTAGCGTCTTCAAGAGTATCATTTATATTTTTAATTATTACATATTCCAGCGTTATACTTTCTTTAGGCTCAAGAGGAAACTTTTTTAATACATCTATTAAGGATTCTATATTCCATTTTTTATTAATTGGAATTAACCTATCTCTTTGTTTATTTGTAGATGAATTTAAAGATAAAGCTAGTCTTACTGGTACTTCTTCTCTCAATTTTAAAATATTATTTAATATGCCACTTGTTGATATTACAACTTTTCTTTTAGAAAAGTTTAATCCCCTATCACTTAAAAATATTTTAGCTGATTTTACAACATTATCAAAATTATTTAAAGGTTCACCCATACCCATATAAACAATATTAGTAATTTCAACATTATCCATTTCAGAAGCAATTAAAACTTGGTTAACAATTTCAGATGTTGTTAAATTTCTTCTTATTCCCATTTTAGCAGTAAAGCAAAATTCACAACCTACAGCACAACCAACTTGTGATGAAATACAAATAGTAAGCCTTTTACCATCAGGAATCAATACTGATTCGATTAACTCACCATCATTTAACTTATATCTTATTTTAACTGTACCATCTTTTGAACTAGCAATAAAATCAACATCAATTTGACTAATATAAGCATATTTAATTAACTTTTCTCTTAAGGATTTTGATAGATTTGTCATTTCATCAAATGATTTTACTTTTTGAACATAAAGCCACCTATGAACTTGATTTGCATGAAATGACTTTTCTTTTATATCGATAAACCACGCCCTCATATCCTCTAAGGTTAATGATTTTATATCTATTTTTTCTTCTTTATTTTTAATTTCCATTATTTTCCTCTAATAACTCAATTTTTTCAGCTAGTTCAGTGTTATAAGCTTTCATTATTTTTATTAAATCAAAAATTGGATATTCATTAGGGCATACAGATAAGCATGGAGCAAAACAAGTATCACAATCATTAAAAACTTCTAATTCATTATATGAAAACCTAAAGTCCTCTAAAGAAGATGAATTTGAAAGTATCATTTCTGAAAGCTTTGGAAGTCCATCTCTATGAAGTATTGTTAATTTTGAACAATATGCATCGCATAACGAACAATTTATACAATTTTCTAATTCGGGGAGCTGTTTATAAGATTCAATTGGTAACTCAATTAAATATTCGGGATAATAGTTTTCTTTAAACTTATTAATATCATTTCTTTTAAGTCTAAAAATAAATTTCCTTATTATATGCTTAAAAAATAATATTACTATTACAAAATATGCATTAATTTTTTTTCTATTCATATTCCTCAAACAATTTGAGAGAGTAATTTTGCAGCTTTATACCCCGTTGATATTGCAACACCAAAACCACCTTCTCTCGCTATATAATTATAATCGGCAATAATATTACCTGCAACAAATAAATTTTTATAAATCACTTTATTATCAATACCTAATGCTTGAAATCTATCATTAACTTTAAGGCCAATTGAAAAGGCTTGATGTTTTTTAAAATAATCATTTTCAAACATAGGCTCTTTAAAATTTTCAAATAAAGGTTTTCCATTATAAAACAAAGGTAAATTAAAAATAGATTCAGAATAGCCATTTATAGTATTAATTCCTCCACCTATAAATTTACCTGTAGCTAAAACAATACCTGAAGTATAAATTTCATTATTTTTGTTTGTTGTAATGCTTATAACATTACTCTTTTTATGTTTAAATTTTACAACTTTTTCATTTAAAATAGTAATATTGTTATCTTTTATATATTGGTTAATCTTCTTTTGTAATCTAATTCCCTCAATAGAAGGAGTACTAGAAAGTGTCTCTATGATATTAAATTTAGAATTGAGAAAAGTATTGATTTCATTATATTTTTCAATTCCCCAAATTGCTGGTGAAATAATATTATTAATTTTTTCTGGCTTTATAATCTCCGATATTTTATTTATTAATTCTATATATAAATTATTATCCTCTATAATATTCGCAAAATTAAAATTTCTCAAATTAACATCAGTGCTTCTTCTTAAAAAATCAAAATTTATAATAAAAAAATTTGATTTAGAATTTTGTTCTTTTTTTATTAAATTTAAATTATGTAATAAATTCTCATAAAAAAAGTTATTAAATAATGTAAAATTTAAAATACCATAATTATCATTACTTTCCATTATTTTTTCTAAATCAAAACCAAGACTATGCGTTTTAATTAAAGCCGATTCTTTTAGATATCCTGTTTGAGTGGGAATAATATAATTTGGCCTATTTAAATTTAGTTTAGTAAAATTTAAATTTAATTTATCATTAACTAAATTAATAGACTCTGTGAGAACAGATAAGACATTAGTAATTTTATTATATGGATGATTAGAATTTCTATTTTGTACTAATTTTATTTGTTCTTTTACTGGGATTTTAATATCTTTTAAATGTTTAGATTCAATTAATGATGCAATATCTACACTTCCTGAAAACATTGCAGAAGAACCCGCCCCTTTTGTTATTAATATGGGTTCATAACCTAGCTCTTTTAATTTAATAACTGCGGTAATCCCTGCAATACCCGCACCAATTACAACAACTTTTTTATCCTTCATATATACTCTCATTTCTATTTATATCTAATCAATATCTAATCCCGTTAATAACATATTATTTACCATATTTAACTCTATTTGTTGTATAGAAATATTATTATTTAATATAGGCTTATTACCATGATATCTTTCTTTAATAAAACTCTTAACTTCAAGCATTTCATCTTCAAAACTTAAATTTAGTTCATCCTTTAATATACTAGAAATTGCTAAAGTACATCCAGTACCTTGACAACTCCCCATTCCAGACCTAGTTCTTCTTCTTATATCATCTAAAGTTCTAGCTAGTTCGTATTTAATAACATATCTTATTTCGGCCTCACTTACAGATTCACATTTACATATATTAACTTTTAAAGAATTATCACTCTTAATCATATTTAAAATAATCAACATTCTATCACCATACTTACTATATAGTTTATTTAATACAAATAATGATAATTTATACTTGTGTGATAGCTCTTGTAAATTAATACTTCTTTCAGATCCTGGCAATGGAATTAGTGAAGTTTTTGAACTTATATGTACAGATAATCTTTGAGATATAATATCAACAACCTCCTCACTAACAAATCGAAATGATGCTAATTTCCCTCCAATAACACTATACATATTTTTAATATTATCAATAGCTTCATGGTCAATAATTAAATGATCTCGGGATAAATCATCTTCCATCATATATTCATTATAAACAGTTGGCCTTACCCCAGCAAAAGCCCTTATTATCCTATGTTTTTTTATATCTGGAATTATCTTTTCAATAGAATCTAATAGATAGTTAACTTCATCTGAGGTAATGGGAATATCACCTGGATCTCCATAAAAATCATCATCAGTTGTACCAATTATTGTTGTATTTTTATGTGGCATTATAAATATTACTCTGTTATCAATTGCAAAAACACCAACAGCATAATTAGAAAGTCTTCTAGCTATAACGAGATGAATACCCTTGGCTGGTCTAATTTTCATCGTTAAGTTAAATTTATTAGCAAAAATATTGCTCCAAGACCCAACAGCATTAACAATAACTTTTCCTTTTATTTCATATATTCTCTTACTTTGTTTATCAAAAACCTTAACACCATTTACTTTATCATTTTCTTTTATAATATCAATAACTTTAGTGTGGGTTAAAACAGTTGCACCGTTTTCACTTGCACTTATAGCATTTAATAGTGCTAATCTAAAAGGATCAACTCCCCATTCGTCAAATGTAACTGCCCCAAGTATGTCTTTGGTTACTCCAGGATGTAGTTCACTTACCTCTTCTTGAGTTAATCTAGTATGTTGTTTACCATTCTTGTAAGGTTGAAATTTGTCATATGCAAAGAAAAATGTTTCAAATTGTTCAATAAATAATTTTCCATTTGGATAATCGCTAGGGATTGGATGAATAAATGGTATTCTAAATATTAAATGAGAAGCAATATATTGAATATAGCCACTATCAATAGATGATAACTTTGTTACTTCCCTGTCTGAAATCAAGTATCTTGCACCACCATGGATCATACCACTACAAGCACCAGTAGCTCCACTTCCTATGTCTTCCTGTTCAATTAATATTGTTTTTATACCCCTTAATGCAGCATCTCTTGCTATACCGGCACCATTAATTCCACCACCTATTATAATTAGGTCATAGTTAAGAAATTCATTATCAATTTGCATTATATTCCTTATCTCTATAATTAAATTATGACTTGTTTCAACAAATCCTAAGGGTGTAAATTATAACAGATTCTATTTATTTTTACAATATTCTTTTAGAAAACTCAGTAAATCGAAATTATTTATAAAAAAAATTTTATTAGATAAATATATGAATTTATACTATAATAAATATTTATTCAAATTGGAGAAAATATGAAAGAAAAAATAGAAATTAATATTAAAGGCGAGTACATAGAGCTCTTTAAGTTATTAAAATTTGCAGGTTTAGTAAATGATGGAAGTGAAGCCAAAATGCTTATTGAAAACGGAGAAGTTCTATATAATAGTGAAATTGAAACTAGAAAAAGAAAAAAAGTATATTCTGGAGATGTTGTAATACTTGAAAACACATTACTCTATGTAAAAAAAGAAGAGAAATAAATCTTATTGACAAATTCCAGTTACAGGATTACAAGTTTTATTTGTTTCAAAACAATTATTATATTTGCAATCATATAAACAAATACCATCATTACCATTTATAGGATAACAAATATAATCTTCTAAATTATTTCTTGAACAACTATTCGGTATATTGACAGAACATTTAGCCATACAATATCCTTTGGTAGCAGAAAGCATATAACACAATGAATTTTCATCACAATCTGTACTTTCTGAACATTCTTTTGTACAATAACCATCTAGAAATGTTTTTTCACATAATAGTTCTGATTTACATTGAGCATCAATAACACATGGATTACCAATTTCTCCCTGACTAACATTACCCGTACATATTCCACTATTGCATATCATTCCACTTGGACAATTACCACTTAAATTAAAAGATGAGCAAATATCTTCTTGTGAACTATCAAGGCAAGTTCCATTTATACATTTTAAATTTAACGCATTGCATTTTCCTGTTAAATTACTACTAGAACAATCTTCTGTTATATCTTTACATTCAGAATCAACACATGCTTTACCCTCAGGACACAATCCATTTAAAGCACCATCTTCACAAAAAATAGGCTTATCAATACATTTATTCTCTTTACATTCTTGCCTATTAGTATCAGGACAAGAAACTGTTTCATTGCATTCAACTAAAACAGGAACACAAAGTCCATCATCACAAATTTCATTTGCTTCACATTTTCCAAATTTATCAATAGTAGAACATGAGTTTTTTAAATCATAACAAACGCCATCGTAACACTTTTTTCTACTATTTTCACAATAACCAAAGGGATAATCAACAGAACAAAGCTTAGCATTGTCAAAAATACAATTCCCTAAACTACACGACTGACCTGCTGGACAATCTATTCCGATTTCACTTTTACCACATGCATATTCAGTATCCATACAAATCCCATTGATACATGAATCAAATTTAGAAGAACAGTTCCCATCGGGATATTGTAATGAACAAGGGTATTCTACTTTATTATGAACACAATTTCCATTATCACAATAATAATTTTCAGGACAATCTCCCTTTGTGTTCCAAGGCTTACACTCATTATTATTATTAACACATATACCATTATAACAAATTCTATCTTCAGATGAACAAATTCCATTTGTATTTAAGGCAGAACATGGATTTAAATTCCTGCAAACACCCTTTACACAGGTTTTATTTTCAGAGCAAGTACCAAAATAATTATTTTGCGAACATAGTTTGGTTGTATCATAACAGACATTATTATCACAATGATAATTTTTAGGACACTCTAGATTATCATTGCATTCATAAATACAGCTACCTCTTACACAAGTTTTATTATCTTCACATTTACCATTTAAATTGCTTGGTGAACAAGTATCATTAGGAGGGTTTTCCTTTTCATTACAAGATGATATTCCTATAAAAAAAAAAATTAAGAGTATTACATTTATAGATAGTTTCATATAACTCCTTAGACTTTATTCACCAAAAAGATCTAGATTATCATCTTCTTTTTTAGTGTTTTTAGCTTCAGATAATTCATTAGTGGTTGCTCTTAATCTTGCAGAAAATACCTTTAAGAAGCTCCACAATAATTTAACTGAAATCTTAGGCTCTTTTTTCATTAATTCAAAAAACTTAGATCTTTCAACAACCATTAGATAACATGTATCTAAAGCTTTAATAGTTGCTGACCTTGGTGCATTATCAACAAGCCCCATTTCCCCAAAATTACTTCCAGGATTTAATTGAGCGACTTCAACATCTCCTTTTAAAACAGCAACTTTACCTTTAAATAATATAAAAAACTCCTGTCCTATATCACCTTCCTGAATAATGATATCTCCAGCATTATATTTTTTAGTAGAAATAATACTATAAGTTTTTACTAATTCTTTATAACCTAAATATTGAAACAAAGGAATCTTTTTAAGAATATCTAACTTACTAGAAATTTCCATTTGAGATACTTTTGTATTAATATTAACTATTTCAGCAATAATAATCGTTAAGTTATCATGTGCTCCAGCATTTAAAACTTTGTTTACCATAAAATTAGAAATTTGATCTAGGGGTTTTTTGGTTATTAAAGTTTTCAGTAATTCATCTTCTGAAAAATAAGGATAAACACCATCACTACATAACATAAACCTATCTTCTCTTGCTAATTCTAAATAAATAATATCTGGTGGCACATATTCATAAATACCAATTGCTCTAGTAATAACATTTTTATAAGGAGAGTGTTCTGCTTCTTCTTTTGTTATTTTACCTTGTTTTAGTTGTTCTTGAACCATAGAGTGATCTTCTGTTATTTGATGAAGTTTATTTTTTCTTACAAGATAAACCCTACTATCACCAACATGAGCCACAATAGCTCTATCTCCAACAATCAATAAAACAACCACCGTTGTCCCCATTCCTTTTCTTGATTCATTTGCCTGAGCCATATGAAACACTTCATAACAAGCAGTCTGAATAGCATGTTCAACAAGCCTAATTGCTTCTTCAGGTTCTCCTTGATTACCAGCCTTTTCAGCTTTAATTGTTTTAAGAATAATTTCTTTATTTTTTAAAACTTCTCTTCTAATTATTTTGATAGTATACTCACTAGCAACTTCACCTGCATTATGACCACCCATTCCATCAGCAACAATATATAATTTTAAATCACTGTCAATTAAAAAGTTATCTTCATTGTGCTTTCTTTTACGCCCAACATTGGTTTCACCATGACTTCTAACAATAGCCATTTCCACTCCTACTAATAAAACAATTAAATTATTGCACAAATTAAGAATTATAGTCAAATAATTAACTTAACTTGTCTATTTTAATCGGATTTTTAAATTTTTTTCTGAATTTTACATAAATTTAATAAAAGAAACCGTTAAATCCCTCTTATTATGCTAACAATAGCATTTATAATAAATTGTATAGCCAAAGAACATAAAATAAGACCAACTACCCGGTCTAAAACATTAATTCCAGTTCTTCCCAAAACCTTCAATACTTTATCAGAAAATAACATTGCAACTACAGCAGATAAGAATGCAAAAAGCATAGCCAAAAATACAATTACCAAATTGGCAGTAGTATGGTGTTTTGATGAAAACATAATTAAAGTTGCAATTGTTCCAGGCCCTGCCAACATTGGGATAGCAAGAGGAAAAACAGCAACTTCTTTGTAGTCTTCTTCATCTATAGCATCTTCTTTTTCCTCTGGAGAGGATTTACTTCTTCTTGGCCTAGCATAAATCATATCTAAACCAATTAAAAACAATAAAATCCCACCTACAATATAAATTGCATTAAATTCTATACCTAAATATCCAAATAACTTCTTTCCAAGTAATAAAAATATACTAGCAATAATTGTTGCAATAAGAAAAGACATAAAAATAAGTCTTTTTCTGTCTTTCTTGTTAAAGTTTTCTGCAATAGGTATAAAAACAGGTATTAATCCAAGAGGGTCAACAACAGTAAAAATTGTAATAAAAACCGTTAAAATATAATCAGTTGTCAATTTTATCCTTTATTATAAAGACTCAATTATTGATATAAATTTTTCTTTAATTTGCTCTGGACTAAAATCTAGTGTTGCTCCTCCCTGAGCCATATTTTCTTTTCCACCACCTCTGCCATTTATTTCAGCCATAAGCGATTTAAGAATCTTTCCACAATGTAAACTTAAAGAATCTCCTTTCATTAAAACAATCATATAGCCTTTTTTCGATTTTGATAAAAGCAATATTATTGCATTTTTATTTTTTTGTTTTAAATTATCTCCAAGACTTTTTAACTCTTTGGGATTTAAATCAGCTACTACATTAAATATTATACTATGACCATTTATTTCTAAAACATTATCTTTTTTATCAGAAGTACCACCTGAAAGTTTTAAAAGATTAATTTCTTGCTTTAAACTATTAATTTCTCTTTCTAATTCTTTATTTTTTTTGATTACATAGTCTAATTTCTCTAAAAAAGAACCTTTCGAGGCTTTTAATTTAGTAATAATCCTTTTTTCATTACTATGTTGCCTCTGAATAAGCTTTACAACTTTCATTCCTCTAATTGCTTCAATTCTTCTTATTCCAGAAGCTACAGAAGATTCAGAAATTATTTTAAAAGGCCCAATATCTCCTGTTCTTTTTACATGAGTCCCTCCACATAATTCAAAACTTTTGTCTGTTAGCTTAACTGTTCTAACAATATCTCCATATTTTTCATTAAATAGAGCCGTTGCTCCAGAGTTTTTAGCTTCATCTATATTCATTTGAGTAATAATAGTTTTTTCATTTTCTAATATTAATTTATTAACATAAATTTCAATATCACGAATTTGTTCATCTGTTAATGATTCAAAATGATTAAAGTCAAATCTTAATTTTTCAGAATCAACAAAAGAACCTTCCTGATGAACATGTTCTCCGACAACAGCTCTTAAACCAGCTTGAAGTAAATGTGTCGCCGAGTGATTTTTAGTGATATTATCTCTATTTTTTTCATCAACACTTAGATTATAGCTATTATCTAATTTTAATATTCCTCTTGTTAATCTTACAGTATGATAAAATACTCCTTGAGCAGTTTTTTGAATATCAAGTATTTCAGCCTTATAATTATCGCCTTCAATATATCCCTTATCAGAAACTTGTCCACCACTTTCTGCATAAAATGGTGTTTTATCAAAAATTAAAATAAATTTAGCTTCATCGTCAGCAACTGCTTCTTTTATTACTTTATCATTTTCTGCAATAATAGATAATAGCTTTCCATCTGACTTAAGTAAATCATAACCTAAAAACTCAGTTTTTCCATGCTTTTTATACAAAGAATCTAAAATATTGTTAAATTCTTTATTATTATGAATAAATTTTTGTTTTGCCCTACTTCTTGATTTTTGTTCAGCTAAAGCTTTTTTAAAACCTATTTCATCAATAGTAAATCCTTTTTCTTGAGCAATCAATTCACTTAAATCAATAGGAAAACCATAGGCATCATATAACAAAAATAAAGTGGCCCCATCTATTGTATTTAAATTTTGTTTAGATAACTCTTCTATTTTGGAATTTAATAATTTTTCACCTTTATCAAGAGTTTTTCTAAATCTTGTCTCTTCATTTATTACTATTTTTTCTATTGTTTCTTTATTTTGAAGCAATTCAGGATAAGCATCTCCCATATTTTCAACAACTTTTAAACAAACTTTATACAAGAAATTATCTTTAAAACCTAATTTCTTACCAAAACGGATAGCTCGTCTCATAACCCTTCTAAGAACATATCCCCTAGCTTCATTTGAAGGAATAACCCCATCTGCCATTAAAAACGCTGTTGACCTTGCATGGTCTGCAATTACTCTCATTGCTACATTATCCTCTGATTGACTTTTAGGGTTATATTCTTTCTTCACTAAGTTAGATATATAATTCAACAAAGGGAGAAATAAATCTGTATCATAGTTACTTTCTTTACCTTGAATAATTGCAGTTAGCCTTTCAAGACCCATTCCTGTATCAATACTAGGTTTTGGAAGTAAAGTTAATTTACCTGTTTCATCTCTATCATATTGCATAAAAACTAAATTCCAAATTTCTAACCATCTATCACAATCACAAGTACCAAGACCACAATTATCACCACAACTCATGTGTTCACCTTGGTCAATATGTATTTCAGAACAAGGACCACATGGGCCTATATCCCCCATAGACCAAAAATTATCTTTTTCACCAAGCCTTATTATTCTTTCTTCTTTTACATTTTTTACATTTTTCCAAATATTATAAGCATCATCATCATCATCATAGATAGTTATCCATAATTTATTTATATCAAGCCCCATCTTTTCAGTTAAGAATTCCCAAGCATACTTAATAGCATCTTCTTTAAAATAATCTCCAAAAGAAAAATTTCCAAGCATTTCAAAAAAAGTATGATGCCTTGCCGTTCTACCTACATTTTCTAAATCATTATGCTTACCTGAAACTCTCATACATTTTTGAGTACTTGTGGCTCTTTTATAATTTTTTTCTTCTTTACCTAAAAAAATATCTTTAAAGGGAACCATACCTGCATTCACAAAAATTAGTGTAGGATCATTATTAGGAACCAAAGAAGAACTTTTTATAATTTCATGCTTTTTACTTTTAAAATATTTTAAGAAATCGTTTCTTATTTCATTAGAACTTTTCACCATTTTACTCCATTTTTACTATCTTTTTTAACAATATACATATTTTCATCAGCAATATTTATTAATTCTTTACTATTTTGTGAATCTATAGGAAAAGTTGCAATACCCATTGACGCAGTGATATGAATAATTTCATTATTCTCACTGCTAAAATTATTATTCCTAATTAAAGTTAGTAACCTTTTAGAAACACTCACTGCTTCTTTCTTATTTGTATCCCTTAACAAAATAAGATACTCATCACCACCATATCTTGTAATACAATCTTTATGCCTGATATCCTGCAATAGAATATTTCCAAACTCTATTAAAATTTGACTACCAGTTAGATGCCCGTAAATATCATTAACTTGTTTAAATTCATCAATATCAATAAATACAATTGAAAATTCTTTATCCTCTTTTTTAGAAATTAGTATTTCATCATTTAATATTTTAAAAAACTCTTTATAATTATATAACCCCGTTAAACTATCTTGCTTATTTAATTCAATAAGCTTTTTATATTTTATAACATTTAAAATAGATAAATTTACTATTTCAAAAAATTCTTTATTTTTCCTAAAATTAAAGTCACGATTATTATATATCTCAATCTTACATAAATCTTTATCTTCAAAATAAATTTCTTTATAGTCTAAAACATCAATAAACTTCTTTTTTAATTTTATTGATATTTGTTTTAGTAAATCAGATATTTTACCATCTGTATCTTGACTAAAATCATAAAACATATCTTCAAACTCTATCCAATCAAAAATATCTCTATTATAGCTATCAAGAAAAAATAGTTTATTATTATGAAATACATAAAGCGTGTTTAGTGGTTTAATTACAATTGCCCAAGAATGCACATCAAGATACTTATAAAATAAACTATTCAACTTATTCATTAAAATATTTAAATCAATTGTGGATAATAAATCTTTTGAAATGTAAAAAAGTTTATTGTATGAAAGCAACATAATTAAATATCCTTAGTAAAACGATTCCGTCCATTTTCTTTTGAAATATATAATTTTTTATCGGTTAATTCAAAAAGTTTTTCAGGTTTGTCAGCTTCAGTAAACATAGATGCCCCTATACTAATAGTAAGATTCATTGCATCATCACCTGCTTTTATTACTTTTGAATTTATAGACTCTAGCAACCTATTAAGAATAGATGAAACATCATTTTCTCTAACATCTACTAAAACAATTATAAATTCGTCACCACCATATCTTATAACCTTATCTTCTCTGTTACCTCTTAAAACATTTTTAAACCTTTTAACAACTTTTTTAAGAGCAATGTCCCCGGCTTTATGACCATAAGTATCATTAACCATTTTAAAATAATCAATATCTAAAATCACAAATAAATGATTCTTATTTTTTTCAAACCAAAAGAAATCATTAAAATTTTCATTAAACCACTTTCTATTTAACGCACCAGTTAAGGCATCAGTATATGAATCTTTAACAACTTTATCTACCTTATTTTCAAGTGCTTTTATTTTTAAATTAGCATATTTGAGATTTTCTTCTAATACTATATTAATATTTTTAGTAAAACTTGATATTTCAATTTGTATATCATCAATCATTACCATAAGAGTTGATTTTAATTTTTTAATACTTTTTATATCATCTGTCTGTTCAATTTTTTCTTTTAATTCAAATAATTTATCCTTAAAATCATTATTTGTTTTAGGTAACTTTGCAATTATTTCAAACATAGAATTTAAAACTTCTGAAATTTCATTATATTTAATTTCTTGCTTATTTATATCACCTAAATATTTTTCTAAAAAATCAGTATAGTCTTTAAATAAACTCAATAAATCTTTATTATCATTACTTATATTTTCTTCATTTATTTTATTTATTTTTTTAATAAATTTATTATTTTTCGTTAAAACACTTATTTTTTTAATAAATTCATAAATAACTTTATTTTCTAATTTCATATTTAAATGAGTTTCAATATTATTTAAAAGTCTTTGTTCAAGTAATAAAATAGCTTTTAAAATATTATTTAATGATTTCTCAGTAGTTGCACTTTTAATTTTTTCAGAAATCAATTTTAAAGTATTTTTATCAGTATCATCTATTAAATCATTTCTATATAGTATTTTTATTAAAATTAAAGTAATTAGTTTAAGTTTTTTAAACATATTATTATTTAGATACTGCAAAATAAGTTCCAGCACCGGCTCCAATAACAACAACACCAACTACTGTCCAAAACCACCATTCATTTAATATTGAGCTATTATCTGATATTTCAGGAGAGTTTTTTTTATCTTGTTTTTTGCTTAAAGTTACTGATAAAATCAAAGGCTCTTCTGCTGAAGGATAATGAGCTATCATTTTGCCAGAAAAATCAACTACCCCTATATAATATTCAAGAGCAAAATCTCTATCTATATTTAAAGGTAAAGGAATATTGCCTTCAAAATTGTCTCCTTCTGATTGATAAATATCAGATTGGAGATACTTAGAACTTCCAATTCTTCTATAGTATATTTTTGCATTTCTTGATTCATTCATACTTGAAATAATAGCTTTTATTTTTACCCTTTTTTGATATTTAACATTCCTAACTGCTTCAAATATTATTTCAGGAGTATTAAGTTTAACAGTTAAGGATTCAATAAACTTCTTTTTAGTCTCTTTAAAAAATTTAACTATCTTAGGCGATTCATCTTCTGAAATTTTATATTCATTGTCCAAAAACAATAATTTAACAAATTGTTTTTTAGCATCTTTCTCTTTTCCAAGTATAGCATATATTTTAGCTTTTAAATAATAAATTTCTATTAATGTTTTTTTATCATTCTCTTCTCGGGAAGTTGCATCTTCTAAAGCTTCTAAAGCTTCATTGTATTCAACAGTATCATAAAGCCTTCTAGCTTTATTATAATAGTCATTCGCAAATAAAAGACTTGTATTCATAAAACTCATAATTAATACTAAAGATATTATTCTTTTCATCTAAATCTCCATTAATTTTCAAAATATTGTGCTAATGCAGCAGTAATATTATCCTTTCCACCATTTTTATTTGCTTCTTGTATTAATTTTTTATTAGCATCATCTAGATCATCAGCCTCAATTATGATTCTTTCAATCTCATCATCAACTACCTCGCCAGATAATCCATCACTACATAATAAAAAAATATCTCCATCTTGAAGAGGATAATATTTAACATCAACTTCAACCCTTGGCTTAAGGCCAATTGCCCTTAAAATAACATTTTTATGTGGAAAATTCTCAATTTCTTCTTCTGTCATGTTATTTTTTTTTATCATTTCATTTAGAAGTGAATGGTCTTCTGATACTTGTTCTAGTTTATTATTTCTAATTCGGTATATTCGGCTATCCCCTACCCAACCAATATACGCACCTCCTTCAACAAATAAAACAGCAGTAATTGTAGTTCCCATTCCTCTTTTTTTATCTTTGGAAACTTTCATGGAGTGTTCATATACTCTTTTATTACCTTCTTCTATACTCACTATCAATCTATTTTCTTCGTATTTTTTATCTTTATACATTTTGTATGCCCATGTAGCATCAGGATCTTTACTTGTTCTTGTAAAAAAATCTCTTATTGTCTCCACTACAATTTTACTAGCAACTTCACCAGAAGCATGCCCACCCATTCCATCAGCAACTAAAAAAAGGTTTTCCTCTTTATGTAAATAGAAATTATCTTCATTGTGGTCTCTTTTTCTTCCAACATCAGTCAAAGCTGATGAAATAATTCTCATAATACCTCCTAGCAATTAGGTAATTATATAATAGTTTTTCATATTTATCAATTTTTTTAATTAATTTCTTTTTTATTTTTAAGACTTTCTATAAAAGGCTTAAAAATCTACGGAAAACAGCTTATAAAAATAGATTAGAATAGCTATTTATATAAGATGGTTGTAGTAGCCCTAAGAAAATGGAACTAAAACTTTTGACCTTTTCTTGTGTCTAAGCTTTTCAATAGCTTTAAACTCAATCTGCCTAATTCTTTCTCTTGTAACATCAAAACTTTTACCAACTTCTTCAAGAGTATGATCAGTTTTTTCCCCAATTCCAAATCTCATTCTTAAAACCTGCTCTTCTCTTGCTGATAATTCACTCAAAACTTCCGAAATCTTTGATTCGAGGTCATTTCTAAGCACTGTTTCATAAGGAGAACCAATTTTTTTATCCTCAATGAAATCACCTAAATGACTATCATCATCTTCGCTTATTGGTGTTTCTAAAGAAATCGGTTCTTTACTGATTTTTAAAACTTTCCTAACCTTTTCAACATTAACAGTCATCTTTCCTGCAATTTCGTCAGCAGACGCATCTCTTCCAAACTCTTGAAATAAATTTCTTGAAATTCTTGCTAATTTATTTATTGTTTCTATCATATGAACAGGTATTCTAATTGTTCTTGCTTGATCAGCAATAGCTCTTGTAATAGCTTGCCTAATCCACCAAGTAGCATAAGTTGAAAATTTAAATCCTCTTCTATATTCAAACTTATCAACAGCCTTCATTAAACCTATATTTCCTTCCTGTACCAAGTCTAAAAACTGTAATCCTCTGTTAGTATACCTTTTTGCAATAGAAACGACTAACCTTAAGTTTGCCTGAACCAATTCTTGTTTTGCCGATTGTGTAATCTCTTCACTTCTCTCCACTTCTTTGTAAAGCCTACTCAACGCCTCCGGAGTCATTCTTGAGCTCATATAAATTCTTCTTAACATCATGTGAGAACTAGTTATAAATTCAGCAGCCCTAATTGTTTTATGCATTAATTCTAAGGTATCAATATCAATATTATCATTATCTGTTCTATTATTTAAAATATATAAGTACTCTGTTACTTTATTAAGTATATTTGCTTTTTTTTCATTTAAGTTTACATACTTTGTAATACCATTTTCATATTGAATTGACTTAAACTCTATTAAACTTACTGCATTGAGGATATCTCTTCTAGCATTATCAATATGTTGTTTTAAGTTTTTAATTTTTAATATCATTATTTTTATAGTATTTTTAGAAAATTTCATTTCAACAAATAATCTTAACATTTCTTCATAATGTCCATTAACTTCTTTCTTTATATTATTATATTTAACAGTATTCTCTTTTATATTTTCATCTTCAACATACTGTTTCTTTATTTTAACTTGTTTAAATAAATCAAAAAACTTATCAACAAAATCAAAAACTTGTTTATTCTTTTTTTCAATGTCTACATTAGCAATATCAACATCTTCACAATCCATTAAAACATTCTTAACTGTTAATTTACCACTTTTAAGTTTTAATACAATATTTACTAATTCTTTTATGATAAAATCCGTTTTCATTAAAGCTCTTATGATATTAATTTCCCCTTCTTCTATTTTTTTAGCAATTATAATTTCTTGCTCTCTTGTTAAAAGTTCAATATTCCCCATTTTCTTTAAATATTGCCTGATAGGATCTGATGTTTTTACATATTTAGAGTCGTCTAAATCACTTCCAAATGACTTATCTTTTTCTAAACTTTTTAGAATATCTTCTTTTTTAATGAGCATTGATGCTACTTCTGAATTTTTTCTTATAGTAGCTAAATTCATTTCTCTAAAACCAAATTTATGGTTGTTCATTGCTCCTCCTAAAGATAATTAATGCTTTTTATTTGTTTAATTTTATGAGTTATCTCTGATATATCTGCTTTTTTTATTTTTTTAAGGTTTTCAGTCTCATCATTATCTAACTCCTCAAAGAAATCATTAATGTTAATAATTTCTTTTTTTATTTCTTCTATGTACTTTTTATTTCTTAAAGTGTCAAGTTTTCGAAGATAATCATTTAGAATATCCTTGATTCGTTCTTCATCTAAAGCATCCAAAAACTTAGGTCTAGTAAGCTTTAAATAATTAATTTGTTTTAAAGACAATTCAGAGCTAAGGCTATCTAAAAAGTTTTCTTTACTTATGAAAACCTTGGTGTAATTATATTCTAATAATAAATTTAAAACCTTTTTCGTATCTTCGTTCTTAAATAAATATATTATTTCCATATCTAAAAACTTAGGATATTCTAAAAAAATCAACAACAATTCTCTCTCAAGATCTTTTATTATCTTGCTAAGACGGCTTGAATCACTATTCTTTTGAGCTAATAAATTTGAGATAGTTATATCTTTATTAAGGTTTTTTTTATTTTTTATATCTCTAAAGCTCTTAGTAATTGTAGAAAGAGGTATTTCAAATTTTTTAGATAATTTTTTTAAAATAAAAAAAACTGTCGTATTTTCATCTAATGGAGAAAGTACCACTAAAAGATTATTTAGAATTTCATTTTCAGAAACAGCTTTTTTTAAATTTATATTTATAAAAAAATCAATAATATCAACTTCATTATTTTTAATATAATCTAAAAAAACATCTTTACCTAACTTATTTACATAACTATCAGGATCCTCATTCAACGGAAGAGCAACAACATTACAGTTAATATCATTTTTTATTATAGGTGCTATCATTCTTTCAGCAGCTTTTTCTCCGGCTGCATCTCCATCAAAACATAAAATAATTTTATTAGTATATTTTTTTAATAATTTAACTTGTTTATCCGTAAATGCAGTACCACTTGCAGATACAATGTTTTTAACTCCCGATTTATAAAGAGCAATCACATCTAAATATCCTTCAACAACAATGACTTCTTTTTTTAAATTAATTTCTTGTTTAGACCAATTTAAACCATATAAAACTTCAGACTTATGATATACTTTACTTTCTTTTGAATTGATATATTTTCCAAATTTAGATGCATCCAAATCGTTAAATACCCTTCCTCCAAAACCAATAGGCCTTCCTCTTTCATTAAAAATAGGAAAAATTAATCTATTTATAAACCTATCAACAAGTTTATTATTTCTCCCTTTAGTAACAACACCTGCCTCAATCAGCATGTCATCTGAAAAATTCATTCTTTTGAGATGATGATAAAGAGCATTAAATGAATCCGGAGCAAAACCTATAGAAAATTCATTAACAGAATAATCGTCAAGGTTTCTTTTCTCTAAATAAAAGTTTAAAGCACTTCTCTCTAAGTTTAATTGGTTTATAAAAAACTTTCGACTCTCTTCTAATATTTTATATAAAATTCCATACTCATCATTTCTTTCCTTATTATTAGAATTTTCTCGTTCAAGATCATAGTGATACCTATCAGCAAGATATTCAATAGCTTCAATATATGATAATTTTTCATAGTTCATGATAAAACTTAAGGGATCCCCTCCAACTCCACAACCAAAACATTTATATATGTTTTTACTAGGGCTAACAACAAAAGAAGATGTCTTTTCATGATGAAAAGGGCACAAACCTTTAAAACCTGCACCACTTTTTTTTAATTCTAATTTATCCGAAACAATATCTACAATATTAAGCATGGATAATAAATTTTCAATAGATTCTTTTTTATATCTCAATGTTTCACTTTTAAATATTAATGATTAAATCAAAATTACCAAATTTTCCTAGACTCACAATACTCCCAAAAAAAAGCTAATATAATATACTGTATTTTTTTGTTTTGTCAAGTGTTTAGACATAAATTTTTATCTTTTTTCGTTTTTCCTCAATATTACAAACATAAATATCATGAAAAAGACCATATAAATAGTATTTTTATTTCCTGAAGAATATGAACAATTAACTAATGGCTCATCATATTCTTCATTCTCATCAATAGGAATATATAAGAAAATATTTGTAGATTTATTAAAATTTATATATTTCAAATAAATGTACCTATAAAATCCATTTTTAAGTTCCTTTCCTTTTGTATATAAATCATATTTCCCACTATTTATATTATCAATACTAAAATTTCCATTATCATCTAAGGCAATACTGTTAATCATAGATGATAAATGTATTGAGATACCATAAGAATCATTATCTGAAATAAGTTTCCCCTTTATATCAATTTCATCACTTTGACTAGCTGTATTAATCTCAATACCAGTAAAGCTCTGTTCTCTACATAAGTTTTCGGTATTACAGACTTTAAAATTAAAATTTAATTTATCAGAAGTATTAATTTTATCACTATAAAAAGAAATAACTGTTCCATCTGTAGAAAATAATAATTTCTCTAATTTTTTATCTAAAAGTTTATTCCCCGAAGAATCTGTTACGATTAAGTTAATCGTCCCCTCAAGTTCATTTAAATCTGATACCGCAAATTCAAAATATGTTTTATTATTTCCATTAATAATAACTGCCTCAGGAGCCTTTAAATATATAACCGCTGGAGTATATTCAACACTTGAAGAAGAACAACCAATAAAAAACAATACTAATAATATATTACTTAAAATTATCTTTTTCATCTTTTTTTAAATCCTTTAAATTTAATTGTAACTTAGAATACCCTCTCCAAACATTTAGATTTAAACTAAAAATAACATCAACATAAGATGAAGTTTCTTTAATTAAATGTGATAAGTTAAATCCTATTGTTTGAAAATATTTTTTACTTAAACTAAGGTTTGCTCTTAAATGTTTATCTTTTACTATTTTAGCATCTTCTACAAATAAGTGTTTCATTCCTAGTATCGGTTCTGGATTTTTATGCCCAAAAGGTGCAAGCTTTTTTAACTCATTATATGTTGAAATAGTTACATCTTGAGGACTAATTACATCATCAATAACAATTTCTTGTATTAAATTATCGGGATCTTTAAAAAAGATATCTGCTTCCCTTTGCATTTTAGTTTTAAATTCCTCAAAATATTCCATTTTTATTGACAAACCTGCAGCATACTTATGCCCACCATAGTTAATAAACAACTCTTCAAATTTGGATAAATTTTTATGTAAATCAAAATTATTAATAGAACGAGAACTCCCCCGTCCAATACCATCTCTTACTGAAAATAAAAAAGTTGGCCTATTATATCTATCAACTAGCTTAGAAGCAACAATACCAATAACTCCAGGATTCCAGGATTCATTTGCAACAATAATGGCAGTATCTTGATTTTTTTTATTATCTATCAAATTTAATATTTCATTATAAATGCCTCTTTCAATTTCTTGTCTTTTTTTATTCTCCTCATCTAATTCCATAGCTATTCTTTTGGCTTCTTCAGGACTATCAGTAGTAAGCAAATCAACAACTTTTGTCGCATCACTTAATCTTCCTGCAGCATTTATTCTTGGAGCAATTTTAAAACTTATTTTATTTGAATCAATTGGGGCTTCAACGCCAGATACTTCCATTAAAGCTCTTAAACCTAAATTTTGTGTTTTGGCCATCTGTTCAAAACCCTTTTTTACAAAGATTCTATTTTCATCAAATAATGGAACAATATCTGCAACAGTTCCAATTGCAACAATATCTAAATAATTTCTTAAATCAATTTCTTCTTTTTCTTTAAAGTAGCCATTCTCCCTTAGCTTACTCCTTAGTGCAATAAGCAAATTAAATGTAACTCCAACTGCTGCCATATTTTTAAACGGAAACTTATCTCCATCTAAATATGGATTTAAAATAGACACCGCTTCTGGAAGTATTGTAGGAACTTGATGATGATCAACAACAATTACATCTAAACCTAATGAATTTGCATAAGCTATTTCATTATAATTTGATACACCACAATCAACGGTTATAATTAAGTTTCCACCATTATCATAAATCTCTTTAATTATGTCATTATTTAAACCATATCCAGAACTATACCTGTTAGGAACTTTATAAAATATTTTATTTTTATCATAAACATTGCTTAAAAATAAATATAAAATAGATAATGACGTTAAACCATCAACATCATAATCCCCAAACCCATAAATCACTTCGTTTTTATTAAAAGCATCTAATATTCTATCAACTGCTTCATTCATATTTAATAGTTTATATGGGTCATGTAAATTACTTAGGCTTATATTTAGGAACTTATCAGCTTCATCTATGGAAGTTATTCCCCTATTAGAAAGGGTTTTTGCCACAATTTTTGAAATATTAAATGTTTTACTTAAGTTTTCAATTAGTTCAGTATTATACTGAGGTAGAATCCATTTGGTTCTTTTAAACATTATGCTTCTGTTTCTTCTAATTCAGTTAATTTCTCTTTAGATTTTTTTTCTAAGTATAGATAGATTGGTGTAGCAATAAATAATGAAGAATATGTACCTACAAGGATACCAATAAATAATGCAATGGCAAATGGTCTAAGACCTGCACCACCAAAAATAAGCATAGATATAACAACACCCAATGTTGTTAATGATGTAAGTAATGTTCTACTCATGGTAGAATTTAATGCTCTGTTAATAACTTCTTTTGTTTCAAGCTTATGTTTTTTATTTAATTTATTATTCTCCGCTACTTCTCTTACTTTATCAAAGATAACAATAGTATCATTCAAGGAGTAACCAATCAACGTTAAAAGAGCTGCAACAACAGGTAAGTTAAATTCAATTCTCATTAAAGCAAAAATTCCTAATGTAATAGAAACATCATGAACCAAAGCAACTACTGCTCCAGGTGAAAACTTACTATCAAATCTAAATGCAATATAGATAAAAATAGCTATCAATGCATAAAACATTGCCAAAGTACCATCTTGCTTTAACTTTGCACCAACTTTAGGTCCAACCTGCTCTAATGAAGCAACTTTCATTTTTGAAACCTTAATAGAATAATCAAAAGTTTTAGCATTTTCACCTAATTCTAATCTTTCTATTGTAAATAAATACTTATCATGACTTAAAGCTTTTTCTATTTCTTTACTAGTCTTATCTTTATCAAATGAAACAACAAATGTTTTTCCATCAGAAGCGATATTAGACTTAATCATTCCTATTGATTTTAATTTAGAATCTAAATCACTTTTAAAACTAGTTACTTCTTTTTTTGATACACCTGAATTAGTTTTTTCTTCTATTATTTCGGTAACATAATCTGATAAAGGCTCAAATGAAATATCATATTTATGAGTATTTAATTTAGCATTAGATTTTTCGTCAGAACCAAAATGCTTAATACCTTTTACCCTATATTTATTTTTATCTCCAGTGAATTTATTTTTATATTCTTTTACTGTTTTCAAAATTTCATCTGCATTTTGAGGAGCTGAAAAAGTTAATCTTATTCTATTTTGATAGTCCTTAATTGATTTTAGATTTTTACCTTTATACACTGTGTTTAAATAATTTTTTACTTCATCTAATTGTTTTTTACTAAATAAAGAAATACTTTGAGATATTTGAATAGAAATTTCTTTATCAACAGAACTAACAACAGCTTTAATGCCAGAATCTTTTAATATTTTTCTAACAGTTTTAACTTCTGGTGTCTTTTCAAACTCATAAACGATATTAGTACCACCCTTAAAGTCAATACCAAAATTTAACCCAAATATTGCAACCAATACTAAACTTAATGCAACAACAATAGCTGATACACTTATGAGCAACTTATATTTAGATACAAAATCAACATTTATATCCTTTTTTACTATTCTAATCATTATTACTCTCCTTATATACTTAAGCTTTCAACTTTTTTATTAACTGTTACATGATCAAAGAACATTCTTGTAACAACAATGGCAGTAAACATACTAGATAGTATACCTACAATCAATGTTACAGCGAAACCTTGAACAGGACCTGAACCATATTGATATAATAAAAATGCAGCAATCATTGTTGTTATATTTGCATCAATAATTGCAGAAAATGCCTTTTCATATCCATACTTAACAGCAGAAATAGGTAACCTCCCCGCATCAAGTTCCTCTCGTATTCTTTCGTATATAATAACATTGGCATCAACACTCATACCAACAGTTAAAACAATACCTGCAATACCTGGCAATGTCATAGCCGCACCCAGAAAAATCATTGTTGATAGAATAAAGAAAATATTTAAAGTTAAAGCAATATTTGCAATAATTCCAGCTTTTTTATAATATATCATCATGAATAACAATACAAAAATAGCTCCAAGAGTCATTGAAAATTCACCATCTCTGATTGAAGCTTCTCCTAAAGTTGCACCAACTCTTCTTTCTTGACCTTTTGTTAAAGCAGCAGGTAATGAACCAGCCTTTAATAAAACCTTTAACATCTCTGCTTTTTTAACCTTTTCTTGATAAGTTCCTGCCCCTAAAGTAATACTTGCCCTACCTCCAGCAATTTTATCTTGAATAATAGGAGCAGAATCAACTAAATCATCTAAAACAATAGCCATTCTTCTATGTTTATTTTCTTCTGTAAGTTTTGCAAATATCTCAGCTCCTATTGTAGTAAAGTTTAATGCTACATAAGGTGAGTTATCTCTAGAATCAACTAAAGATTGAACTTCTGAAATATACTCACCAGTTAAAACCGTTTTCTTTCTTAGTAAGTATGTTCTATAATAATTAACGGTTCCTACTGTTCTTAATGAATAACCAAACTTATGAGTAAAAGGTAAATTCAAAGTTTTTACAAAATCTTTTAATTCTTTTAATTGATTATGTAAAATCTCTTGTCTCTTCTTTTTATTAGCTTCTACAACATCAGGAGTTCTAAAATATAAATCAGAAACTTGCTCTCCAGTTTTTTCAACTAAATAAGATGATTTTACATAAGTGATATCCTTAGGCATTTTGTCTTTATTAGCATCAGCTAAAGTCTGCATAATATTAGCTCGTTTTCCGGTTTTCTTGTCAATATCATTATCATCAACAACTTTAAACTCTAATTGAGCAGTTTTAGATATTATTTCTTTAGTTTTATTAAAGTCCTCTTCTTTTAAACCAGGAAGCCTAACTTCAATTGAATACATTGATTCATCACCAAACCTAACAACTTCCTGCTCTCCAATACCCATAGTATTAATTCTTCTTCTTATTGTATCAATAGCTTTATTAACAGCATCTTTTTTTAAAGAAACAATTTCTCTTTTAGCCAATTTAAAAGTATATCTATTATCTTTACTTTCTTTTAAAACAAGAGCTGAATTTGTTGCAAGAGCAAATTCTTTTGCTTCCTTTGCTTTTGAGTCATCTTTTAAAACAAATGTAACCGCTTGAGTATTCTCAATAGTGTGAGCCATTTCTTTGAGTTCTATTTTATTTTTTTCAAATTTAGTATTAATATCATCAGAAATCATATCCAATTTAGATATTATCGCATCATCAACTTCTACTTGATAAACTAAACTTAATCCACCTTTTAAATCCAATCCTAATTTTAACTTATTACTAGTTATAACTGTTTTGTACCAAGATGGAACACTAATAAAAGTAGGTAATGTGTAAAGAACAAGGTATAATGACAATAATACAGTCATTATTACTTTAAATTTCCAATTTTTATCCATTGTTACTCTCCTCTGAGTATTTTGTTGCAATTTGAGTTTTTAATATTTTTATTTTTGTCTTTTCTGCAATATTTAACACGAAGAATTTTTCTTCAACAGTAAAGATATCTCCTAAAATACCACTATTAGTAATAACAGTATCTCCTTTTTTTAATGTCAATAACATTTCTCTATGTTGTTTTTGTTGCTTTTTTTGTGGTCTTATAAGTAAAAAATAAAAAATAACAAAAACAGCAATCATTGGTATAAACATACCTAATGCACTACCTTGTGGTGTGGGAGTAGCTCCCTCTTTTACTATCAAATCAATAAATTCTAACAATTTTTCCTCCGAAAAGGGTATTTCAAAATAAACACGGCCTGCTTTTATAACAAATTTTAAATTTTTTTACAAGATTTTTTTATAAACTTAATCAAATAATCATCTAAAAAACCATCTCTAGCAAATTTTTCAAGCTTAATTCTTGACAATTTATTAATTCTATTGTATAAATACTTTCTATTTATTGCTCAGGTAAACTAGTAATAAATCATGCGAGAGTGGTGAAATCGGTAGACACGCACGTTTAAGGGGCGTGTGGCGCGAGCCATGCGGGTTCAAGTCCCGCCTCTCGCATTTTCATTATTTAAGCTCCTAGTAAAACAGAGAAATATGATAGTTTTAATATTTTTAATTCTTACAGCTCAAAATACAATTACTGATGATTTAAATATTGTAAAAAATGACTATCAAAGTTTACTTTACTACTATCAAGCTCCATTTTTAATAAAAAATGAAAAAGAATATATTAATAAATTAGAGAATTTGAAGTACATAAATAGAAATTCAGAACCTCTATATATAAAATTACTCAATGAATTTTATATACACTCAGGAAACAATAAAAAAATTAAAAAATTAAATAAAAAATATGGAGTAATAAATAAATTTAATATATATCAATTTAAAAATATTGAATTATTTGAAGAATTACCTATTAATTTATTAAAAAATAAGTATGAATCATCATTAATTAAATTTAAAAGGCCTCAAAAGCTTAAAAAGGGTCTTTATATACTAGAAACAACTTGTAAATTTAAGCACAAGCACAGTGTATATCTTTACAATGACTTAACTGACTCATCTTGTATAAATAATAAAAAAACAAATGGAAATGCCTTCATAATAAAAGGAAGTAATAAATATTTCAAATTATCGCTAAAACTAAATAATAAAAAAAATGGACTAATTTACATTAAAGGAGCATCTTGTGATGTAAAAAACAAAAACAATAGGCAATTAGAATTAGCTTCTGAAATAACAGTACAAAAAGTTAATACAATCGTGAATATTAAAAACGAAGAAGTATACCTACCCAATAACAAATTAGAAATAGAGGAATTAATAAAGGAAAACACACCCTTAGCCAACTACAAACTATATAACTTCTACTTACTAAATAACCTCCCTAACGAAGCCTATAAATATCTAACAAAATGGGCAAAAAGGTGCATTAATTATTATTCTCAAAGAGAAACACAAGACTTCTATAAAGAATACATCCCTGCTTTTAGTAAAAACAAGGAAAAGATCTTATATGTGAATAAGGCGTTAAGTACGGATAAGGCGTTGCCTTATCCTATAACAACGCCTCACTCTCAAAAAATACAGCAAAACGAAATTATAGAAAAAAATATTGTAGTAAAAAAAGAAGCAGGAAAATACTATCAATATATCCACTATTTAATTTCAGTAAAAGATGCAACTAAATTTATTGACTACTTTAGAATACCTAGCTCTGTAGACATTTTAGGAGTATATTCCATAATTAATGGTAAAAAAACTCCATTAGAAACAAAGTTTACAGAAAATGAAATTTTCTTAAAAGAAATTGAAAATAATATGCTTATAGAGCTGTATACAAAATCAAAAATTAAGAACATAATTTTCATACCAGAAAAATATTTTAATATACAAAGCTTTTCAATAAAATTTAGTAAAAATATTAAATACAAGCTAATAAATAGTCATAATTATAATTTAATAAACAAAAATCAAGCTAAAAACATAAAAGCATATTTTAAAATGCCTTTTGAAGCCAATACTTTAGACTTCTTACCTTATTATGTTATAAATGTGCCAATAAAAGCTCCTACAGGGCTTAAATGGTACTATTTTTATAAAAATTTATCATATTTAGAAATACCAGATTCAATAAATAAAATTAATGATATTAAAAAGGCTTATTATTTTCTATATTCTAAGAAGATAGAAAATAAAGCCTTAGTTTTTTACAGATGGAGTAAATTAAAAAAATTAAATACTAAACTATTAATATTTCATATAAAAAATGATATTTACAACAATAAACTCTTCAACTACCCCATCATTCAATACAAAAATCAATACTTAGACTTAAATACTCCCTATTTGGGCTTTGGAGTTATTCCTAGATTCTTAAAAAATAAAGAATATATAACAATAGATAACAAAGGAGCATATTTATATAAAAGACATGAAAAAATATTAAAAAACTTTGTGAAAAATAATAAAGTAGTAATAAATTATAAAATTTTAAAAGATTTAGATTATGCCGAATTTGAAATGAATATAACTTTAAATGATTTTTATACAACAGGCCTTAGAAATATGCTAAAAATATATAAAAATGAGGAAGTTATAGCAAAAATACTAGAATTATATGTTAATACCAAAATTAAAAATACATCCCTAATCGACTATGAAATAAAAAAAACAAGAAATAATATGACTATATACATAAAAGGAATTAATAAAACTCCACTAGACTATTTTGAACTAGAAAATAAAGAATTTTTAAAAATTAAAAACTATTTTTCAGAATTATTCTCTCCATTTTTTAATCAGTCACCTAACTTAATAAAGTATATATACAACAGTAAAATATTAAACCCTATAGAAATCAAATCAGCATACCAAGAAGATTTTGAATTAAACATAGAACTCTTAGATAAAAATTATAAATTTATAGGAGCCAACTCCAATAAAATACAAATAAAAGACTCATTTTACTTACCCAAAAAAGTAATCGCAATAAATAGATATAAAAATTTTTATATAAACATAAAAAACTTTATACATAAAAGAAAACTACTCTTAGATAATATACAAATATATCGTAAAAACCAAAAAGTAACTCTACTTAAAGGTAAAAATAAATGACAACTCTCTTTAATCATGAAAAAATTATAAAAACAATTCCAGAATTACCAGGCTGTTATATCATGAAAGATATAGATAATAAAATTGTTTATATAGGTAAGGCCAAAAACTTAAAAAAAAGAGTTAAAAATTACTTTCAAAAATCAGGAGACAACAGAAGTTTCATAAAGTTTTTATCTGATATATTATCGGATATTGAAGTTACTATTACTAACACAGAAGAAGAAGCATTAAAACTTGAAGCAACTTTAATTAGACTTCATAAACCTAAATTTAATATAGTATATAAAGATGGCAAGCAAGAACTTTTAATTAGACTTGATACAAAATCATACTTTCCTATGCTGGAATTAGTTAGAACATACAATAAACAAGATAAAGCTTTTTATATAGGTCCGTTTTTTCAGTCGAGTAGAGTAAGAAATTTAGTTTCTACACTAAATAGGTTATTCAAATTAAGAACTTGTACTGATTCTGTTTTAAAATCAAGTAAAAGAGCTTGTTTAGAGTATGAAATCCATAGATGTAGTGGACCTTGTATAAATGAAATTACCGAAAATAGCTATAATAGTGAAATAAGTAAACTTAAAAAATTTTTATCTGGACAAGGTGATGAGCTAATCAAAGAATTAGAAATAGAAATGTATAATGCTAGTGAAAATTTATTATTTGAAAAAGCAGCAAAGCTAAGAGACCAAATTAAGATGCTAAAATATTATTTAAGAGTACATTTAGCTTCAGTTGATTATAAGAAAGATATAGATATAATAGGATATTCTGTTTTAAATGATAGTTTGAGCATTTCAATTTTGATATTACGAAATGGCTTAATAATAGATAAAAAAGTAGAAATTTTTAATAATATCAAGTTTCCTAGCATTGAAATGATAGAATCTATAATATTGCAATACTACTCCAAAAGAACAGCCTTCCCTCAAGAAGTCTTATTACCTGAAGAAAGTTTTAATTTTGAATTATTTAATACATACTTTAATAATGAAAGTAATAAAGAAATTAATTTTTTCTACCCTAAAAGCAACAAAAAAATGCAAAAATTAAATGATTTATTGATAATGGCAAATAAAAATGCTCAAATAAGTTTAGAAAAGGAATATTATCTAAAAAATAAAAATAAAAACCTCCTTGAAACAATTAAAAACACATTTAATTTAATAAATATACCAAATAAAATAGAGTGCTTTGATAATTCAAATTTTCAAGGAGCTAATCCTGTTGCTTCAAAAGTAGAATTTAGAAATGCAATGCCATACAAAAAAGGTTATAGACATTTTAAAATACAAACAGTTGAAGGCATAAATGATTATGCATCGATGAAAGAGGTTATATCAAGAAGAATTAAATCTGGCCTTAAAGAAAATTTACTTCCTGATTTAATTATAGTAGATGGAGGAAAAGGACAACTAAATTCAGCTTATGAAGCTTTAGAAGAATTAAATGTTGAAAACACAGTTGACTTACTATCTTTAGCTAAAATTAAATCAAATGATAAAGACAAAGCCCAATACTATGAAAGAGTTTTTAAAGTTAAAAATAAAGAAGCAATCATTCTAAAACAAAATAGCCCTGAAATAGTTGTTTTTGTAAAATTAAGAGATGAAGCTCACAGATTTGCAATTGAATACCACAGAAAACTAAGAGCCAAAACAGGTATTCAATCAGTTTTAAATAAAATAGACGGTATAGGGAGTAAAAGAAAACAAATTTTACTTAAACATTTTAAAAGTATAGAAAATATCAAAAAAGCAAGCTTACAAGACCTTAAAAAGGTTAAGGGTATAAATAAAGAGATTGCAAAAAAAGTCTTTGATTTTTTCTTGTAAAATTTATTATTGCTTTTATGTTCATTATGATATATCTTATTTACAGTTAGTATTATAAGAGGATTTTATGCTAAATAAATTATTAGGAACAAAAATTAAAAACATAATCTCAATAATCATATTAAATATTATTTTAGGTATTTATACTGTTTTTATGGCGAATATGATTAGATCATCAGAGCAAAGTATCACTATTTATTTCTTTATGATGCTCTTTTGGTTTTTGCTTATAGTTATATTAGGCGGTTTTGAAGCTGTTTTAACTGGAGATTTATTTTTTGACATTTATTGGAAAAAGGAAGAAATATTAATTCAAAGATTAACTAAAGAAGAACAAATTGCTAGAAAAGATTTTAAAGATTATAAATTAAGATTCCGAATTATACTTGTTTTGATAATTGGAGCAAATATTTTTGCATTTAATAAAGTTAGTAATAATATATTTGATTTCTACAACAAAGTAGGATTAAAATTTTCACAATTAAAATATAATAATGAAAAAAAACAAATTGAAGCAATAGAATCCTTATATCATCTTCAGGACCCTACATACAGAAATGAAATGTTAAACAGAATAAAAAAAACTGTTGAAACAACAAAATATGATAAAGTTAAATCATGGGGTATATGGTATATCAAAAAAAGAGGAAGTATTAAAGATATTCCATTTATAGAAAAATATTTAAATTCTGAATCTCCTGAAGTTGTAGCAGATGCTGTTTCTGCTATTTATGACTTATCTATAAAAGATGCCGAAGAGGAAGCCAAAAAAAGATTTACTGAAGGTGATGATTTAAAATTATTAACAGAACAAATAAAAGTTGAAAGAAATTTATTTTCTGTAAACTTTAAATATGCAAAAGAAATAGAAAAAGAATGTAAAAGAGTAAACTACCCAAGAGAATGTCTATTAACAGTTGCAGCATTTGATGGCCGTGAAAGCTTTAATGCTATGATAAATAAAAAAGATAATATCAAGGATTACACCACAATGATTTGGATTCTGGCAAATACTACTCCTGCATCAAAAGAAGCAAGAAAAAAAGTTGAAGAATTATTTCAAAATTTCTATAAAAAAGGTAAACTAGAGCATAAATGTTTAGCTGTTGTCGGTATTGCAAAATTAAAACTTTTAACTGGGCAAAAAATGCTTAAAGAAGATTTCTTCAATGAAAGCAAAATAATGTGTCCAACAATTAGCCAAACCAATAAAGGTGCAGATGACTATATTTTAGCTCGTCCTGATTTATTACAGGTTAAAATACTTGATACATTAAATAAAATAGAAGATTTAAGCATAGAAAACAGAAAGTTTTTATACTCATTAACTACAAATAAAAAGCTCAATTATAAAGTTAGGGCAAAAGCTATTGAGGTGTATGATAGATTAGAAAAATTATTTAGAGCTCAAAACAAGTAGTTATATGTTTTTAAGAGGAGATAATTATATTTTACTTAAAAAATGGTATTTTAAATAGTAATTTTAAAAAAGTTTTAAAAAAGGAGATTGGTTATACAACTGATTTATATTATCAATTCAAAAAATTAAGCGTTTCGTTTTATTTTTTACCCATAAATAAAAAAATATTAGAAAATAAAAAAATAAATCAAGAATATAGAGCAAATTTATATAAAAACATCATACTTTTAAACTTTAAAAAGGAGCTAAAAACACTTTTAAATAAAAATAGACTTAATTATCTTTTCTATAAAGGAGCATTTACTGCCGAAAACATATATGAAAATATTGCACAAAGATTTCTATCTGATATTGATTTATTAATAGATGAAAAACAACTAAGCAGAGTAAAAGATTTAATAGATAATAATTTTAAAATAACAAAATATAAAAAAGATAAATCCTTTTATAAAAATAAGTATCGTTTTTATGAAAATGAGTTTTTGATAGAATATAAAGGACATGAACTTAGTTTAGACTTACATATAGCCTTTATTCAAAAAGCAAAATTTAATATTGATTACTCTGTTATTTTTGAAAAAAACTGTATCGAGCATCAGCTTATTGCTTTAATAATACAGATATCCAATGACTATTTTATCAATGTAGAAAAAAAATTTCTAGATTTATATTTAATTATTAAAAAAGAGGATATTAATTGGAATTATCTCCTAAAAATGATAAACCTTTTCAGAATAAAAAAAATTAGTTATTTAATATTTTATATATTAATAAATGAACTTGATTTAAAGAAAGTACCCATAAATTTAATCAATTTGAAAACTTACGAAAAATTAATTTTAAAAAATATGATAATGACTAATAATTTTAGAATTAATCAGATTTTTTTATTTTACTATACATTTGACAACTTAAATGACTACAAAAGGTTTTTAAATGATAAATTTATAAAAATTAAGAATAATGGCATTAAAGAGGTAACAAAATCATTAAAAAAAATAAGATAAAACAGGAATTACTAAAAATATCTCTTAAAAAAGGAGATATATTTATTACTGATGTAACTACCGGTGGTTCAATGTGGCCACTAATATCTAAGGGTGATAAAGTATTTATAAAATATAAAAATATTAATAAATTAAAACAAGGGGATATTATTCTTTTTAAAAAGAATGATTTTATACTACACAGAATTATCAAAATTAAAAATAATAAAATAATAACAAAAGGTGACAATAATGTAAATAATGATTTTTATGAAATAAATGAAAATAACTATTTTGGTGTTTTATTTAAAATACAGAAAAATAAATTTAATTTAATAATTAATTCACACATATTAAACATATACTATTATTACATACTGCCATTTCACCCTATTATAAAAATGATAATCAAAAGGAAAAAAAAATTATGAGTTTTCAGGTATCTATTGCTAATATAATTATATCATTTGAAATTGACTATCAATTATTTAATAACAAAATGAAACAAATATTAAAAGATTTTATTATAGAAAATTCAGAATATGATATTTTTGTTAAACTTATAAAAATAGATGATTACGAGCTTATTAATGGCAAATGGGATTATTTCATTACCAATATAAATGATGACATTATGATAATTAAAAAATGGGATATTCATGGTGAAATTAATTATATTGAAAATACTGCAAATTTTTTAATACATAAAGATTCAAATAATTTTTTTTTAATTATAAAAACAATATTATTGAATTTTTTACCTAAATTTAATGCATTACTACTACATTCATCTTCTATTATAAATGATAATTATGGAATTGTAGGAAGTGGAATTAGTGGTAGTGGTAAATCAACATTTGCTAAAAAACTAAAATCTGAAGGCTGTACCATCCTTCATGATGAAATTACCCTTATAAGAAAATTAAATGAAAAATTTTATATTTATCCTACTCCTTTTAATTATAATCCCAAACATATTGTAAACTTTTTACCTAAAAAAGAATTAAAAAAAATTTTTATCTTAAAAAGAAAATCAAATTATTATTTAAAAAATATTGATAAAAAAAAATTTTATCAAGAAATCCTAAAATTAATCTTTGGATATAATAATACAGATAAATATACTTATAATTTGATATTAAATATACTCAATCAAATCTATAATAATGTTACGGTAGATGAATTAAGCTTTAATCTAAACGAACCACTTAAGGATATAATATTATGAAAAAACTTGAAGAGCTTAAAATAATAGAGAATAATGGTAGAAAATTTAAATTTTTATTTCCTGATTCTTTTTTCTATTATTCATGTAAAAATTGTTTAATAAATTGTTGTACAAGAAACGATAAAATCCTTCTTCATAAGAAATATAAATCAGAATATAGTAGTTGCTTTAAAGAAAAACATAGTATTCTAAATTTTGGAGTATGCCCTCAATTAAGAAATGATGGAAAGTGCCATATAGAGATTGAGAATGGCAAATATGCGAAACCTGATATTTGTAATATATTCCCATACAGAATTCTAGGTAGAATAAATGATATTTATATTATTTCTATAAATTTTTATGATTGTTCTATTACTGATAGCGGAGAAACTCCCATTACTACAAATAATTTTTTTGAACAAACTAAAAATATTAGTTTTGATTTTTATAATTATACTCCAAGAGATGATTTATCCGATTATGAAGGATATTATTATAATCATATAAATTTAATAGAATTTTTTAAAGAAAATTATAAATTAACTCAAAATGAAATATTTTACTATTGGAATATGTGGAATAATTATTATCAAAAAAACTATAAATTCCCTAGATATCATTATCTAATTAAAGGATTTGAAAATACTTTTCTTATTAATAAAAATCCTTATGTATTGTTAAAGCCCATAGAAAAGATTGCATTAATATATTTGACATTACTATTTGAAGATATTTCAAACAAAATGCTTGATACATATACATTTATGAAGTTAATAAAAACTTTAAAAAACACGATTAAAATATTAACCTCATTTGATAAACTTTCTGTATTTAATAAAAAACTTGATATGAATTCAGAATATTTTATAGATGTTGTTACAGTTTATCATTATAATAAAAAACATTCTTTGTATAACTCTTTAAATAAAATAACAATTAATGATAAAGGGAGTTTTTTAATAGAATTAGCGAGGTTTATTTAAATTCATCTTTTAACTTGTTGAAGTACCAGCTTTAGGGTCACAAGCTCCTTCTTGTAATGAACAACCCAAAACAACTCTTTCAAGTATCTCTTCTGTTTCTAAAACTGGTTTTATATACTTTTTTTTCATTTTCATCTCCTTACTAATATTTAATAAAACAATTCTTACTACCCATATCACAAATAACCAAATCTTTAAGCCCATCATCATTTACATCAAAAGAAGAAGCTTTTAATGTACCTGTAATAGCCACAGCAAAATCACTCTCACCCAAGATGGTATCAGGTGTTGATGTATTCGTAAAGTTATTAACTCTACTTAGGTAAATATTTAATTTCTTATTTTCTCCAACAATTATATCGTCCTTATTATCATTATCTAAATCTGCAACAGAGAAATTATTATTCCAACTAGGATGATTTTCAATCCCTCCTGAGGGTATATTTATCTTTGAAAATGTTGAATCAGAAGCTAATCCGGTATTTGTACCATAATATAAGAACAAACCTGTAGTTAATCCAGAAACGACCAAATCCTTATAACCATCATTATTTAAATCAATGTCGCCAATAATTTCACTACCATAGTTTTCTCCAGTAGCTTCTAAAATTGTTGCATCTCCCGTATTATCAGCTTTTGCAATAAGTGTAGTGTTACTATAAATGTTGTTATCAAGATAATAAATAGCAACTTTTTTATTTACAGGGTCACTTACAGCAACATCAACAATATTGTCATTATTCAAATCACCTAAAGTTGTAACAGAGTTTCCAAAATAACTATTAACTCCAAAATCATGTGATAATTCCACAACATTAGATGCTGAAGCTAAATCTATTGATGAAGGCTTTCCAGCTCTACCTTCTATTATAAAAGCTCGTCCACCATCTGATGAAAAACTTTGTCCTAAAACAAAACTATCATAAACACTTCCATTTAATTTGCCTAATGCTGAAAGTGACTTTCCAAGTTTTCCATAGTAATATGACCCCTCCTCTCTTAATTTAGCAACAGGATGAAGATTGGAGTTTGTTATTAACGTTTTATCTGAAGCATCAATCTGAGTACCATTTCCCTGATTATAGAAAACATATACTCCACCTCCATAACAATATTTTCCTGAATCATAATAATAATCCGCCCATATTGAACCTACAAGCAAATCGGTTTTACCATCTCCATTAAAATCTCCAGAAGTAATACTTGAACCAAGCCCTTCATAACTTCCATCAACTCCTTCGATAATCTGTGGAGATACAATAGTATCGGGATCTCCAGTTCCATAAAAAATATAAATTACACCGTCCCAACCCGATGCAACATATTGAGTAACAACAACATCATTATATCCATCATCATTAATATCACCAACATCTTTTATCTTATAAATACTATCATTAGTATCAAAACTTGATGTATCTAAAGTTTTTGATAATAAATTCAAATCAGTTCCAGTAGAACGAATCAAAATATTACTTGCATTTCCAACTTCATCATAAGCTCTTACCCCAAAAGTATAGTTCTTTTGAAAAATTAATGAGGTTATTAGTTTTTGATAATTTGCAGTTGTTAAATCAGGTGAATTAATTACAATTTCCTGATTATTTGTTCCATCAAGATTTTCAAAACTAGTATCATCAAACAAACTTGTTGAATATTTAATAACATATTTACTCACATCATCAGTAGATGATTGATTCCATGTTAAATTAAGTTCAGCTTTTCTTCTTTCGGTATTGCTCATTCCATCATAATCTAAAGTTGCTAAATTACCAGGATTGGTAACATCAACAACTGCATTATATAATAAAGTGGTTACTGTATTACCAGCTTCATCTGTAACCTTAAATTTTAAATCGTGAGTTTTATTATCAGCAATTGTTCCACTTAAAACAATATTTTCATCATTAGAGGCAATATTATTTTTGGTTACTATAGACACATCATTACTTCCATCATTTGCAATCATCTCAATTGAACCATTTTTTGCCCCTTCAACCTTTACAGTTAATGATAATTGTGCATTTTGTAAAGCATCATTTAAATCGCCAATTTTATCCTCATTACCAGTTGTTCCAATTAATGTATTATTAGCATTAACATAAGTAATACTTGATAATGTTGGAAATACTCTTGATATTGCAGGAGCACTAGTATCAACCTTAATAGTAAAAGAAGATGAACCAACAGGAGTGGAATTAATTTCAAATAATAATGAAATATTTTCGCCATCAGTAAAAGGAATATCCAAAGTTGAACTTAAACTTGTATCTATATTAGTACTTGCTGCATTTGCACCATTTTTCTTAGCTATAATAGTTGTTCCACCTAAAACATTACATGATGCAGTATAAGTTATTATTAATGAAACATTACCATTTACATCAACATCGCTAGCATTAAAAAAGTTTGTACCTGCAACTAATTCAGAATTTCCTTTTTTCACAGAAACAATAGCACAATTAGAAGATGTTACATCCATATCAATTTCAGCAGAATAACCTTCCTGGTTATTAACATCACTAGCCATTGCTCTTAGTTTATATGTTCCAAGAGGAAGAGTAATCACAATATTTTTGCTATCATTCGCATCTTTAAGAACTTGAGCTACATTATTCCATGTAATATTACCATTACCATCATCTACACTTTTTTGAATATAAATAACTTGTCCATCTTCAATATTTTGCATATTATTAATAGTTACCGTAAATTGAATTCCTGCTCTTGTATCATCTTCATCATCTGAATCATCTATAGTTGTTTTTGACATAGAAAGTTCCAAAGAAGGCACTAGTGTATCTACAACTACATTGGTTATTTCTTTGTTTGTTATATTACCTACATTATCTGTTGCGATTAATTCAATGCTAGTTGCACCATTCTGTAATGTTAAGTCGCCAAAATCAACTACTCCATTAACAACATCTTCAGTTTGGTCGATTGAATCAAATTTAAGTTCAATTGAAACAGAATCTAAAGAATAAGCCTTAAAATTACTTTGTAATCCTGTGGTATTACTATCCTTATCATCTATAGATAAAAACAAGCTGTCTGTTGTAACAGGCTTTTCATTAGAATTTGTTGTTGCAGTTAAAAATAAAGTATTTAAATCCGGAGGTGTTATATCTACTGTTAAAGCACTAGTTTCAAAAGTTCCAATATTACCAAAACCATCAGTTACTTTTATAAATAATTTATAATTACCCTCAGGTAATGTAACATTAGTAAATTTCACTTTACCATCACAAGCAACTTTAGCTGATTCACTTAAAACATCACCATTATCACTTATTTTATATAAAGTTGCTTTCACCCTATCTGATTCATTTTCGCAATCTAAATCATCTAAATAAAGATTTTCAGTATCTATAGTAATATCAGTTTGAAACCCTTCTAAAGTTGCATTTGCATCTTTTGCCATGTTTAAAATATTATTATTGTCAGTATCTTGAACAATATTTAGATTACTAAAAACCGGTATAGCTGTTTTAACATTTAAATATCCATTAACACCGGTGTAGTTAAAGTTATTGGTATCCTTGAATTTAGGAGTTATTATATACCTACCGTCACTCAAATCAGTAAAAGAAAAATATCCCAATAAATTTGTAGGGTCATCAATATTAACGCTATTTGTATAATCATAACTATTTCCGTTAAGGGTTACATTTAGAATCAAAACACCCTCTAAGAACCTATTTAATAAAACACCAATTGTAGCTGTGTTAATATTAATTTTATTATCTGGATTTAACAATTTATTATCACTAAAACTTAATGACAATTCATTAGGGTTAGACAACATTACATTTACTTTTCTGTTAAAAGTAGATTTATTTCCATGTTCATCAACCGCTTCAAATATAATTGTTCTTTCTCCACCAACAGAAATACTAGTATATTGATTATTATCTAATAATGAAGTATCAAAAGTACCATCTTGTGCTATTGCATTATCATAAGTTTGAACTCCTCCAATAGGGTTTTCTAAATCATCTATATAAACTTTTAAACTAGAAGTAGAACCTTCAACTTTACCTTTTACCCAAAATTGAATACCATTTGTTGCATCTCCATCTAAATCAGTGTCTGTATTTAGTATTGAATCTTCTAGAGGCTCTGTTACCTCAACAAAGTTAGGTGCTATTGTGTCAACATTATATGTAGCAACAATAAAACCACCATCAGCATTTGTATCATCAAAATTTTCAGATACGTCTACTCTTACTTCAGAGCCTACTCCACCAATATCTTCAGGAAAAGCAAATGAAGTTTCTGCAACAGTTTTATCTCCATCAAGAACAAGAATACCATTGTATATTTCAGTACTATTTACAGTAAATTTAACTTTAAAATTAGCTGGGCAATTTGATTCAACTTTCAAGGGAATTTTATTATCAATACCAATATTATGTTCCTTTAAATATTTTTGATTTATCACTGTTCCATTTTCAGGAAAGACTTTAACTACACAATCGCCTGTTGATTCTGCTATAACATTAACAGGTGTAGAGCTAACTGTAGAATTGGCTCTTGTATCAATAGAAGCAACTAGTTTCCAATTTCCAGCTCTAAAATCAACATTTTCGAATACTGCGACACCATCTTTAGGCTCTGCCACATAAGAAAATTTTGCTTGCTCTCCGTCAAATAAAACTAATTTCGCAAATAAATTATCTTCAGATACTAAACCCTTAACATCTACTTTAACATCTTTTTGGATATAATATTCTTCAGTATTTTGATCATCAGCAGCTTTAAGAGTTTCTCCTTCTATTGGAGAAGTTATTACAAGAGTAAGTTCTTGAGCTGTTATAGTTACTGTTGTATTAATAGACTCGCCATATTTATCTTTACCTGATAACAAAAGCATATTTTGTCCATTTTTTAAAGTGAAATCACTAAAACTAACTATGCTAGTCCCATCATCTAAAACTTTTAACTTCTCTGTAACTTTACTATTAGGATTAGTAGCAATTTCTAGACTTATGTCTGTACCATCTTTAAAATTAGTAGCTTTTGCGTTTATAGTTAATTGTACTCCATCAAGAGTACCATTTTCATCATAACGATATCCATCAATAAAATCACCATCATTAATAGCAATAAGACTTAAACTACTTTTAGTTTCATCCGTTTTACAAACTTCATTAACACAAACTTCACCATTATCACAATCTTCGCTAGTTTTACAACTATTACTACTTCCACTACTACAACTAGTAATGACAAATGTAAATGCAATAAGTGTTGTAAAATAAATAAACAACTTATTCATTATTCCTCCTCTATAAAAATTTCTTTTTCAATTAAAGAATCAATAAATTGCTCTAAATCATTTTTAGCTTCTACTAATTCTACATCATAATTATCTAATATTTCTTGTAAAATATCACCTTTTTCTTTGGCATCAATTAACGCCTCAAAAATTAGTTTTCCTATATCCTCAAGGGTATGCATTGCATTATCCCATGGAGTAATAATTAAAATACTATCTTCTATTTTTCTATATGTAACTTTATCGTTTAATTTTATCATAAATAGCACCTTAAAATATATACAACAATTTAACACCTAATGAAATTTCTGTCAAATTATTATTCAAGAAAATTCATATTAGCTCAATCGGATTTTTGTTTTTAATTATTTAGTTTTTTTTTATTTTTCTCCAAAATAAATAAAATATAAATATTTCATTTATACCAATTCTATTAATTATAAGATTTATTTATTTAATATTTACAAGAACAGGGGGAATTTACCCCCTTATAATATTAAATTATTGACAAATTCCATAAGTTGATGGAGAACCAAAATGAGAACTGTTATTTAAATATGCATCAGTTGTAGACTGACAACTTTCTCCTGCATTTGCATCACATGATGAATCATCTCCAATACTACAAGGATAAGCACATATTCCATTTACACACAATCCTTGCTGACATGATATCCCAGTACAATCTTCACCAATATGTGCCAAACCACTTTGAGTCATACAAGAGTTCAGAGTTGAAGTAACAGGATAACAAACATTTTCACCACAGCCTTGTGAATTAATAGGGTTACAATCAGATGCGGCTAAACAAATAGAATTATTTCCTGATTTAAAACAAACATCGCTACCTCCACATTCTGATTTATAATTTACCGAATCAAAACTACAAGTTTGGCTACAAAAACCAATATCCTTAGATGAAGCATTTACAGAGTCATTGTTTTGTACCTTAATACAAGAATTTCCATTACTACATGTATTATTACTAGGGTCACAAGTTGAAATATCAGTATGTTTTTTTACAGACTCAAAAGTTAAATTATCTTGGTCTTTTACTTTAAGGTTATCTGTTTTATAATTCTGAGTAAATGAATCATAACAAAGATTAATATCAATATCAGTAAATTTATGTTTATTAGAACAATTAGGCACACAAGTTCCATCTACACATAATAGATTTTCTCCACATCCAACATTAAAACCAGGTCTAGTATGACCATTGTCATCTATAACAATAGAAGCTGTACTTGTTGAGCAAGATGAGCCAAGAGTAGCATTTTCATCAAATCCATAACATTGATCAAAGTTAGTTCTTCTAAAACTTAAACAAACCTGATTTGAATAACAACCAGCATTGTTCGTTTTATTACAATTATCATCAACTGCACAAACTCCAATTCTATCATAGTTTATTCCATCAAACACATTTCTACCAACACAATGATAAACTGTATTTCCTGTATTTAGTACATTACAAGTGTCTGCTTGAGTTTGGTCACATAATTTATGACAAACGCCATCTCCTGTTGGAGTAGGAACACAAATTGCGTCATTGACACAGTTATTAGTATCTAAATTACAAGTTTCATTAATATGCTTTAAAGTTGCATCTGTTGTAGTACAATTTCCACCTTTACAACAAATACCCATTCTACATGAATATCCATCCATACAATAACCAGCAGAAGTAGAAGCACTACATTCTTCTGTAAGTTCACACTTCATACCTCCATTACAACCATCATTGTCACCAGTTTCATTACATGGAACACAAGATTCAGCATTACCACATGTTCCTTCAGGAAAGTTTCCACTACAGAGCTGATCTTCACAAAATTGATTATTTACACAAGACTGCTTTAATGGGTTATCACAAATAGTATTTCCACATGTTATACCCGGAACACAAGTTTTATCTTCAGACTTAAAGATAAAATTATCGGGACAATCACATATTGCATACTTATGATCATCTTCAGTAACTTCTTGACAAGTACCAACTCCACAATCCCAACTAGTACAATAATCATAAGTAGCAGGGTCTATGCATAAATGTTTAACATTTTCATCAAGATATTCCATACCTGTGTTACATTCACAATACCAACCATCAGAAGCCCAATCATCAGTAATACAGATACCTTCACCACAATCTTTTCCCGTACAAGCATCATTTCTTAAATTACATTTCTGTTCTGTATAACTATATTCATATCCTAATTCACATGGACAGAAAAACTTATCTGTATCTCCAAATTTATTTACACACATAGTATGTTCTTCAGTACAAGCGTTAGGGTGTGCTTGACAGTAGTTTTCAACACATGCTCCATCTGTAGGGTCACAAACTTCACCCTCATTACATGTTTTGTTATCACAAGGATTAGGATTTGAACAAACTCCATCTTTACAAACTTGTGGAGCATTACACTTTCCAGTTGTATTACTTTCAGAGCATAGTTCGCTTTCTGTTACACATTCATAACCAGTATCACTGTTAGGATCTGTTACAATACAATAATTGTTACCACAATCAACACCTTCACAAGGATTAAAAACATGAACTTGACAAGAACCACCTACACATTCAAGACCATCTTCACACCAACCATTTTGACTATCAGGACTACAAAAGAATGGATCATCTTGACAAATACCATATTTACAAATTTGATATTGAGAACATTCTGGGTCGCAGACATACTCTACACATTTGTCGCTTTCGCATTTATATTCTTCAGGACAATCTGAATTTTCTGTACATGAAAGAGGTACATCTTTACAAGAGTATGTCCACTCTCCAGAAGATAGAACTCTTTCACAATATTTACCATCAGGACATGCTCCATCTGGATTGCCAGGCCCACAATCTATATCTTTACAAGTTCCCTCTACACACCTTTGATGTAAAGCACAGCTACCATGAGGGTTATCTTCTGTACATCTGTCTTTATCTAAACAAGTTCCAGCTACACATTCTTGATTTATATTTTCACATTTTCCATTTGGAGCTTGAACACTACATGGAAGAGGTTCACAATTGCCTTCATTTGTACAAACATAGCCATTTTGACATTGCCCATTTGGATTATTTGCAGAACAATCAACTTCTCCGCATTGATGATTTGCCAAACAAACTTCACCATTAGGGCATATTCCATTTGGATGAGCAGCACTACATTCATAAGCTTCACAAACACCACTTACACAGTGTTCATTTTCATTTGCACATTGCCCTTTAGGATATTCTACACTACAAACAGATATAACACATTGAGTTCCATCACAGTGCTCTCCTGCTTTACAAACACCTTTAGGATGCTCTGCCGAACAATGATAACTTAAACAAACTCCTGATGCACAGCGTTGCTCGGAAGTACATTTATCGCAGGGGTCAGACGGATCATCACTGCAGGAAATAAAAAATACCGAAAACAACAGAAACAAGAAAAAAATTAACTTATTCATACACAACTCCTTAAAACAATACTTTATAATGATAACTTTACATATAAACTTAGTCAAGTTTATATTACAAAAAAAGAAAAGATTTCATATTTTTAATAGAAATAAAAATAATTTATTGAATTTTATGAAAAATAAGTTATAGTTTAATAGAGGAGGTTATTATGTTAAGTATCAATAGTTCTATTCAAGGAATACAAAAATCTACAAATGATTTTAATAAATCAGCAGATAAAATTTCTAAATTAGGTTTACCTAGTAGTAATAACTCTGACGATTTAATTACAAATATAGAAGATAAAATAACTTTAACCAATAACACTGAAGTAGATTTAACTCAAGAATTTCTTAAAATGGAGCTTTCTGAAGTTTGCTATAAAGCTAATGCCAAAGTTCTAAAAACATCCGATGAATTAACCGGAACGATTATAAATACAAAAGCTTAAGGTAATAATGACATTCCAATTCAAAGAAATAAAAAAATATAAAAAACTCATAAAAGATAAAGAGGAAATAGTATTAGCAACGTTGATAAAAGAAAAGAAAAGTATTTTACAGAAAATAAATGAATTAGAAAATCAATATATAGGCATACAATCAAAAATAAGAGCATTATACAATGATAATTTTAATCTTTCATTGGTTAATTTATACAATGATAATTTAAATATAGTTTCTGATGAAATAAAGGAAAATAAAAATAATATACAAGAAATTGATAAAAAAATAGAAAGCCAAAAAATAATTATAAAAAATGCTACAATAGAGTTTAAAAAATTTGAAAAATTAGAAGAAAATCACATTAAAACTCAAACAGAACTTGAAAAGTACAATGAAAAAAAAGAATTAGATGAAATTGTAAGCAATAGAGAATTTCGTAAAGAATAATTTATTATAACTTTGGGGATTCAACATCACTTGTAGTTAAATCAATAACATTTTCATCTTTATTATTTGGCTTAATTTCTTTTGGATTTATTTTTTTAGGCTTTGACTCTATAGGATTTTCATTTTTATTTAAATTTGGAGTTACTTCATTTGCTGGTTCAGAACATTTAATTTCTAATTTAGGATATTCAGGTAATGAAGATTTAAATACTTGCTTATATAAATCTTTTGCAGTATTACCTTTAATATCTTTTAATTCTGTATTTGCATTGCGTTCTAATAAAATTTTAATTGCATCTTTTTTTTCTAGTAAAATAGCAATATGAAGAGCAGTCATACCTAATTTATTTTGTTTATTTATATCAGCTCCTTTACAAAGTAAAAATTTCAATAACTCATAATTATTTTTTTCAATAGCCATCATAAGTGGAGATACACCTAAATAAGTATAAGAACTTAAAAAGCTTTTACAATTTTGCTCTTTTATTAAACATAAATTAATTGCTTTTTCAGTCATAGCAAAATCATCAAGTAGTATTAATTTGTGTATAGTTCTTAGATAATCACTTTCTTCAAGAGTTAAATCTGCATTTAATGGTTTGACATAAGCTCTCACTATTTCATTAATAGTACTCCTATTTTTAGTATAGTCATAATTATTATTTAAGATTATTGAAATATTATACTTTAACAAAAGCTTTAAATTGCTTAAATATCTTGAATCAACTTGAATATCTTGTTTGAAGTTATGATTAGCCCCATTTTTTAGTAGTAATTCTATATTTTTATCATTAGAATCTAACGCAACAGCCTTTTCTAGAGCGGTAAATCCTCTTTTGTTAGTTGCATCTAAGTTGTTGCCTTTACTTATTAAATACTTAATAATCTCTTCATTATTTCTTAATTGAACAGCTATCATTAATGCCGAATTTTGCATATAATCAACATCTTCTGTATTCGCACTAGCTTCAATTAATATTTTTGCTATATAATTTCTTTTAGCCCTTAATGCCCTTTTTAGTGGATTTACATAATAAGTTTTCATAAAATCTTTATTTTCAATTTCTGCACCATTTTGAATTAAAAATTTTAATAAATCTCCATCTTCAATCTCTCCTTTAAAGTTATGCATAGATAGTAAATCAACCAAACTGTAATAGTCCCAATAATAACAATATCTATTCTTACAAACTTTCCTTTTAACAAAATCAGGATTTTTAATGATTTTATTTTTTAGGCCATCAAAATCTTTTTTCCATAAATAAGAATTAGGCTTTTGAGAAACGCAAGAAGTTAATATCATTAACTCTAGCAATAGCAATAAATAAATAATGATTTTAAATTTTTTCATAAAAGAAACCAAAATATTTAATAAAAAATACCGTATTTTTTAAATTTTATCAATTAAAATTTTATTTATCTTTAATTAAAACTAAGATTATTCTAATTTATCTTGAATATTAAATGCTATAATGATATTAAATGTATACTATTTGAGGGTATATGAATATTTGGTTATTAATATTTTTAACATTTAGCCACTTTGAGCATAAAAATATAAGTTGTATAAGTTGCCATAATATAAAAGATGCTCAAAAGGTACTACAAACCAATAAAAAAACTTGTGAAAAGTGTCATCAGAACAAAAATAATAATAAAAAATATGTTTTTAAGTTAAAAAGTACTAATGGAGTTAAATTTAATCACGAATTACATACATTCCTCTCTTGCAGTAATTGCCATACAATTAATGCAAGTAAGATAACAAAACCCAAAATGAAAACTTGTAACAACTGTCATAACCCAAAGACGAATAGCAATAAACCTGATTGTGCAACTTGCCATACATATAATAAAAAATTTATAACTCACTATAAAAATAAAATCTATAAACCATTGTCACACGATAAATTTAATTATAAAACTAAACATATAGTAACTAACGAAAATTATTGCTTACAGTGTCACCAAAAATCATATTGTTTAAAGTGCCATAATTCATCATCAAAGTTCAATTCAACTGAAAAGTTTCACCCACTTGACTATATTACTATTCATAAATATGAAAAAAATCTAAATTCATGCTCAAGTTGTCATAAACAAGAAAAATACTGTAAGGCTTGCCATCAAAAATCAGGAATTGATACTAGTGATTTACAAAAACAAAATAGAAAATACAGAATTCACCCTAAAAATTGGAATCACGGAAATGCTGCATATAAAAATATAAACAATTGTGTCAGTTGCCATACAGAAAACGATTGTTTGAGTTGCCATAAAAAAGATGAAAGCCCACATAAAAGAGTAAAAAATATATGTAAAAGAGCTGTAAAAGAAAAGAGGTCTTGTGAAAAATGTCATCAAAGAGTTAGAGAAGTTTGCCCATAAAGATTTAATTCTCTCCATTTTAATTTTAGTGCTAATAACAATAGCTTATTTATTTAATTTATACCCAAAAACATTAGAAACAAAAGAAATTTCATCTCAAGAGTATATTTTCACCGGAAAGTATCATTTTAATAAAATCACTTTAAAAGAAATTGACGATTTACCTAATATTTCTCATAAATTAGCTAAAAAGATATATAAAAACAAGAAAAACATAAAAACATTCAAAGATTTTAAAAAATTTAAGGGAATAGGTAAAAAGAAAGTAGAAATGTTAAAAAAGTATTTAATTTTGTAACGGATTTTACTAAAAATTAAACTTTAATAAAAAGGGATTGTAATCTGATGAATGATAAATCACACCTAAAGCATATAAAGTTTCATTACTGAATAGTAACGAAACTAACATTTGATTTCCACTAAACCATCTTTTACTAAATACTAAGTCTCCATTATTATCTATTTTTTTTAATACCATATCAGAGTTCACACCTAAAGTATATCCACTGATATAAATATTTTTGTTATCAGGAGAAATTATAATATCAGTTCCTCTTTTATCATTTTCGGTAGCCCAGGTTTTATCAAATATAATGCTACCGTTTTCGTCTAATTTAGTTAAAAAGATATCTCCGCTTGCACCCATAAATTGTTTTTCGTGCCCATTAATAAACCCTGTAACATATATTTCATTATTGCTGATTAAAATATTTAAAATATCATCATATTTATCAGTTCCCCATTGTTTGTCCCATAACCTATTACCATTTGCGGCATATTTAATTAAAAGTAAATCAGCACTTCCTAAATTTTCAGTATCATCTAGATTCCCTAAAGTAGTTGTTCCTATATAAATATTATTTTCACTATCTATTGCAAGGTGATATGAAAATTCAGTACCATCAATATCTTCTTCTTTTGTCCAAACTTCATCTCCAAAATTATTAAATTTTCTCAAAAATAACAATTTTTCTTCTTGTTGTTCATTATATCTATAACCAACGATATAAATATTCTTATTAGTATCTAAAGCGATATCAAAAACAACATCATCATCAGAACTTCCTGCTTGATTTTTCCAAATAATATTACCATTGCTATCTATTTTAGTTAATGCAATATCTCTATTACCACTGCTAATTCCAAAGTAAGATCCATTTGTCACTCCTGCAATGTATAAATTATCCTCATTATCTATTGCAATTGAAGTGTTTTGTTCAGTTTCAGATGAACCAAATTGTTTAGTCCATTGTATTTCAAAATTTTTATTAATTTTACTTAGAAAAAAATCTTCTTGACCCAAATTATTATTATTATCGAACTCCCCATAGGTATAACCAATAACAAAAATATTTCCTTTACTATCAGTTACAAAATCTTCGGCAATATCAGTTTCATATTCTTTACTACCCCATTCTAGACTATTAGGTTTAAGTAAACATTTATCATTATATAATTCAAATCCTTCTGCACATTCTTCACAATTAGTTCCAGAGTATCCTTTAAAACATTCACAAATAAAAAAATCTAATTTATCAATACATTTTCCATTATTTCTACAACTATTTTCTTTACAATCGTTTACATCACTACAAGTTTTTCCGTCATCATTTAAAACAAATTTTTCATTACAACTACACTCAAAAGCTCCAATTTTATTTGTACAATTTTGTTCACAACCTCCATTATTTGTTTTACACTCGTTAATATCAATACAACTATCCCAATCTTTCCTATATGTAAATCCTTCATTACATTTTTTGTCGGGGTTTTCTTTTTTATCTTTTGCACAAGATATAGTTAAAAATATAGTTAAAAATATAAGAAAATAGGTTGTTTTCATGTTTACCTCAGTAAAAAGGGCAGGAAGTCCTGCCCAAATAAAAATTTTTATTATTCTACAAATGGAGGAACGGGATCCCATAATAAATCGATATAACTAGAATTTCCGCCATTACCTCCCTCAAAATATGAACACCCATTTAATAGGCTCCAATCACAACTACCATCATCACTACTTGCTTTATCCGCAATTGATTTAATCATTCTTTGTAATTCATTTGCTGTAACTTCAATTGTATTACCACAAGTTCTTGTTATTATATTACATTCCTGATGCGGTATATTAGCAATTCTTCTATTTGCCAACTCAAGAAGTTTTTTCCCTAATCCGCCTTTTTTTATTAATATCAATCTAGGGTCTCCTGAAGGTCCAACTCCAGAATCACAATTTTCATCATAAGTATCCGCTCTACACATTTTACTAGGTTTTGATTTCTCTTTTTTTTCTTTTTCTTCTTCTTTTATTTTTTTGATTATATTAACTGCAGTTCTTTCTTTTTGTACATTTCTTTTATAAACTTTTTCTTCCTTATTTATTTTTTTAATTAATTCCGTTTTCTTTTGCTCTAACTCTTGAATATCTGCTTCATACTTTTTTTTGGATTTGGGATTATTTGCCAATTTCAAAAAATCTTTGGCGTCTTGTAATAAGCTATAAGTTACAATCAAAGTTTTTCTATCTTTATCATATATTTCCTTAGACTTAACAGTCATATCATGCAATATATCTTGTATTACAGCAAATTCACAACCATCATTATGTTTTTCCCTAATATATTTTTCATTTTCGACATCATCAATAATATTGTAACCGCTATGTTTTATCCTCAAATCATTTAAGATTCTTCTTTCATTCTCTATTCGCCTAGTAGCCATATAATCACCTACAAAATATGAAACAACAGATCCAAGAATAATACCAGGAATACCAAATTTCATTGAAACTTTAGCAAAAGCTGACCAAAATCCAGCTCGGCCTCCTATACCTCCAGTAATTCTACTCCAGATATATTTATCACTAATATTGTCAACTCCAAAAGTAAAACTAATATTTCTTTCTCCTGTCCGTATATCTTTTGTATATGAATATTTTATAAACCCCATCATTCTATCTAAGTCAGCTGAATTATTATTTTTATTACCCAAATAAGCATTGAGGGAGGTATTTGAAAATAGATTAGCAAAATCATCATTAAATAAATTATATTTATCGCCAACTTCTCTTATCAAATCATCAACTTTCAAAGACAAATAAATAATTTCTCCATTGATATCAAAAATTGCATCATTTCCATTTTCATCTTTATCAACATAATATCCTTTTTCCACCAAGATTCTAGATAATAGTAATGATGTTATAGGGTCAAAAAACATGGAACTTATATCGTAGCTTTCAGAATATAAATATGTTTCTAAACCTAAATATTTTTTTACAATAAAATTTAATGAATCATAATTTTTTATAAGTTTATTTACTTCTATATTTTTTTCTTCTTTTTCTGTTAATAGAGAATCTCTGTCAACTCCAAAAAAGCTCCAAATACCATCAGTCGTTATACCATATTGATTTAAAGCGTCAACCCATTTATCAAAATTTACACCTTCTTTTTCTGAAAAACTTAAATTTTTAATAATTTCTCCAGCTATTTCATATATTGAATGATGTGATGAAATTAAAATACTTGATAAATAATATGAAAAATTTGCATAAGAGCTAATATCATTAAAAACCTCTTCATTACTATCTGTAATTATGATATTATTTACTAATAGCCTCTTTAAGCCATCATTAGCATTCAAAGTATTTATATTTTCCTTATAAGGCTTATATATAAAATATAAATTTGTATTTTTGTTGTAAAGTAAATTTTTCGTACTTAATACCATATTTTGGAAAGAAACGGGACTTATTTCTCTTAAATTCATTAAATTTTTAAGAAAATATTCACTCTTATTTGATTCTATTTCTTCAGCATTATCTAAATTACTATAATCACTTGTAATTATTTCGATATTCTCTAATTTAGAATAAATCTCACTCAATTCTTCATAATTACCATTTTCCTCAATTCTACTTTCTTTAACTAAATTATCATAACTATCAATTAATATTTCTCTAAAAGATGAAATAGATTCGTCTTTAGGAGAATCTAATACTTTAACCAAAATATCAATATATTCCTGAGAAAACTGACTATATATATCTTTATATATGCCATTACTAGTTTGATATTCTAACCATGACTTGAAATTAGGAATTGTTTTTTTAAACCCATTTGTTTTTAATACTTCAATTAACTTATTTAAGGTTTGCAGTTTAAAAAATAATACTAAAAACTCCTCATTGCTTCCATGAAAATTAACAAGTATAGCATCTTTTTCTAACAATAATTCTTCTCTATACTTTTCATATCCTTTTTCTTTATCTACTTTTATTAAATTGATTATAAATTCTGCATCATAATCATGATATAACTTACCATTAATCATTTTTAAGTTTAATTTTTTTAATAAATTAGCTAAAAACAATATATTGTACTTAGAATCAGTAAATATTCTTTTATAATTATCTCCTGTTATCGTATTTAAATCCTGTGCATAAAAGTTATCATAAAGACTAAGCAAATCATCTACTTCTATTTCAGATTTAACATTATTTTTATATGAATTAAAGCCAAGTTCTTGCCATCTATAATTTGAAAATAATCCAATACTTTTAAGTTCCATAAATTGTTTAATTCTTGCCTTTGCCTTTGCTTTTTTTTCATAAAATTGAAATGTTCTATTTATTATTATTGAAACCAATTTCCAGAGATTTTGATTGGCATAATCTTTATTTGTAAGGAAACTAAAAGTATTTATATTTAACTTTGTTGCTTTTGTAAAAATATTAGTGTTAACAATTAAATCATCACTCCACTCATTAGTTAACTTAGAAATTAATGATTGATTTATTGGATTAGAATTTTCTAATTCAGTATCAATGGAGTTTTCATACCCTTTTTCCTTAATTATTTTAGTAGTATCATCAAAATAAAAATTTGAGTTGTCTTTGGGTTTTACTTTTTGATATAAAACCCTTTTTTCAACTCCAAGTATATTTTCAGGGTGACTAAATGTATTTTCTAAATCACATAAATCCATATTAAACAAATTATTAAAAGGAACATGTCCTATTAACTTATAAATTTCACAACTAAAATCTGTTTCTTCACCAGAATTATTGTTAATATATATATTTCCGCCCCCATTTATATCACTTCTTTCAAAAGCAATATTTAAATTATTTAGGATATTAGCAGTTAATGCTACCCTTATTGCATTATAAGGTATTTTTGGAACAGAAGAAGTACCTTTAAATGGATTTTCTGAATCAGAAATAATATTAAGTGTCGTAATATTGATATTTCTTATTAATTCAGTGTAATTATTATTGATCGTTTCCTTTAATTTCCAACTATTGTAAAAAGGAGTAAGATTTTCTATAATATTATTTATTTGGCCGTCAGAAATAATACAATCATTTGTATCATCATAGATACAATCATTATCAATTAATAATCCTGTTCCTTTATCATAACTATAGTTTTCATCAATTACATAATTTTTAGCAATTATATAACTATTTTCTTTTGTTATTACATCATTATTATTAAAAACATAGGCATATCCTTTAATTATCGAGCTATCTTTAATATGATATGGGAAGTCATTATCTATATATATTTTAGTACAATATTCATTATTAATCTGAAAATCCTTACATTCATATAAATCATAATCTTCATTAAAATAAAAATTTACATCTTGGCCTACCCCTAAGTCATCCCAAATCTTAGCTGGTGTTACTCCTAGCACTCTTAAAGTCACAATATTATTTAATTTTTTTTCAAAAAAACTTCTTTCAGTGGCAGTAGCCATTGCAAGCAATGAAAACATTAAAAACATTAAAATTAGATACTTTTTCAATTTTTCTCCTTTTTTATAATAGTTAAAATTTAAATTTACCGTTAATTCTTTTAACATATTACCTAAAGAAGGAGATCGTTTTCTTAGAGAAATAAAAGTAAGCTTTTTGTCTCGTTGAGATACACTGCAATATACACCTGCTTGTAACTTGTAACTTGTAACTTGTAACTTGTAACTTGTAACATTTTTCTCTTCTAATAATTGATAATCTTCTATCAAAAATCTAGATTTTAGTCAAGAAAGAAATGATTTTTTATATAAATAAAATAATCAGTATCTTATGTTTTACTCTATATCTATAATAACTTGACAATTCTTGATAAAAAATTTAATATTAATCATTGTTTATGTGGGATTCTATATGAAATACATGTTTATTGTTATATTTTTTATGACTAGCTCTATTGTTTTTGGTAACTCAGCCTTTTTTGATGATGCAAATCTTAAAAACAAAGATTTACAAAAAGGAATTGAGTTTTACCAAAATCTTGAATTTGACAAAGCAATAAAACTCTTCAATAAAGTAATAAAAAAAACAAATAACCGAATGGAAAAAGCAACTTGTTTTAAGTACTTAGCTTTTACTTATACATTAAAACAAGATGATGATAAATCAGAATTCTATTACTCAAAATTATTTGAAATATATCCCGATTTTGATTTGGATTATACAACTGTTACTCCTAAAATATCAGACTACTTTAAGGATTATCACAATACTTGGCTTAGGACTCCAGGAATAAAATCAAAGGTATATTTATTAAACACAAAAAAAATAACCTATAATGCTGGAATAAATTTAAAAGTAGAATGGCATGACCCTAACTTAGATATTAGTTATGCTATTTTAAAATATAAACAAGACAGTGAAAAAAAGTACTCCCAAATAGAAATAAAAGATGTTAAAGCTAAAAATTATATAGCAAGTTTTAATTTATCATTTTTAAACGACCCAACTATAGATTTCAAACTTAATTATTATCTTGAATTATATGATATTGATGGAAAACTTTTATATAAAATTAAAAACAAAAAATCTCCTGCAACAGTTAAAATTAATGTTCCGGGAGGAGCATTAAATGATTATGATAATTCATCTAAGGAGTGGTATAAATCAACTTGGTTTATTACAACAGTTGCAATAATTGCAGTTGGAGCAATAGGTGGTGGAGCATATTTTATGTTGAGTGATACAAAAGAAGGAGCACCTAATGAAGCACAAATTAATATTAATATTACTAATAGTAACTAGTTCCTTATTTATTTCTTGTGGAAATGAAGAAGAAAACTTAATTCCAATTAATACCACAATTAACATGAATGGTTTTTTGGATAATTATAGAGGTGGGCAAATTGGAGTAATGATTTACAATAATACTGCTAATACATGCACTGATTTTTTAAATACAAATAACTCTATTACAGAAAAAGAAGAAAAATTAATTAATTTTAAAATCCCAGAAGGCACAGAAGATATAATATTATCTAAAACAAATGTTAATATTATGCCTGGTGTAAAAACTATTTACGCGGTTTTAAAAGATAAAAATGGAGATAAAAAAGGACATGACTGCCAAAAAGCAATAAAGTGTTCTTCTTTAGGAATAGAGCCTTTGCCGGAAGATGCCTACAATATAGGAATTGGAGATAAAGCTTGTGTTTATTTAGATATTAAATTAATTCCATAATATGACTTATAAAGAACTTACTATAGATACTATATTGTTCGTAACTCTAATTATTGCAGTAATCACAGATTTAAAAACAAGAAAAATATATGATAAATTAACTATTCCTGTTGCTATTATCGGTTTAGCTTTAAATGCTGTGTTTTTTCAATTTGCAGGAATAAAAAATTCAGCTATAGGTTGGGTTGTTGGAGTTGCAATATTTATGATATTTGGCCTTGGTGGAGGTGATGTTAAATTACTAGGAGCAGTTGGAGCATTAAAAGGTTGGTTATTTACTCTAACTTCCGTTATGTATATAGGAATAGCAGGTGGATTTTTTGTTGTTATATATTTAATTTGGAAAGGACAAATGCTTAAAACACTAACAAATTCTTTTAATATGTTCTTTAAGCGTTCTGAATTTAAAAAAAAGGAAGCAGAAAGGATATATCTTCCTTATGGACCTATGATTTTAATTGGAATAGTGTGGAATTATCTTGCTATAAACTATGGCATTCTATCTTTGTTTAAATATTAATTCTCTCCACCCACAGCAGTGGGATTTATATTATTTGTAAAAAATAAATTTATTTATTTAACATTATAAAAATATTTAATATTTATTTGATATTTTTCAAATCTAAGTGTAATATAACTTATTGAAATTAATTTTGGAGTAAAGATGAAGTTATTATTATTATTATTTTCATTTTCTTTGGTTGCACAATTAAATAATTATCATTTTAATTTAAGTAACTATAGAGATGGAATACATATTGCGGGGGGGGGGATTTAAGCATTACAAATCAGCAAATATTAAATCCCTGTTTTTTAACAAATAACCGTTGCACGGTTATGAATCGTACTTGCAACTATCAAAATGGTATTATGAGTTGTGGAGACTGCCTAGACGGGTATATTAGAGAAGGAGATACTTGTCAAGCTAAAAGTTGTGAAAACTTTGACCCATGTGATGGGCTTGTACCAGTAGGCTATGAAAATTTTTACAGTATTTATAAATTAAGTTGTAATGATACTCTACTTAATAATCATCTTTTGTGTATGAGTAATAATCCTGAAAACATTACTAACGATTTGGGGTTATTAATTTGTAGTAAAAATAATTTAAATGGTTTTTGTCAATTTCTTCTAAATAGTAACTCAACTGCTTATTTTTGGATAGATAATCAACTTGATTCAGAAGATAGAATAATTAAATCATTTAAGTTAAGCAAAGGAAGGGATGCATGTATTTGTGATAGCCCCTACTATCCTGTTTGTAATTGTTTTTCTGCCAACAACTGGGATACAACTAAAAATAACTTAAATATATATGGAATGTATATTAAAGTTTCCCCTAGTAATTATGAAGAATTTAAAATAACATATCCAAATAAGAAATATCTTAAACTTTATACTGAAGATGAACATTCATTTGAGTTAATAACAGAACCTTATATGAATGAAACTTATTATATTGCAGGAGAAGATAGGATAGTAAGTAACTTAAACTTAAAAAAAATTAGGTTTGAAATTAGTTATAAATTAATTTTAATTAATTTTAATGGAGAAGAAATTACTTTTGACCCATGGGCTAGTATTGCAGAGCAAAATCCTAACCCAGATGATTATTTATTTGAATTACCCGATGGTATTGATATGACTAGTATATTATATGTAAAATTAGTTACTAGGACTTCAAATGAAAGTAACGGAAATGGAGTTTATTTATGTAATAATAATGATAACTGCTATAACATAAATAATCATATCACTTTTAATGACAACTTTAACCCTGAATGGAGTAACTGTAGTAAAGGGAAAATTTATATTCCAGGAGATAACATTTGTGTAAGCAATAGTGAATTTGGTAATAAACTAGAACATGCTTTATATTATTTAAATGATGGTTGGGAAGCTTTTTTATGTAAACATGAAAACGATGATATAAAAGAATGTAAATATCAAGAAAATAGCGGTTGGCATGGTATGGGATTAATAAAAAAAATTATTGTTCAAGCTAAATTAAATACAGATACCTTTAATGAGTTTTATGCAAATAAAGAATACGTTATTACTTATGACGAGCCTAACTTTAATGGTAATCATATTATTTATAGTATAAATGGCTTACAAAATAATTCAATATTAAGAGTTAGGTCTATAGAAACAAGCAGTAATAATATCAGAACTTATTTAAATACTAATTCAATAGAGCCTAGTTACAATATTAAAAATGACAGATACTTAACAAATACTGATGCAACTTCATTTATTTTTGATGAAAAAACAATAGATAATGGTAGTGGTTCATATTATAATACAATAATGGGTTTTATAGTACCAAATAAAGTAAATAAAGCTAAATTTGGATATAAATCAATTAGGCTTGATATTAAAACCAATAATAAATTTAAAACTTATGATATTGAAAATGGTGGAGTTGAAATATCTCATTTAAATGGAAAAAGTTGTAACAGCCAATACAATACTGAAGTTTATGAATGCGACAATAAAACACACAGAATTCATAGAAAGTTATGTTATGGATACAATAGCGATATTTGTGAACAGGGATATAGTTGTCAAAATAATGGCAATGATTGGTATTGTAGAAAAGAAATTTATTGTACCCAATATACTAATATTAACGAACAAGATGAGACTTGTCCTAGTGGTTATATCTGTAATACTTATCATAATCATTGTGAATCTGGATGCTTAAGCAATGCTCAGTGTGATTATGACCAATACTGTGATTTATCTAATGGAGAAAATTTATATAATCAAGAATACTGCAATGGAGATAATTGCAAAAAAGGAATTTGTAAAGATTATCCTGCTAGACATTTTTATTCATCTATAAAAAAAGATGAGCAATTAATCTTTCCTGATGCCTGTAACTCTGAAAGAAATAGTAATCATTTGAATTACTGCGAATATGATGCACTATCCAGCAATTTAAAAATTAAAATCAATGAAGGTTGGGAAGCTTATTATTGCCCCACTGATATGATGAGTGGTGAAAATCCAGAAATTATAAGAAATGAGTGTATTTATTTAGATGAAAATACAGATACAGCATCATCAGAACTAGAATTAAACAACGATTGGTTAAATCACTATTACCAATTGGGAGCTTTATTTATAAATCCTAAAAATTACGATAAATTTATTCAATATTATGGGCATTCTGAGTATTTAGAAAAAGGAAAAGGACTAAAAGGATACATTGAATTATTTACAAAAGAAAACTTTAAAGGTAAAAGAGAAGTTATTTGGCAAGATGATGAAGATTTATCTGATAATCTTATCACTGGAGATAAGATAAAATCTATTAAAATAGTTGGGAACCTTAATCCTGAATTTATAAATAATTCCAATAATAAAATTACTTTAGACAGAAATGATTATTATTCAAATAAAGATATTCTTAATAAAATTAATATACTAGGTAAAAATATTCCGTATAAACCAACATTTAAAGCAATTCGTTCAAATAATACCCCCACTCCTGAATACGCTTGGGGTTTTTTCGAAAGCTCTCCTTATGGTGAAAATGGAGTAACAAGAGAATATTTTTATCCAGGAGTAGGAGATAATGAGGTTATTCCTGATTTAATATATGAAAATAAAAAACAAGCAGAAACCCTAGATGGGGCTGATTTAATTTTACAAGATTCTCACGGTTCTTGGACAACTAACACTGGGGCAAATCCTAATTATACTGGCTCTTTTGGAATAAACTTCCAAGATCCTCTATTTGGAGGTTCACTGGGCGATTCTGATTTAGAATGGTTTTTAACAGGAAGTTGCCAGAGTTTAGGAAAATCAGGAACTAGTGACCAAGAAGCGATATGGGGTTATAGAGAATTATTTGCAAACGGATTACATGGAATTGGTGGTTTTTATAAAGATTCATTTTGGGATGATGGTCCTTTTTATAATACAGGTATGAGATTTTGGATAGGATTAATCTATGATAGACTTCCTATAGGAAAAACTTGGGTGTTTTTAATGTATAGTGATGATCCTGAAAGAAATGCAGGCTTTATTTCTCCCGGAAGCTGTTCTGAATATATGCATAAAGATTATTGGTTTGGGATTAAAACAGGGCCTAAAAAAGACCCCTCTAAAAAATATTTAAAAGAATATGGTTTTTGCTATTATAGCCATGCTAATGGTAGCAGAGGATATGCATTTTCTGATATAATAGGAAATACTGCAACATCTAATACTCAAGTTACTCCAAGACCAGAAGAGAATTGGCCTGTATTTAATGAAAATGATAACAATATAAACGAATATATTGCAAATATTATATCTGATTATGAAAATATAAGCATTAAGGCAAATAAAAAATTAAATAATTTGTATTATTTTACAGATAATAATAATAATATTGAAATAGAGATAAATAATAATAACTTTAATCCTGAAATTCCTGAAAAAAAACTTGATTCAAGTTTGATTGTTGATTTATACTCAAAAGCTTATGATATTATTGAAATTATAAAAGAAGAACATTTACTTGATGATTTATTTTTAGGAGATATAAAACTTTATTACGGTTTAGAACAAGAATTTTCTTATGAGGGAAATAGAACTAAAGCAATGATAAATGAAATATTATTTACTTTTTATTTTCATAGTGGTACAGGGTATTTTCTTAAATCAAATTCTATTACTTTAGGTTTTGACCCAATAACCCAAAAAACAACTACAGTAAAATCAAGTATTAGAAGTTTAAATAAAACTAAAGAAAGTATAAATGCTAAAAAAATATTAAGAGACTTACAAAATTTTAAAGAAAAAGATAAATTAAATAATTATAAAATTAAATATGTTAAACAAAAAAATCAACATAGACCATCAATTTTAAAATATGATTTAATTAAACATACAATAACACCAATTAAAATATATTAGTAGGAGGAAAAATGAAGTATTTATTATTAATTATATTATTTCTTTTAGGCTTTTATTCTTGTGAATCAAACTCTCCAGGAGATTGTAATGGAGATAAATGTATTCCACCTTGTTATGCAGATAATGATTGTATAAAAAGTAAAAGATATGGTGAAGGATATTATTGTGACAAAACAGGAAGCCATAAAGAAGGAGTTTGTCAGATTAATGCATGTAAAAAATTAAATATCAATTGTGGCAAAGGAGTTTGTGTACCACATTTTGGCAATGCCTATTATTGTAAATGTGATGAAGGATATATTTATAAATATAGTGAAGAAGAAAAAATATCTACTTGTTTAGAAAATTATTGTGAAAAAAGTAAAGAATGTTCTGGTTTAGTAATTTTTAATGAAAATGGTCATCCCGATATTAAGTCTTTATTTTGTTCTTCTGAACATAAATGTACTGCAAGTTGTGATGCTGATAATGATTGCATAGAAAACAATGAATATTGTTATAAAGAAACTAAAAGAGATTATTGTATTTCTATTGAAGACGAGCTAAATTCTTGTGAAGATGGTAAATATTATGATATTTATTCAAGAGATGACAATAAACAAAAACCTAAATGTATGAATCTTTGTAATACAAATATGGATTGTTATCCATATAATACTGATTTTGTATGCGATACTCAAAGGCATTGTGTACCACCATGCCAAACAAACCAAGATTGTATAAATGATAAATTTAGCTATGGTAATATTTGTGATACAGAAAATAATTCTTGTGTAAAAGAATTAACTCAAACAATTGATTCTGAAAGCAAAGCTACAAATTCTATAATTAAAGAATTTGCTATAGATAATTGCGAAGCTCCAGAAGAGCAATTTTTCGATAAAACTTGTGGAGATTATAATATTAACTCTAAAAAAGGACATGAATTTCAACATTTTATAACAATTATCTCTATAAAAAACGAAAACTATGATTATCAACATCGTTCTGCAAATGTTAATAGCAAATCAGAACGAGATAATTTAATTGAAATGGCAAAAGCTAAAACAAAAAGTTTTTTAAATACAAATTTTAAAGATTATGATTTTAAACTTTATAAAGCAGAAGTATATAATGGCTATCATGAATGGACAGAAACAAACAAACTTGTTAATCAAGTTAGACTTGATTATTCTAGAGTATGGGGAGGAATTCCTGTATTAGGAGCAAATGCTTTATTTACTTTAAATTTATCTATGGAATATATTTATATGGAAATTGCTTTTTTGCCATTAGAACCTAAAATTAAAGATCAAACCTTAATAGATGAACTTAATATTCAAAATGAACAAATAAAACAATATTTAATTCAATATAATTCAGAAGATGAAACTAATTCAAAATATGCATATTTTATATTTGAAACTGGTCCTGAATTAGTATTTTTATTACAAGTTGATAATGCTTTTCATTTATTAATCAAATCAGACTATGATGGAACTTATGAATCTGTAGAAAATGCCGTAAGCCCACATTCAGAAGACCCATGTACACCTAATCCATGTACTATAGAAGCACATCAAACTATTTGTCATTCTGTTAATGAAGGAAGTGATTATTATTGTACATGTGAAGCTGGCTATATTAGTAACGCTAATGGTCAAACACCTGCTTGTATAGAGGAGTAAAAAATGAACAAATTATTATTAATTTTTATTGTAACAATAACTATATTTATTTCTTGTGGAGGTAACGAAACACCAGAAAACAAAAAAACTTGTAAAGATTTAAGTTGCATAGAAGGAACTTGTGTTGAAAAAAGTAATGGAGCTTTTTGTAAATGTAATGACAATGCAAGTTTAACAAAACATGGTATTTGTGCTATAAATACATGTGAAGAACAAGGTGATTGTTCTGTATTTAAAAACAAAATATGTTCTACTGATTATAAGTGTATTGAAAAATGTGAAACAGATAAAGATTGTGTCGGTAAAAATGAAATATGTTTAAAAAAAGAAAATAAATGTGTAGATATAGGAGTTTACTATACAGAACACCCATGTGGAGAAAATGAATACTTAAACCCAGTAACTAGAACTTGTTTAGCAACTTGTAAAACCAATACTGACTGTGGAAATGGTAAAATTTGTGATGGATATAAACATTGTTCTAAAGAGTGTAGCAAAAATTCGGATTGTCCTAATAATAAATTTGAAAACTTATGTGATTATAGACATAATTATTGCAGTAAATCTTATGAAGATTTACCATCAAGAAAAGAAATTATTATAGAATTACTAAATCGTTTTTTACCTAGTCTTGAATGCAAATTACCAAATAAAGAAACATTCACAACCACTTGTGGTGACTACACTATTGAAACAAATGGAAAAAATGAATGGGGTGTAGATACAATAAAAATATCTAAAAATCATCCAAATTTAATAGAATTTAGCCTTGCAGATTATACAGATGAAGACATGAGACTATTTAATAAAGATTTTAAAAATATCGTTATAAATTCTAATTTTTTAGAAGATATTTTACCGGTCTATAATAAAAACAACATACTTCCTTTAAGGTTTTGGAAAGGACATTTAGCTATGAGCAAAGAAATTAAAACAGACTTTATAAGAGATTTTATGCCTATTCATTGGCAAGGTATTTCTATAGCAAGTCATTCTTTTAATTTTAGCTTTAATAAAGATAAAGAAGTTCAATTGATAGAAATACCATACATCTACTATTCAGATACTTCTAAAAATGATACTCTTATTCAAGAATTATCAGAGTTAAAAGATGAAATAAACACTTGTGCTAAAGCTATTTATCCAGATAGCCAAGTTTCTACATTTTATACATTTATAAAACTAGAAGAAAATCAAGAATTTCCTGAAATATATTTTATGATTAATGTTAATCAAACCGATTACTATACTCAAAACAAATTTTTGCTAAAGAAAACTAATTATGATTCAAGCTGTTCTTCTGTTCAAAATGCAATAGATAACAATAAAATACTATTTGACTATTTTCCTTAGGAGTTAATTATTTCTGTCTATTTATTTAACATTATAAAAATATAAAAAATTAAACAATTTTTATAATTGGTTAATTTTTAAACGGAAAATACACAAAGTGTAGTTGAAGTTTTATAA
>JAMOQH010000178.1 GCA_027064085.1 bacterium | reverse complement strand
ACCTCCTTATGGAGTATTATTACTCTGTCAACAAGAGACTTGTTCTCTTGATTCCTTCCTTCTTACTAACAGTTCTATTGTATTAAAGAGGCCCGAAAGGGCCTTTTTTTTTGCCTTTTTTTAAAAAAATCATAAAAAATAAGATATACTTTTATGAATAAAAGTTAGCTTGTTTTTCATTTAATAGATTTGTAAAAGCTATTAAATATGAAGAAAACAGCTTGCTGGTTGATGAATTAGATCAAACATTAAAATTTTATTGAGTTTTTATTAGAGTTAGGACTTTTTAGTATCAGAGAGTCTTTTTAATTTATTTACTATTGCAGTAGCATCAATACCTGTTGCTGATTTTAATTGCTCTAAAGAGGATATTGCTTTTACTATAGGGTTTCCTGATTCTCCATTTGTTAGGTTTTTATCAATTACAGTAACTTTATCAATTTTTATTTCTTTAATGGAACCAACAATAGTATCTAAAATAGGATCTATTTTTTCCATTAAGAAAATATTTCTAGCATTATCTCCAGCAGATTTCCAAGATTTAACAACATCTCTTAGACTCTCTGCATTAGCTGTTGCTTCGGCAATTAATTGGGCTGATTGAGTTTTTGCTTCTTCTATTAATCTATCTCTTTTAGCTTCTGCTGGTTTAATGATATCTGCTTCTAATTTAAGAATAATTTTTTCTAAACTAGCTTTATTAATCTCTATTTCTCCTCGTGTTCTAGCAATTTCTTTATTAACTGGTTTAATCGCTTCGGAAATAAGAGCACTTCTTCTTGACTTTAAATCATTTAATGTTTTAGTTGCATTCTGTTTTACTATTGCTACTTTGGTATTAATTTGCCTAACAGTTGTTTTCATAGTGTTTTCTGCATCGTTTATTAAAGATGTTGCTTTATTTATTGCTTCTGCAATTTTCGCATCTCTTTGAAGTTCTGCAGACTTCTTTCTACCAATAGAGTCTAGATAATCAACTTTATCTGAGATATTTTGAATTTGTAAGTTATCAAGAAGGATTCCTAGTTTTGATAAATCCTCATCTGCTTCATCTAAAAGTTTTCTTGTAAATGCTGCCTTATCTTCATTAACTTGTTCTGGAGTTAGAGATGCGAGAACTCCTCTTAAGTTGCCTTCTAAAGTTTCTTGAGCTATTCTGCTTATTTCTTGTTTAGATTTACCTAAGAACCTTTCAATGGCATTATGTACATAAGGTTCTCTTCCAGATATTTTAACATTGGCAACGGCATCAATACTTAATGGAATACCACCTTTAGAGAATGCAGAAGCAATATTTACTTCTATAGGAATATTTGTTAAGTCCATTTTATAAACATCTTCTAGTAAAGGGATTCTAAGGCCCATTCCTCTATTTATTAATTTATATCCTAATTTTGTTTTTCTTGCTGTCGTACTAGTTTTTTTAGCTCCTGCAAATATTAATATTTCATTAGGACCACATATATAAATCATTTTCTTAATACTTATAACAACTAGTATTACAATAACTATTGTAACGCCCAATATAACACTTATTAAATCTCCCATTTAGTTCTCCTGTTTTAATGATTTAGCTAAATCAACACCTAAGATATCATTAAGTGAATTAAATATAGTACTAATCATTCCAATATATGCGTTGGTAATTCCTGAAATTGTTTCTCCATCTCCAGAATCAATTAAATGTATATTTTGAAGGTCTAATTTTTCAACTGTAGAAGCTGCTTTATTTAATACTGTTTCTATTTTTTGCATTAATGATATTGGAAGAGCATCTTTTCCAGCATATTGCCATACTTTTGCCATAGAATCAATTTGGTACGCCATAGCTTTACCTTTTTCTGAGACAAGGGCAAATTCACCTTTTGCTATTATTGAGGCGGCTCTTTGATATGCTTTAGCAGGTAAAACCTCTTCAACTTGTAATTTAATATCCTGAAGTTCTGTTTTTAATTGCTGTAATTCTTTTGAGGCAGTCTCAGCGGCGGCTCTAGCTGCTGCAGAAATAGTTTCCTCTTCTTGCTGAATCTTATCACCAAGATTTGCCTGGATTTGCCTTAATTCATTTTCTTTCTGTTTAATAATATCTTTTGCTTTTGTTTGAGCTATTTGGCTTTCTTCATTTTTACCAGCTTCAATTTGTTTTGCTTCAGATTGAAAATTTGATTCTGCCACTTCAGCTTCTTTTATAATTTCAGAAATTCTTTTTCTTCCCAAAGATCTTAAATAATCTGTTTTATCACCAACAGATTGAACTTTAAATACATCTAAGTGTAAACCAAGTTTATCCATTTCATGTTTTACATCAGAAGCAATTCTATCTGCGAATTCCATTCTGTCTTCATTGATTTGTTCTGGAGTTAAAGTTGAAATAACTCCCCTTAAGTTACCTTCGAGAGTTTCTCTTGCTACTCTGATAATTTCAGACTTACTTCTTCCTAAAAATCTTTCTATAGCGTTATCTATTAGCTCAGGATCTGCTGATAGTTTTACATTAGCAATAGCTTGAACATCTAATGGTATACCGCCTTTAGAGTAAGCATTATGAACTTTAATAACAACTGAGGAAATTGTCATATCTAGTTCTTCCATTGTTTCTAAAATAGGCTTTTTTATTGTTCTACCTCCAAAGACTTTTCTTGTTCCTCCACTTCCTGAAAAAATATAAACTTTGTTAGGTGGGCAAATTTTCAAAAAACTTTTAATAAACCATATAATCAGGAACAATACTCCAATTGTTGCTCCAGCTATGGTTGCAGCACTAATGATCATTTCTTCAGACATATATCCTCCAATATAAAATATGTTTTGAATATTATATTATTTTTAAGTTTGAATTTCAAATATTTTAGGTGTTTTAATTGATAATTTGTAAAATATTATTGAAATAGTTTTTTTTTTTAGTATAATGTAACCACTTTTATTTTTGTATAGGTTTATTATGGACAGCACAATTAGAAATGAAACAAATGAAGCATTGGAAAATATTGGAAAGAGAGTTGACGAAGCCGTTAGTATTTCAAAAAATATTAAAAACTTCAAAGAGGGATGGGAAGAGTTAAAAAAAATTCAGAATGAATTAAAAGAATTCAAATCAACTAAAGAAATTAAAGACCAACTTTGGTTACCTCTCAAAGAATCTTTTGAACGAATTAAAAAAAGAGAAAAGGAATATTTTAAAAAATTGAAAATAAAACAAAATGATAATTATAATAAGTTAAAACCTATAGTTGATAGTGTTGCAAATTTGGCAAAAGAAGGAGCTGATTTTAAAAAAATATGGAAGGAGTTAATTTCTGTACAAAAAATGTTTAAAGGTTTATCTTTACCAAAAGAAAAACATCAAGCTCTTTGGGATACTTTACAAGAAAGTTTTAATTTGCTTAAAAAAAGAGAAGAAGAGCTATATGAGCTGCAAAAAGATAATTGGGAAGAAAATTATTATAAATTATTAGAGAAGGTAGAAGAAGTAAGGCATATTGCAGAAGATTCAACATATTTTAAAGAAGCATGGAGCAAAATAAATGAGATAAAAGCTTTATTTTCTAGTATTAAAACTGATAAAGCCAGACAATCTGAGCTTTGGGATCAATTACAAAAAAATACTTCTATACTGAAAGTTAGGCAAGAACAAAGAAAACAAGAAATTGAAAAGATAAAAGAAGCTGGGTTTGATAAATTAAACAAACTTTGTAATAGAGCTTTAAATGAAGCAAAAACAAATAAAAATCTAAAAGAATTATTTACTAGGTTAAAAACATGGCAAAAAGATATCTTTACTGCATCTAGGTACCTTAGTAGTCAAGAAGAAAAGGATACTTTAAAGCTTAAAATAGATGAGGCTTTTACTATATACAAAGCCCGTCAAGAAGAATTTCATAAAACTAAAAAAGAAGAATGGCTAGTTAAACAAAATGATTTTCTTGAAAAAATGAAAGAGAAAAAAGAAAATTTATTAAATAATACTATTCCTAAAATTAAAAATAGTATTGAACATAGTAAAGAATATCTAATAAAAATAGAAACAGAGTTAAAAGAATTAGATGATTCAGAAGAAAATAGTAAACAATTTAACTTTTTAACTAATAAGATTTCTAAAGTAAAAGAAGAAATAATAGAAAAAGAAAACTCAATTACTGATATCGCTAAAAAAATTGAAGGTATTGAACACACTATTATTGATGTTCAGGAGAAATTAAACAATTAAAAATATTTGATTTTACTAGAAAAACTTGAAAGTTTAAGGCGAAGGTGATAAAATAACATCTTTATTAAGGTTCTTTATGAAAATTATTATTTCATTGTTGTTTATTTCAATATTTCTTTTTAGTAATGAAAAAACAGAAAATATAAATTTATATTTAAAATGGACTCATAGTTTTCAATTTGCTGGTTATTATGCAGCTCAAAAACAAGGATATTATAAAGATGCTAACTTAAGCGTTAAGATAATTGAGAATAAAGATAAAAATAAAAACAGATTATCTTATATTTTAAAACAGCAAAATTTTTATGCTATAGAAACACCAAGAATTTTACTTGATAAAAGAAATAGAAATAAAATAAAAATATTATCAGTAATCTTTCAGCACTCTCCATTAGTTGTAGTTACCCTTAGAAGTTCTAATATTAAAAGTCCTCAGCAATTTTCAAATAAGAAAATTATGGGTTTGGGGATTTCTGCTGAATTAAAGGCTATGATTAAAAAAGAAGGTGGTGATTTTAATAATATTAAATTTATTACAAAAAAAGATTGGAGTTATAAACTATTACTTAATCATGAAGTTGATATTGTGCCTGGATATATAACATCTCTACCATACAAATTGAATAAAGAAAATATTGAATACAACATGATACGAGCAATTGATTATGGTATTGATTTCTATGGTGATTTTATTATTACTTCAAATAAGGAAGTTAATAATCATCCGAAAAGAGTGGAAAGATTTATTTCAGCCTCTAAAAAAGGTTGGGAGTATGCAATGACACATAAAGTTGAAATGATTAATTATATTTTGAAAAAATATAAAGCAGATAATACTTATGATTCTTTACTTTATGAAGCAAATGTAATGGAAAAAGATATTATGATGTCTAATTTTATTGAAATAGGGCATATGAATTTGGGTAGATGGAAACATATAGAAAAGATTTTAAAGGATTTAGAATTAGTTGATAGTAATTTTAATATAACAAATTTTATTTACTCCAAAAAAGAAGCAAGTATTTGGGAAAACAAATATTTTATTTATTTAATGTATTCTTTAATTATAATAACACTAATTGCCTTCATTTCATTTATTTTTAATTTAAAATTAAATAAAAAAGTGCAAGATAAAATAAAAGAAATAACTGAAAAAGAAGATTTGTTTAAGGCAATATTTAATAATAATTTTCAATATACAGGTATTTTAGATTTATCTGGTAGATTATTACTAGCAAATAAAGCTTCTCTTAGTGTTATCAATAAAGAAGAAAAAGATGTTTTAGGGAAATATTTTTGGAAAACTCCTTGGTTTGAGCATTCAGGAGAACAACAAAAAAAAATAGAGAATAGCGTTAAGTTATTAAAAAAAGAAAAAGAATTTATTCGTTTTGAAACAACACTCAAGTCTCATGATGGAAAATTAATTTTTGTTGATTTTTCTATCAAGCTTGCCAAAAATGATGAAGGTATAGTCAACTCGTATATTGTTGAAGGAAGAGATATAACTAATTATAAAAACTTAGAAATGAGAGTTAATACTGCTCAGAAAATGGAATCTATTGGTGTTTTAGCTGCGGGTATTGCACATGACTTTAATAATATTATTTCTGCAATTGTAAGTAATGTCGAGTTGGTTAAAATGGACTTAAATGATAAAAAAATAGATGAATTAAATGAAATTATTAAGGCAAGCAAAAGGGCTAAAAAACTTGTAACTAGAATTATTAGCTTTACTAAAGGCACAAAAGAAGAAAAAAAGAATGTTAACTTGATTTCCTTGATAGATGGAATTATTAAATTAACAAGGCCAACAATAAAAAACAATAATATAAATATTGAATTCAACTACAAAAACAATGCTCCTATTAATGTTGTTTATACCCAAATAGAACAAGTTATTATGAATATTACAAGAAATGCTTTGCAAGCAATAGATAAAAGTGGAACATTAACAATAACTATAGATACCATTGAAACAAAGGAGGAATTGATTTTAGTTGATTCTGTTCTTCCAATAAATAAATATTTAAAAGTTGTAATAAAAGATACTGGTTCTGGTATAAGTAAAGACAATTTAACTAGAATATTCGAACCATATTTTTCAACTAAAAATAAAAAAGATGGTACAGGCTTGGGTTTATTTGTTGTACATGGAATTATGAATAAGCATGATTCATATATAGATGTTAAAAGCGAACTAAATAAAGGCTCTGTATTTGAGTTATATTTCCCTATTTCTAGTTATGATTTTGATGAGATTAGAACAAGTAGTAGGAATTACAATGGAATTAATAATATGAAAGGAAAGCATATCTTATTTGTTGATGATGAAAAAATTATAACTAAAAGCATGAGTAAAATTTTAATTAAAAAAGGTTTTATTGTTGATAGTTTTAACGATTCAGAAAAGGCATATTCATTTTTTAAAAAGAACTTTAATAAGTATGATATTATAATTACTGACCAAAATATGCCTAATTTAACAGGAGTTGAATTATCTTCTAAAATAAGAAATATTAATAAAAATATACCAATTATTTTGTGTAGTGGATATAATAGTATTGTTGATAGCTCAAATATTTCAGATTATTACATAAGTGAATATATGGAAAAACCAATAATGATCAATGAATTAGTTATGAATATAAATTATTTACTTACTAAAAACTCTTAATAAAGTATTTTTTGGGGAGTAAAATATATAGTTTTTATCTTTTATTTTCACTTTAAAAAAATATAAATCATCAAATTTTCTATAAAAAAAGAATAAAAAATAGTCTATTAATAATGATATTATAATTATAGAAAACCCAAGAATAAGTAATTTATTATTGCTAACAATAAATGCATCTATTATAATTCTAAATCCAATTAAGGACGATATTGTTATAATTAAAAGGGAGTAGATTTTATTTACGAAATGATAATAAAAATTTATTTCTTTAACTAGAAGAAATTTATCACTATTATATTGATTAGTTATATTATTATTGTTATTAAGTAAGTAAATCTGCTTTTTATCTTTTCGAATTTTTAGTTTTTTAGGATGTAATTTATAAAATAATGGGTAGAATAAATCATATAATAGTGTTATTTTTAATAAAATAAGTAGTTTGAAATAATTTTTAGATAGAAAATATCCCTCTGCTTCTAAAGGTGGAGTACTAATTGCTTTCTTTATCTGCTTATTAAAGAGTTCTATTAAAAAACTTTGTATTTCATCTGATAAAAAGGTAAATGATATATTTTCAGGGTTTATTTTATTTAAACTTTGAGTTTCTAGACTTATTAATTTGTTGTCATAAAAGATAATATTTTTAATTTCTAAAATAAAAGAATCAATATCTTTAGTTTTCTCATATTCTTTAAGATATTTATTTAAAATTAATATATAATGCTTAGATATTGTGAGTAACATTGGATTTAATATGGTTATATTTTTTATATATTTTTCAAAAAACTTTAAATTCATTCTAAATAATCTTTCTTTTAAGTCATTGTTTAATGTTGTTTTAGTTAAAAATAAATTAATTGTCATAAAAAAATTTTTTAATTCATTATTTTTAAATTTTTCTTTTGATGTTAAATATTTTTTAAAATTACCTAAAAATATTGTGAAAGCCATATTTTCTATTTTTTTATTTACAATATTTTCTATAATCGAATGCAATAAATTATAGTTTATTATAAAATCATTATTATTTATTCTTGCTTTAATTGTTTTAAATAAAAGTAAAATTGGAAATTCATTATTTTTATATTGTAATATGAATAATATTATAGGCTCAAAAAGAATAATGTCATCGGAGCTAATAAGTTGTAGTAAATGTTTAATTTCATTTAAATCTTTATTTTTAAATATATATTTTAGAAAAAAAGATAATTCATATGGTGACCTTTGATTTATTTTATAATATTGAAATCTATGTAGTATTGCTTTTAAAAAACTATAAAAATTTCTAGTATTTTTTTTAAAAATATTAATTTTAAAGTCATCAATAGTTATGTATGGATTAAATACTATAAGATATAGTAAAAAATAAATATACTCATCTGTTTCACAATTTGAGATTATTTTTTTTATTATGGAATTATCTGATAGTTTTTTTTGTACAATAATAAATTTAAAATAATCTCTATCTTTTGAGAGCTTAATAAAGTTTTTTATAATTAAATCAGTTCGCTGTAAATGTTGAAAAAGAAGTTCTAGTATTTCTAAGTTACTTTGAATAGAATTTTTTTCTTCCATAAAGTTTTTTATATTTTTAGTGGAAAAATCATATATTTCATCAATATTATCTTTTTTAAAGGTATAGAAAAGAATAAATTTATAAAATTGTTCAATATCTTTCTCAAATACCTCATCGATATATTTTAAGGTTGTAAATTCCGTATGGCTTTCAATCCAAATAATAATATCATATAGTGATTTTAAATTATCTAACTTCTCATTAAAATGTTTATATTTATTTTTTATTCCATGAGAAAGTATTTGGGAAAAGTAGTCTATTTCCTCTTTTGTTTTAGATTTACTTATTAACTTAGTAAATAATTCTTTTAAGTTATTATTTAGCTCCAATCCATGTTTCATTATTTGTATTTCAAATAATTCTAAATCTAAAAAATCACTTTTTTGAGAGAATAGTTCATAAAGAGAATCTATTATTGCTAATGAAATTTTTTCTATATTATCAGGTAAATATTTATTCATAAAAAAATCTAAATTTTAAATAATAATTGAGTATAATCAGGTAGTGGCCAATCCTCCAAGGGCATAATTATTTCTAATTCATCCACTGCTTTTCTTAGATATTCCATAGATGGTAGAATATTTTCTTTATATTTTATTGCAAGTTCCAAAGTATTTTCAATATTCTTAGCAATATTTCTTTCTTTTGATAAATTATTTTTTAAATCTTCTAACTCATTAAATTTATTAATTAATATATTTAAAATATTTTCTTGATGCTTGGTACTTATTTTATCTGATATTTTTTTAATAGAATTTATTGAATTTGAAACTTTTTGTATTGTTTTGAGTGTTGCAGGAATGATTTCTTTACTTAGCATATAAAGCATTGTTTTAGCTTCAATATCTATCTTTTTAGAATATGTTTCAAGCATTATATGATATCTTGAGGTTAATTCATTTTTTGTAAAAACCTCCATTGATTCAAATAAATTTATAGATTTTTCTGAAATTAATTCAGGAATTGCATCAACTGAAGTTTTTAAATTTGGAAGTTCTCGCTTTTGAGCTTCTTTTATCCAATTTTCAGAATATCCATTTCCATTAAAAATTATTTTTTTGTGTTCTTTTATTAGTTTTTGTAATATTAGCAATATGTCATCATCTGTTTGATTAGTATTTTCTAGTTTATCAGCAATTTCTTTTAATACAGAGGCTACTGTTGTGTTTAATACTATATTAGCCATAGCAATTGATGAAGAAGATGCAACTGCTCTAAATTCAAATTTATTACCAGTAAATGCGAATGGAGAAGTTCTATTTCTATCTGTTGCATCTTTGTTTAAATTAGGAAGAGTCGGAATAGTATTTTTAAACTCTCCTGTATTTTTTGAGCTTGTTAAATTTCCATTTTCAAGTTGTTCTAATAAGTCAGTGAGTCTTTCTCCTAAAAAGATTGAAATAATTGCTGGAGGAGCTTCATTGGCTCCTAGTCTATGATCATTTCCTGCATTTGTGGCTGAAATTCTTAGAAGTTCTGGATATTTATCTATTGCTACAATAATTGCAACTAAAAATGTTAAAAATTGAATGTTTTCATGAGGTGATTCTTTAGGATTTAATAAGTTTTCACCCAAATTAGTTGATAAAGACCAATTATTATGTTTACCAGAACCATTCAGGTTAGAAAAAGGCTTTTCATGAAGTAGTGCTTCTAAATTATATTTAGGAGCTATTTTTTTTATTAAATCCATAACCAAATGGTTTTGGTCTGTAGATACATTTGCCGTATCATATATTGGAGCCAATTCATGTTGTGCTGGTGCAACTTCATTATGTTTTGTTTTTGCAAGTACTCCAAGTTTCCATAGTTGTTCATCAAGATTATTCATAAATTTAGCAATTCTTTCTTTAATCATTCCAAAATAATGATCATCTAGCTCTTGTCCTTTTGGTGCTTTTGCTCCAAAAAGAGTTCTTCCTGTCAGCAATAAATCAATTCTTTGGTCAAAATATTTTTTATCAATTAAAAAATATTCTTGCTCTGCTCCAACATTAGATATAACTCTTCTTATATTATTCTTTCCTAATATATTTAAAACTCTTATTGATTGTTTAGATAACACATCCATAGATTTTAAAAGTGGGGTCTTTTCATCTAGGGCTTCACCTGTATAAGAATAAAATGCTGTAGGAATATATAAAGTTTTACCATTGCCTTCTTCTCTTATAAATGCATATGATGTGGCATCCCAAGCAGTGTAACCTCTTGCTTCAAAGGTTGCCCTTAAGCCGCCACTTGGAAAAGAAGATGCATCTGGTTCGCCTTGAATTAAATTTTTACCTGATAATTCAAAAATTATATCACCATCATCCCCCCGCTCTATAAATGAATCTAGTTTTTGAGCTGTTTTACCTGTCATTGGGTGAAACCAATGTGTATAGTGTGTTGCTCCTTTTTCTATTGCCCAATCTTTCATTATATTTGCAACAATATTTGCAATGTCTTTAGGTAAAGATGCACCTTCTTGTATTGTTTTTTTCATTTTTTTATATACTTGTTTAGGTAATTTTTCCTTCATTACTTCTAGATTAAAAACATTTTCTGCAAATATATCTTTTAATTTATTATTCATACTATCTCCCTTTAAAGGTCATTTTAACTAATTTTTAATTTTTTTTTAATTTCTATATATAACTTATCAAATGGTTCAAAATAATATTCATCTAAATCACTTGGCAAGCTTTTAAATTTTTCTGTAATATTAATATTTGGCTCTTTTTTTAGCGAAATTGCTAGTTTTAATAACTCTGATACTGTTTTTGCCAAAGGTTCATAGCTTACTGCAGATTCTAAGTAATCTTCAATTTTTTCAAAATCTCCTTCTAAATATTTAGAATATGCCATCAATAATTGATAATATGATTTTAGTATAGGTTTCTTTAGTGTTAGAAAGTCAACTTCTTTGATGTTTTTAGTTGCATTATCTATATCTTCTACCATAAAATATAAAGGAACTAGATTTAATAAAATACCATTTCTACTTTTAGAGTTTGGAGATATTTTAAATTTATTTTTATACATTCTTATAGCTTTTTTATATTGTCTTTTAGTTGTAGCTCTATACAGTAAAAAATCATGTAATCGCATTGTTATTATTATTGAACCTAAACCACCAAGAATGATAAATGTAAGTATATTTGATAGAATATTGCCCTCACTCATGTCATAAAAAGATAAAAAAGCAGCCAAAATTTCAGATAAAATAAGTATAATAATCATTTCCATATAGAATCCTCTTTATAAATTTTCTAATGATGTTAAGTTTGTAATTAAGTTTTTTGCTTGTTTTAATAATTTTCTAAATTTTTCTTTTGAACTATCAAAGTTTATCAATAATGAAAATGTATGTAATTTATTTGAGATATTGATAAAACCAGCTAATGCAACTGTTGTTCTTAATGAGCCTGTTTTAGCAATAACAGCACCCCTACAATTTTCAGATAAGCAATATCTTTTAAGAGTTCCGCTAATTCCAATTTTAGGCAATGTTGAAAGTAAATACCATTTATAATCAAAATTATTTTTAACAAAATATAATATTTTAGCTATTTGAGAAGAAGAAAATAAGTTTGCATCATTTAAGCCAGATGCGTTAGTATATTGATATGTATTTGGAGCAATTTTAATATCAATTTTTAGCATTTCTTTTACTGCTTTTATACCATTTTCCCAAGAACCAATTCCTTCTGATTCTTCAGTTTTGCTAAATTTAGCACCAATAATTTTTAAAAGTTGTTCTGCTATAAAGTTATTGCTATATCTATTCATGACAATAAGGGTATCAAGTAAATATTTAGTATGGTAACTATATAATAACTTAACATTTTTGTTGTGCTTAATTTGATTTTTATATTTTATTCTTAATTTTCCTCTAACTTTTATTTTTGAGTATCTAAGCATTTTAAAAAATATTTTTCCAAAGTAGTAATCAGGATTTTGAATTCTTCTATAAAGAAGTAATAGGTTTATTTTTTTATTAATTCGTCCTGTTAATTCAAGTTCTGTATTATGATATCTTGATTTTGATGTTTTAGCTTTTATTCGGCTATACCATTTAGATAAAACAAGTTTATTTTTTAATTTGATTAACATGGATGCAGGATAAGAGATATTTATATCTATTTTGTTATTATTTTCATTTTCTTCATCAATATATGGCTTTATTATAAATTTAAACGAATTATAATTTAATGGTAGAGCATTATTAAAGGCAGCATAAGCCCTAGATTCATCTTCTTTTTTCATTTTATATATGGAGTATTTTTTATCAAAAAAACTTAAATCGATGATGATATTTCCTTTTATTTCTTTAAGTCCAATTATTTTTAAAAAGTTAATTATTTTATATATGTCTTCACTTAGTAAATTTGGGTCACCAAAACCTTTAACAATTAAATTACCGTCTAAGATACCATCTTTATCTATTTCATTGTCTATATAAAAGTTTGTTTTAAATTTATAATTTAAGCCAAGATATTTTATTGCAGCTAAAGATACTATTAATTTAGAGACACTCGCTGGATTAAGTTTTAAGTCTTTGTTTACGGATATTAATTCTTTAGACTTATCATCTAAGAGGGTAAAAGATATTTTACTATCATTAAAGTCAATATTAGAGAATATATCTATTATTAATTCTGTTAAGTTTTTATATGTTTTTTCTCCATCTGTATTAGAGTTGGTTATATCAGGAGATTTATTTATTTCTTTCTGAGAAGTTACTATCTTATTCTTAGTATTTATCTCATCAGCTTCTTTGGTTTTTTCTATTCGTTTCTTTTTTATTTTTTCTTCTATTGTTTTATTTATTTTTTTATTTATTTGGGTTTGAGATTTTGTAATATTGGAAAACAATACAAAAGGAATAAGTAGAAAAACAATAATTATGTTATAAATCAAAAAATACCACCTTTAAAAACAGCTTATGTTATCAAAAAAAAACTAAAATATCAATTACTATATTTTAAAAATTATTGACAATGCTTACTAAATTATTCTATTATTGATATCTTGAGATTACTTTAGGGGCTTTTAATGGCAAAATGGTATAAGTTTGGAAGATATTACCTATTAAGGCATATTGCGACAGGTGGGATGGCAGAGATTTACTTGTCAAAGCAAATTGGTTTAGAAGGTTTTGAAAAATTATTAGTTGTAAAGAAAATTTTAAACCAATATCTGGATAATGAAGAATTTATTACAATGTTTCTTGATGAGGCTAGATTAGCAGCTAAATTAGATCATCCAAATATCGTAAGAATATATGATTTAGGTAAACAAGAAAGAAATTACTATATTGCAATGGAATATATTCCAGGAGAAGACTTAAGAACAATTCTTAGAAAGGTTTCCAAACAATCAAAATTAGTTCCTCAACAACACACTTTGCATATTATTTCATCTGTTTGTGAAGCTTTAGATTATGCACATAAAAAGAAAGATGCAACAGGAAAACCACTAGGTATTATTCATAGAGATATTTCTCCTCAGAATGTAATGGTTTCTTATGAGGGAAATGTTAAGTTGTTAGATTTTGGTATTGCAAAAGCAACAACTCAGTCAAATGAAACAGAAGCAGGTGTATTAAAAGGAAAATATGCTTATATGTCTCCTGAGCAGGCTAAAGGACAAAAATTAGATAATCGTTCAGATATCTTTTCTGTAGGTATTTTACTTTTTGAAATGTTAACTAATCATAGGTTATTTAAGGCTGCTAGTCAATTAGATACATTAAAAAAATTGGTTTATGAAGAAATTCCTTCACCTAAAGAATTTAATGAAGATATTACTGATGAATTAGAAGTAATTGTTATGAAAGCTTTATCTAAAGATGTTGATAAACGATATAGTAGTGCTAGAGAGTTCCAGCATGATATAGAAGATTATTTAGCGAATAACAGAATAGTATCTTCAACAACAAGGGTTGCTGAGTTCATGCAAGAAACCTTCAAGGAAGAAATTGTTAATCTACAAGCTCTTGAACAAAAAATTGATGAAGAACAAAAAGAGCTTTCTATCGATGATATTGATGATATTTCTAGTAACAATGGATTAGGGCAATTGGACACGGGGTTTTCTTCTTTTAATATGAATAATGGAAGTAATACTTCGCTTTCTTCATGGAGTAAAATTGGTACTTCTGCAACTAGTGCTAGTTATCATTCTCAAAGTGGTGTTTTTTCAGCACAAACCCCTATTACTAACATTGGTAATAGTAATTCAACGAAATACTTAATCTTTCTTACTATTATTGCAATACTAGGAATTGGAGGGTTTCTTGGATATAAATATCTTGACAATAATAGGAAGAATAATAAAAAGATTGTTAAAGTTAAAAAAGTTACAAGTTCTATTTATCTGAAGTCAAAACCTTCAAGTGCATACATACTAGTAAATGGAGAAAGATATAAAGGATTAACTCCTACAATTATTAAAGGTTTACCCTTAAATGAACTTATTATTATTAAAGTAAAGAAGACTGGTTTTGAGGATGGTGTCAAAGAGATTAGGTTAAAAAATAAGAAAACTCAAAATGTAGAAATTGAATTGAAAAAATCTGAAAGTAATGTTGGAATAATTAAAGTGTTTTCAGAGCCTAAAGGAGCAACCATATATCTTGATAGTAAAAAGCTCGATAGAGTGACTCCTACTACAATAGAAGGGGTAGAAGTAGGTAAGCATAGTATTGTTCTTGATTTAAGTGGTTATGATTCCTCTTCGTTTGAATTTGAAGTTGAAAAAAATAAATTTAAAAAACTATATAAAAAACTATATAAAGTTGGATCTGCGAAAACTGCATTTATTTCACTTGCAGTAAAACCAAGTGATGCTAATATAACTATTGATAAAAAAAATGTTAAATTACCAATTAATGATTATGAAATTCCTTATGATAAAAGTGTTGAGATTCTTGTAAAAAGAAGTGGCTACAAATCATATAAGGTTATGAAAACATTAAAAAGAGGAGCAAGAGAAAGTATTGAAGTTAATCTTGTGAAAGTTAAAAAGGTTAAAAAAATTAAAAGATCCAATAAGCCTGGGAAATTAAATATAATGACATTAAAAAATCTATCTATTTATATTGATGGTAAAAAGGAAGGAGAAGGTTCTATTTCTACCTTCTTAGCACCAGGAACTCATAGAATTAAATTAGTATCTAAACCCAAAATGATAAACTATAAAACATCTATTAAAATTGAATCTAATAAAGAATTAACAAAAACAATAATGCTTAAAAAAGGAAAGTTATCTTTATCCGTTAAGCCTTGGGCAAATATTTATGTTAATGGAAAGAAGATAGGACAAACTCCTATTCCTCCTAAAGTGTTATATGAAGGAACTTATAATATAGTTCTTAAAAACCCTAAATACCCTTCATTTAGTAAAACTATAAAAATAAAACCTGGAAGGACTACTCTTATAATGAAAGATTTTAAAAAATAGTATAGTGAAACGAATAATTATATTACTGACTTTTATTTTATTAGTAAATAATTTATATTCTTTAGATGATGGCTCTTCTGAAATTGAATACTCTTTTGGAGAAGTGGTTTTTGTCAATAATAATGAAATTAAAGATGAATACTTTTTATATCTTTCTCATAATTATTTATACTATTTTGGTAATTATTATTTCTCATTTAAATCTCAACTTGGGGTAAGTAAAAATTTATTATTTCAAGATTCTTCAGGTTTATCTTATAAAAATATATTAACTGGTATCATTCCTGGTATTAAGTATAGGTATTTAGATGGTTTTTTTAATATGATTCCAGAGGCTTTTTTAGGAATAACTTTAGATATTATTTCTTTGTGGAATGAGAATAATGAAAATAATCTAATCTTTTTTACTGGTATAAATTTTGGTACTGGAGTGGCTTATAATGTTTCTGAAACTTTTAGATTAGGATTGAAATTAATGTATGATATCGGCTATAGCAACTTTATGAATAAAAGAAGAGATAGGTTCTTATCATCTATTATTACAATTGTTTTATCGTTTGATTTTTATGAGGATTAAACTTCTATTAGTATTTTTTATCGTTACTAGTGCTTTATATTCTAATAATATAAACTTAAATAAATATTTAAAACATTGGTTAAAGAAAGAAGATTCAATAATGATGTTCAATTATAGAACGGGAGTAATGTTATTTGAGTATCATTCTTACATGTATGAAAGAAAAATACCAATTGGGAGTGTTTTTAAAATAATTACAACATTTCTATTTTATAAAAAAAATAGTAAGCTTTATACATATAATTGTAATAATTTAAATAATAATGATGATTTATTTTGTTGGTATAAAAAAGGACATGGTAAAGTTAATATTGAAAGTGCATTCATTCATTCATGTAATAAATTTTATTATTCGTTAAATGTAGATTTAAATTCTTTAAAAAAAACTTCAAAATATTTAGGTTTAAATATAGCTTTTGATTCTTATAATCTTAAAAAAAGAGAAAAAAAATTAATACTCGCAGGCAATTTACCAATAATTAATGCTAATTTTTATGAATTATCTAAATTATTATCTATATTCGCAAATAGGGGGCTAGTTGTGGATATTAAAACAAAAGATAAATTATATTCAGTAAAAGAAATTAATATAATTAACAAGATAAGAAAATTAATGTCAAAAGTTGTTAAAGAAGGAACAGCAAAAGGAGTTTTCTTTAAAAATTATGGATTTTCTGGAAAAACAGGAACGGCCAAAGACAAAAATAAAAAATTAAATGGGGTTTTTATTGGATTTACAGTAGATAAACCATATGCAATTATTGTGAATATTAAAAATAATATTGGTGCAACAGCGGCAAAGGTTGCTTCTGATATAATATATTTATATGAAATTTCTAAAAAAAAGTAGCTTTTATTATGGCTTCTTTAACTTCTTTTATTTTATATGGCTTTTCTAATGAAGCTTTAAAACCATAATCTTTATAGTTAGATATTATTGGAGAATTATAGTATCCACTTGATACAATAAGTTTTGCACTATTATCCAGTTGTAATATTTTTTGAGCCAATACTTCACCACCCATTCCATTTGGAATTGTTAAGTCTGTAATAACTAAATCAATCTTTTTATTTAAGAGTAAATATTCGTTATATATAGAATATGCTTCTTCTCCTGTTTTGGTTAGAATGACTGTATGTCCTTCTTTTTCTATGATTTTAGATAGTATTTTCAGTACCATCTCTTCATCATCCATAATTAAGATTGTTAAAATTTTATTTTGAATATCAGTATTTATTATTTGTGGCTTTTCAGATTTTATCTTTTCAGTTGTTGCAGGTAAAAATATTATTATTTTAGTGCCTTTTTTCTCTTCTGATTGAATAATAATTCTGCCACCATGTTTTTTTATAATTGAATATGAAATAGCTAGTCCTAAGCCTGTTCCTGTTGGCTTTGTTGTAAAATATGGATCAAAAATATTTTTTAAATTTTCTTTTTTTATACCTACTCCTGTATCTCTTATTGTAATCTTAATGTATTTTCCTGTAATCATTTTATGTTCTAGAAAAAATTGATTTTCTAGAAATTCAAAATTTTCTATTTTATAAAAAATTTCTCCACCATAAGGCATAGCTTGTTTAGCATTTATAATAGTATTATGAATTACTTGAGAAATTTGATTTTTATCTATTTGGCAATTCCATATTTTATCTTGTGTTTTTTTATAGTTTATTTTAATATTGGAGCCTCTTAGGGCAAAGGAAATATACTCATTTACTAATTGATCTAAATTTTCAACGATCTCTCTTTTAGATGTGTCTCCCTTTGAAAATGTCATTAATTGTTTTGTTAATGAGCTAGCTCTGTTTATTGCATTTTCTGATTCTTGTAGTAGGGCTTTTAATTCATTGATATTATTCGCCTCTTTAGCTAGCATAATATTACCTAGTATAGAAGTTAGAAAATTATTAAAATCATGTGCTATTCCCCCCGCAAGAATTCCAATAGACTTAAGCTTTTCTTGTTTTGCAAGATCTTCTTCTATTCTTTCTTTGTAGGTTATATCTTGAAGAACTATCACCGCTCCTTTTATTTTTACCGAATCATTTGCGATTATTGGAGATATATTATACAGTACTTTTATTTTTTTTAGACTTTCATTTTCTAGAATTAAAGATTTATTTTGAATAAATTCACTTTTATTGTTTGTGTATTCCGGTATTTTAATTTCAAAAGGGCTATTTGTATGGCTATCTCTTAGCATAAAAAGAGTATTTACTTTTTTTCTTAACGGGTTTCTCATGTTTATCATTTTCTGAGCAGTAGGATTTAATAATTCTATTTTATTATTTTTATCAATTACTATTACTCCAATATTAATGTGGTTTAGTATGTTATTTAATTTATCATTTTCTTCTTGTTGTTTATTTTTTATTTCCATATATTTAGTAATATCTCTTATGATAACTAAATCAAGGTTAATATCATTATCTATTTTGTATGCATTTCTAACTCTTAAAAATTGTATTGAGATATTGGACTTATCTTTTTTTACTCCCATAATGTTATAAGGTATTGAATATTTAGAGTCATTATATCTTTCAAAAATATCATAATCATCTTTATGAATTAACTCTTTTATGTTTTTATTATTTAATTCACCGCTTGAGTATTTAAACATTTTTTCTGTTTTTTTATTGTAATAAATAATTTCATTATCTGAATTTAGAAGAATAGCTGATTCAAGCATGTTTTCAACTATGAGTTTATATTTAGTTAGATTTTTTTGTAAAATATTATTTTCTGTTTTTAATGCTTCAAAATCATTTTCTAAGTTTTTTATATCAAGATTTTTACTAATATTTTTATTTAATTTTTGATTTTGCTTGTCAAAATTATTTTTTAAATTATTATATTTTATATTTATTTTTTGGATAATAATAAATTGATTTAAAATCATAAAAAGAAGGCTTATTGCAAATAATGTTAGTGAAATATCTATAATTGTTATAATTTCCTCCCCATAAACTATTTATGATATTAAATATTTTATAGTAAATCAAGCTTTAAAATTATTTTGAGTTGTTTTTATGAGGATTATTTGATATAGTAAGCTCCTATTTATTGTATAGAGGTTTAGTATGAAAATTTTTATTTTATTATTTTTTATAACCGTATCACTCTTTGCAGGTGATACTAATAAGAATAAGAAAATTATAGAAACTAAAAATGTAAAAAATGAAACGGTTAATTCTATTAGCAAAGATGAACATTCTACTAATTTAAACGGAAAAGAATTAAGAATAAGTGAAGAAGTTCTAAAATATCTTTCAATTGAAGGATATTTTAGAACTAAAATGGATTATCAAAATAATCTAGATTTAAATTCTTTTTATCTAATGAATCCTAATACTCCTGATGAAAATATTGTTGGTTCTTCTAAGCATTTACCAACAGTTGGAGAATTAAAAAATGGTGCATCAAGTGAATCAACGGTTTCTTATAATACTAGATTCAGATTTTCTCCTAATATAATTGTTGGAGAATATTTGAGAGCTGTTGCGACTATTGATGTTTTTGATAACCAGCAATATGGGGATAATGAAAATTCTTTAATCTTTGCTAAAGAAGTATATTTTGAGGGGAAAACCCCTTTTGGTTTGGTTTCATTTGGTCGAATTGCTACTAATTGGGGATTAGGTATAAATAGAAATAGCGGAAAAGGTAAATTTGCCAATAATGGAGATTATATTGATCAAATTCAATATGAACTAAAAGGAATTATTGGAAGTATGCCTAATTTATCTTTTAAACTTGCATATGAAATAAAAGAATCAACGCCACAAAGCAGTTCTTTTTATAAATCTTCTCAAAAACCTAGTTATGATATTCAGGATAATGATGATTATGTAGGGTTCTCATTTTATATAGAAGATAAAATAGAAGGAGATGAATTAGATAATTATTTGTTAAATGCTAGTACTAGGTTGAATTATGGTTTATATTCAGGTATGTATTGGAAAGATAAAAATATAGTAATAAATAAAGATATTACAAGCAATACTAGTAATTATAGTTATCAAGATTATAAACTAGATTATTATACCCTAGATGCATTTTTTGAATTTTATTTCGGAAATAGTTTTAATTTAAAGTCAGAAATTGTTTATATTTTTGGTAATAATGAAAATAATAAATCTTTTAATCAGTGGGCTGCTGTAATACAGAGTAATTTTAATTTTTTAATGAAAACTTTAACTGTTGGTATTGATGGCGGAATTGCTTCTGGTGACACAAGTAATGAGAGTAACCCTTATAATACTCTTGGAACACAAAATGAATGCAAAAAAGATAATTTTATTTTTAATCGTGATTATAATATTGATTTAATTTTCTTTAAAGAAATATATTCTTTATCTAATTTATATTATATTAGACCTCATTTAACTTGGTCGGCAACAAATGATATTTCGTTAAACTTTTGGAGCGTTACATCGATTGCTTTAAATTCAGAGCAAACTTTTGGTAGGGATACTTATCTTGGAACAGAGATAGACCTTTCTCTAGAATATTTAAATAGAGATGGATTGAATTTTGGTCTTAGAAGTGGTCTTTATGTTCCTGGAAGTGGTATGGACTGGCTTGGAATAGACGGAAAACGAGGTGGGGCAAGTGCAGAACTGAAAGATTCTGTTGCTGATTTAGCATATTCAATACAAGTGTTTCTAATAATGAAATTCTAGACGATGGAACAAGTTTCTTTAAAGATTGAAGAAAATAGATTTAGACAAAGAGCAAATATTCTTTATTATGCTAGAATATTTTTGCTGTTCATAGGGCTTTCAGTTGTTGTCGTTCCTGACTTAAGAAATAAATTTAATATATCGGGAGTCATACCATATTTAGTATTTTTTTTAATGGTTGTATATTCTACAATTAATTACTATATAAAACAATTTAAGTTGTTAAAGATTTTTACTTTTATTACTTTAATTATAGATTTAATTGTATTAACAATCTTGATTGTTTCATCGGGAGGCCTACATTCTCCAATCCTTTCAACGCAAATTGTTTATTTGGTTTTTTTCACTACCTTATTTCAGAAGCCATTCTTCCTCCTTCCCCCTCTTTTAATTTTACCTATAATTACTAGGGTGGATTCTATTTTAGGTAAAAATGCTAGTATTGTAGACTCTATTTTTACCATATTATGGTTTAGTAGTATTAATTTAATTATTGTATATTTTATTGTACTTTTAAATAATAAAAGTCATCAAAGTGCTCTAAATATATATAAGTTTCAACAAGAATTAAAAGAAAAACATTTACTTGCAGAAAAAAATAAAATTGCAAGAGATTTACATGATGGAGTAGGGGGAAGTTTATCGAGTTTAATTTTGCAATCTGAATACATTATTTCTATAGCTAAAGGTACGGTTAGTGATGAAATTTTTAAAGAAATTGAAGAGTTAAAAACATATGCTGAAGAAAGTATGGAAGAAATAAGAAGGTCATTAAGTGTTATAAAAAATAGTTTTGATCTTGAGAATTCAATTTTAGAGTATCTTGAAAATTTTACATATAAAAATAAAATAGAAGTAATTCGTAAATTTGAAATGGGAAGGATTAAGCTTTTAGTTAAAGATCAAATTTCTTTCTTTAGAGTTTTTCAAGAAATAATGACCAATGCTATGAAACATTCCGGTAGTGATAAAATTAATCTTTATTTGAAAATTGATATTTCTGATATTTTTCTTAGAATTAATGATTATGGGAAAGGGTTTGATATAGATAAAGAATATATTGGACATTTTGGATTAAAAAATTTAAGAGAGCGGGTAGAGCTTTTGAATGGAAAATTAAATATTGAATATACAAAAGAAGAGGGGTCTATTATTGAAATAACTATTCCAAATATCAAAAATGAAATTAAGGTTGTCCCCGAACTATTTTAGTATTTTTATATATATTTTTCATGATAATTTTTATATCTTTTTTTAATTTTTCATCATTTGATTTTCTTAAGAATTCATCGTAATAATTATATGAAGTTTGTAAATCATTAATTGCTTGGTAAACTTGTGCTTTTAAAAATATAAAATTAATGTTATTATATTTTAGAAAATTTAGCTTGTCAATTATTTTAATTGCATTTTTATTATCATTATTATTATAGTATGCTGTTGCTAATTTTAATAGGATTTCGGTATGATTAGGAACGATTTCTAGTATCTTTTTGTAGATAGAAATTGCTTTTTTATAGTTTCCTTTTAACATATAAAAATTTCCTTTTTTAAATTTTATATCTAGTTTCTTCTCTTTAAAAAGTTTTTTATACTTAATTTCTTTTTTTTGATTTAATATTTTTTGTTTTAATATATTATTTACAATATTAACTTCATCTTTTATATATTCAATTTTATTTTCTAGTCCTAAATTATATAAATCTATTTTTTTAATTATTTTTTCTTGTTTATTAATATTGTTTATTACAATTTTTTGAGGAGGTTTCTTATATATAAAAATCAAAATTGTTAAAATCATATTAATAAAGAATAGTACGAAAAGAGCCATTCTAAAAGGAGACGGTTTAGGTCTGATTATAATTTCTTCTTCTTCTTTGAAGGATTCTATTAAATTATTAATATATTTTTCTTTATCTAGTTCTTCAAAATTTTCATCACTTTCTAAAACATCAGTATTTATATTTAAATCATCATTCTCTTCATCTTCGGTGAGATAGTCAGATAATAAATCTTCTTCTTCTTCTTCTTCTTCTTTATCATTTTCTTCTACTTTTGTAGTTTCAGTAATTAATTCTTCTTTTTTAATGTTATTTTCTTCTGGAAGAATTAATATTTCGTCCATATATAATTGAGAAATAATTGTTAATACATATATATTATCTTCATTTATTAAAGAAATAACATCATTAATGGTATTTGTTCCATCAAATAATTCAATTATATTTTTATATTCTGTTTCTAGATCGCTTAATGTTGAATCATAGGTTGAGGTTTGAACAAGTATTGTATCTAAGTCAGGTAATGTTTCTGATAAATCATCAAATTCATTTCTTTTATTTATAACTTCTTCAATGATTTCTTCTATTGGTATTTCACACTTTTCTTCATCTATATTATCAATGATATTTACTTCAATGCTTGCAATGTCCCAGTTTAAAACCCAGAAGAGAGCATCTTCAATATCAAAATCCTCCATTTCAATATCAATAATATTTTTATTTTTTATTTTAATTATACATTCTTCTTCTGATATTTCATTTTTTAATATTATTTTTACCTTGTAATTATTATCAAGAATATGCATTAATATTTCGGATATTGGTGTTGTTGCAATATCTCCAATAAATTTTGTTTCTTTTGAGAGTTCATGTATGTTATTTGTAGTGTTTTCACTATTTAAATTTTCTTCTTTGGTATTATTATTTTCATTTACTTCACTCATTAATGAGTCAAAATCAACTTGATTATCTTCAATATCTTTATCTTCATTTGCTTCATTCATCAGTGAGTCAAAATCAACTTGATTATCTTCAATGTCTTTGTCTTCATTTGCTTCATTCATTAATGAGTCAAAATCAATTTGATTATTTGTAACGGTAGTAGTTTCTTCTGAGAAATCATCAGTATTTGTAATTTTAGTTACTTCATCATTATTTAGTATTTTCTCTACTTGGGTTAACAATTCATCATTATCAGGTGCGATAATATAAGACGCTAAGCTCATTTTTTTAATTTTTTCTTCAATTGAATCGTTAGGTATATCTAAAATAAACAATATAGGAACATTTTCTGTTTCAGGAAGCATTCTGAAGTTTTCGTGTAAGTCTTTTCCCGTTGCATCATCTAGTTTATAATTACAGATGGCTAAGTCGAATTCAAAAACAGTTTCAAGAAGCATTAGAGACTCATTTAAACCATTTACAAAATGATTATCCCCCTCCTTAAAGAGCTTTTTATACCTTTCTAGGTTTTCTTTTTTAGAATCTATTATTAATAAGCCCATAAACCACCAAAACTTTTATATTACATCGGCTATATTTATTGATACTGAAGATTTTATTTTAAGCTTCAACCAAAACCTTGTTTTGTTTTACGCTGATTTTCAAGCCCAAAGTCTTGAAAATGAAAATTCATCTTATAAAACATAATTATTTTGAGATTTTAGCTCAAAATTAAAAAAGAAAACAAAGTTTTACTTTTTTAAGTGGAAAAGATTTAAGCTTTGACACTTTTTTTAAGTATCTTGATTGAAATCAATGAATATAAATATAAAAAAATATAATTTATACAAGAGGTTAGCCAAGGTGTCTTATTCTATATATAGGATAACTAGGAGTTGTTTTTTTACTTGATTAAAATCAAAATAAGCTTATAATGTAGGCTTATTGGATGTATTAGTAAGGGGTTATATGAGTGATGTAAGATATTTAGGGATAGATGTCGGTTCTACTACTGCTAAAGTTGTAATGTTTGATGACATGTTGAATATAATATACTCTGATTACAAAAGGCATCATGCTGATATACAAAAAACGGTTATTAAAATATTTGAAGATATAAAAACAGAAATGGGAGATGTTGAATTAACTGTTACTATAACTGGTTCTGCTGGAATGGGGCTTGCTGAAAAAATGGAAGTTGCTTTTGTTCAAGAAGTTGTTGCAAGTGCGGAAATTGTAAAAGTTAAATTTCCTCAAATCCGAACTTTGATTGATATTGGTGGTGAAGACACTAAAATGATATTTTTTGAAGATGGATTGACTCCTGACATTAGAATGAATGGTAGTTGTGCGGGGGGAACTGGCGCATTTATAGACCAAATTGCTACTTTAATAGATAAGCCTATTTCTGAATTAAATGAATTAGCAGAAAAGTCAACGAATATTTATCCTATAGCATCAAGATGTGGTGTTTTTGCTAAAACAGATGTTCAATCTCTTTTAAGTCGTGAAATTTCTCATAATGATATAGCAGCATCTCTTTTTCATGCAATTGCAATTCAGACAATTAATGCTCTTGCAAGGGGCTATGATATTGAACCTATGATATTATTTTCGGGTGGTCCTCTTGCTTTTATTCCTCAACTAAGAGAAACTTTTAAGAAGGTGCTTAATATTACAGATAAAGATATCTTTTTACCGGAAAAACCCGAGCTTTTGCCTGCTATGGGAGCTGCACTTAATGCAAAGGGATTAGAAAATAGCTCTAATATAGAATATTTAATAAATAAGTTAAATATCAGCTTTTCTAATCATACCTTAACGGAAAGAGAAAAACCTCTTTTTGAAAAAAAAGAAGATTTTAAAGTTTGGATAGATAAAAGGCAAACAAAAGTTGAAAGATTATTACTTGAAGACTTTAAAAAAGATGCTATTGGGTTTTTAGGTGTTGATTCTGGTTCTACAACTACTAAAATCGTATTAACCGATAAAAATGGAAAATTAATACTTGATTATTATGCAAGTAATCATGGTGACCATATAGGAAGTGTTAAAAAAGGTTTGGAGTTTTTTGATTCAGAGCTCAAAAAACATGGTATTAATAATGTTAAATTACTTAGAGCGGCCGTAACTGGTTATGGAGAAGATTTAATTAAAACTTCTTTTAATTTAGATTATGGTGTTGTTGAAACACTTGCTCATTTTACTGCCGCAAAGTCATTTGATAAAGATGTGTCTTTTATTCTTGATATTGGTGGCCAAGATATGAAGGCTATGTTTATACAGGATGGTGCAATTAAAAGTATAGAATTAAATGAAGCTTGTTCTTCAGGTTGTGGGTCTTTTATTGAAACATTTGCAGGAACATTAGGATATAATACTGTTGATTTTGCTCAAATTGCATGTGAGGCAAATGCTCCTGCTGATTTAGGCTCAAGATGTACTGTTTTTATGAATTCTAAAGTTAAGCAATTTTTAAAAGAAGGGGTTAGTATTGGTGATATTTCTGCTGGACTTGCTTACTCTGTTGTTAAAAATAGTTTATATAAAGTACTCAAATTAAGAGATGTGTCTATTTTAGGAGAGCATATTGTTGTTCAAGGTGGTACATTTCAAAATCCTGCTGTTCATAGAGCATTTGAAGAATTATTGGGTAAACCTGTGCTCTCTCCAGATATTCCAGGGCTTATGGGTGCTTATGGATCTGCATTAATGGCAAGAGAATTTTATAATCTTAAAAAAGAAGAGCAAGATTATTCTACTTTTATTGGATTTGATAAATTAGGATTTTCACAAAGTTATGAGAAGAAATTTTTAACATGTCATGGTTGTGAAAATGTTTGTACTATTACTAAATTAAAATTTGATAAAAAAAATACATTTTTTACAGGTAATAAATGCGAAAAATATTTTTCAAATAAAGGTGATTACATAGAGCCTGGTATTAGCTTAGCTGATTACAAATATGATTTACTCTTTAATAGAAAAAATAATGAGAATATTACTAAAAAAAGTATCACTTTTGGTATTCCTAGGGCATTAAATATGTACGAAAATTATCCTTTTTGGCATACTCTAATAACAAATCTAGGTTTTGATGTTACTTTATCAAGTAAATCAAGTATGAAATTATACGAAAAGGGACTTGGAACAATTATGGCTGATAATATTTGTTTTCCTGCAAAAGTTACACATGGACATATTTTAAATTTAGTAGATCAAAAAGTAGATAGAATTTTTTATCCAATGGTGATGTATGAAAAACCTGAATTTAAAAAAGCAATAAATACTTTTAATTGTCCTATTGTAACAGGTTATCCTGAAGTTATTACCTCTTCTGTGAATCCAGAAAAAAAATATGGTATTCCTGTTGACAAACCAACAATTTCCTTTAAAGAAAAGAAATTGCTTAGAAAAGGTGCTTATGAATATTTTAAACAATTTGGAGTTAAAAAAAGAGAATTTGATAGGGTTTTTGAGTTGGCAATAAATGAACATAATTCTTATAAATTTAAAGTTAA
>JAMOQH010000177.1 GCA_027064085.1 bacterium | reverse complement strand
ATTTATTTATGATTTGACTTTTTTTTAATAAACCTTATATTTATAATACTTTGTTTGGGAGATTTTTATGAAAAAATTTTGGTTTATTATTTTATCGGTAATATTGGGTTTATTCACAGCATGTAGTGATGATGCAAGTTCTAGTAAAAATACTTGTACTCCAGAGTGTAAGGCTTATGAGTCATGTAATGAGAATGCAGAATGTGAATTAAAAACGGGTATGTGTAAAGATGATAATGATTGTTCTGATGATAAGCCTATTTGTGATGCAAATGAATGTGTTGCAAAAGATTTAACTTGTAATCCTAGTTGTGATGATAGTTATCAAATTTGTAGTTCTGGTGTTTGTGAAACTAAAACGGGAATGTGTGCAACAAGTAATGATTGTTCAGGAGAAAAACCTGTTTGCAGTTCAGTACATCAATGTGTTGCTGATAATAATAACCAAACTGTTACAATAAGGCAAATAAAAGACATGGGAATAGAAGGGAATACCTATACTACACATGGTATAGTTACTGCTATTGATGATGATGGCTTTTTTATGCAAGATGAAAGCGATAGAGGAATTTATGTATATCAGAATTTGGGTAACGATAGTTTTACTGCACAGAAAGTAGGAGATAAAGTTACTGTTATAGGTGTTTATAAAATTTACTATGGTTTAAACGAGTTGACATATTTTGTAGATGAGGAAAATCCTGATAATACTGTTAATCTTGACATTACTACTGATTCGTCAAATAATGATTTACCTGAATTTAAAGTTATTGGTTCGGGAGTTAAAACACTAGAAAACTTTGAATCAATGTTAATTAAACTTGATAATCCGGATTTTGTTGTGGTGAAAGCTCCTCCTGTAAATGATGTGACTAACCATAATTATACTATAGAAGACAAATCGGGTACTCCTTTTTTCTTATTTGATTCAATATATAATTTAGATTTAGTAAAAGATGACATTTTAACTAATGTTCAGGGTGTTTTAACATTTAATCATGATAAATTTAAATTAATACCTCGTGAAGCAGGAGATATTTCTTTAAAAGAATTAATTTGTGATCCTGTTTGTGAAGATTTTCAAGAATGCAGAATGCTAGAGGGAAATCCTAGTTGTAAACTAAAAGAAGGAATGTGTGAAACTGAAGCTGATTGTATCAGTACACAAACTTGTGAAGACCATTTATGTGTAAATCATGAAGGGACTAATTTAGTTCCAAATGGTGATTTGGAAGATTGGTTATCAGGTACCGAAGCTAATGGTTGGATTTTTGAATATAATAATGAGGCTGGAACAACCTCCAATAAGGAATCAAGTACTGTTTTTGAAGGTAGCTTTTCTGCAAAAGTAAAAAAAGTTGATTCTAGTGTTAATACAAGTGGTAAAAAAAATGAGTTTCTTTCACCTGCTTTTACTATAGATAATACAAAACAATATAATATTAGTATGAAACTTTATGATAATGATGTTAATGTAAAGGCCAGAATTTATTTTAAATTTTATGATGAAACAGGGCATTCTAATGGAATGACTGGAATGACAAATGGTTATACTACAAATACTAATGAATGGAAGGAATATACTTATCCTGATTCATGGGATATATATTCAAAAGTTCCTGATGAGCAAATTGATACTATTAAAACTATGAGAGTTGGTATCAGGTTATCTGATGATGAGGGTGCAGGAGATGGGTATATTTACATTGATGATGTAAAAGTTACTGAAAAGATATTAAATAAATAAGCTAAAATTATATACAAAATAAGTTTAAAAGTCGGAGTAGAATAATATAAAATTTATAATAATTACAGATACTTGTATCTCTACTAATTACCAGATAATAATATTTAATCTATAGAGAAAATGCTTTTATTTTAAATCACCTTATGATATAATATTATCGTTTATGTTTATTATGAGGTGTTTTTATGAAAAAATCTTTAATTATCTTGCTCTCTCTCTTGGTAGTATTAATGTTTAGTTGTGGTGATAGCAATGCAAACAATGATACTGAAAATGAAGATAATGTTTTACCTATTGAGTTTAATTCAGATAACTATGTTAAACCTAAGTGGGATATGAATAATGTAGATACTAATACTTTCTATATTAAACAACAAATTAGAACTCTCAATAGAAGAGACACAGTTGCTCTTACTACAGACGAACTAAAAAAAGCAGCTACGAAAACTGATGATGGAGAACTTAAAGACGAAGTTGTTTCTGAATGGAGTGGTGATTTTTATTTAAAGTATAAAGTCGTTAACAGTGGTTTGATGCCTCAAGAAGGTGATGAACTATATAAATATGCCAACTTAAATGGTAAAAAGTCATTTTTGACTATAATTAAAGGTGAACTTGCTGATGATATTCAAAGTGATGATGATAGTTTAGATGCAGTTAAACCTGCAATTTATTTAATAATTAGAGAAGATTTAGGAAGAATTGTTGGTGCTGTTTATTTTCAATATCAAAACTGTAGATTAGATGAAAATGGCAATATTATTGAAAGTGATACAAGTTGTAAAAGAACAAGTGAGGCTTATGATTTAGATGACCCAAGTCAGAAGGCTAATTTCTTATCTACAACTTCAATGTTTGCTCTTCCTAGTTATATGCCTTCCTTTCCACTTAAAAAAGAAAATCAAGATATAAAACTTGAAGATGGCTCTCCTTTTAAATCAACTTACAGTAATAACTCGATAGAAGTTAATTATACTAATAAATTAGATGGAACTTCTATTTTACAAAAATGGGATGATAATGGTGTTTGGGCAAAAGAAACCATTACTTCTAAAATGAAATCAACTTTAATGACTAGAGATGAAGTTAAAAGGTTAAGAAAAACAAAAAGAAGAACTGTAAAACTAAATACTCCTAATGATAATTTTAAAAGTAAATTAATGCAAGCTGTTAATTTAGGAAAAAGGTTGAAGCTCTCTGATAAAATTTTAGAAGACCTTAAAGAAAATGAAGGAATTGCAGAAACATCAGTTAGGGTTCCAGATGAGTATTTACCCTGGAGTGGTTCTTATTGGCCTCTTGATACAGCAAGTTTAGCTTATGGTTATGCTGGCGATGAAAGCCATGATGCTAAAAATGAAATTATTTTTAATAAAAAATATGACCACCCTTTAAAAGATGAAAAAATTAATGTTGATGAAAGTATGAGTTGTGATAATTCATTAATGAATTTAATAGTAAAAGATGATAAACTAGTTACTCCTGAAAATAATGAAGAAACTTTATGTGAAGAAACTCAAAGGCTAGCGTCTCAAGCAGATGCGCTTTATCAAGACATTCAAAATGGTGATGCAACTTCAGAAATAAGAACAAAAAGAAATGAGCTTAGAAGTGAAATGACAAAGGCAATGAGTAAGTTTTTTACTATTTTGAAAACAGATATGCACAAAGACAACGAAGGGCCTATTCAAATTCATGATGGTAAAATTATTGGTTATGATGAAAATGATACAGAAATATGGTCTTTTGATTTAGATAAACAATCTCCAATGATGAAATATGCTATTTGGTATCATTATACACAACCTAGTTCTTATATTGTTAAAAATCCATTTCTAATTGTCGCATGGGAAATATTAAATTCATATCATCCTATGGTTGGAACAGGATGGTGGGGGCACTGTAATGGTTGGAGTGGTGCAACTATTTTTGTAAGAGACCCTGCCACATTAGAGGGTGGTAAAGTAGAAAAAGAATTAATAGATGGAGAAACAATAACTTTTGATATAGGTGATTTAAAAGGTTTATTAACAGAAAGTTTTTATAGTGGAGCATCTCATTTTTATGGTTCAAGATATAATGACCGGGAAAATGACCATGATAAAATTAAAGATTTGGTACCATCTTCATTTCATAAACTAGTGTCTATTTACCTAAGAGACAGACAGATTCCATTTGTATTTGATACTTATGCTGGAAGCCAGGTTTGGAATTTCCCTGTTTATGGATATGATTTTACAATTTTAGAAACAACAGGAGATACTTTTGTAAGTGATAAAGTTAACATTAACACTGCTAGTGCAAAAGAACTAGATTCTTTAAATGGTGTAGGTAAGACAACTGCAGAAAATATTATTGCATACAGAGAACACAATGGACCTTTTCAAAAAATTGAAGATATAATGAATGTTAAATATATTACTAAAACAAAATTTAAAAAAATTAAAAATCATATTTCCGTAGGATTTGAAACTCCTTCAAAAAGAACTTTTGAAATAGCTTTTACTCTTTACATGGCATCTGATTCTTATGCAGAAGATTTTGCCGGAGAATTAAAGGATTCTTCAGAAACAAAAGATTATTCTTATACTCTTACAACAGATAAAAAGGGTAATATAATTGGTAATGGAGTATGGGGACAAGATGATGAACATCCTGATTTCGCATGGATTCCTTATAGTAACTATGATAGTAGCCGTGGCTCAGAAAATGCTTATCTTAAATGGTCAACACTCAAAAAATTAGTTCCAGCTAGTTTATTAAGAATTAAATAAAAATCTCTTAAATTTTAATAACTTATATAAGACTTTTGTTGCTTTTCATAGCTTTATAAATAAATCTATTGCAAGCTAAATTTAACCTTAAAGAAGTTTAAATTTATACCGTTCAGTACAAATTATTAATATATTAATAATTATGGTCTTTACTTATTAGTATGTTATAATGAGTTATTGAATTTCAACTAATGTTAAGTCAAAGATAAGTGTTTTTCCTGCTAGTGGATGATTGGCATCGATGGTAACATCATCACCTTCTATATGGGTAATTGTTGCAGGAATAACAGAACCATCTTGTCCACTTAATTCTAAATCCATTCCTATTGCAGGAATTGGTTCTGCTGGAAATTGTTCTTTTTTAACTTTTATTACCATTTGCTCTATTGGTTGCCCATAGCCTTCTTCTGGAGTGATTGTAACAGTTTTTTTATCACCTATTTTCATTCCAACTAAAGCATTATCAAAACCTGGTATTACATATCCTGCTCCAACTTCAACTTCAAGTGGTTCATGACTATGATGATGATGGTGACCTTCTTCATGATGATGATGACAAGCCTCTGATGAATCAAAAATTGTTCCATCTTCAAATTTACCTGTATAGTGAACTTTAATTTTATCACCTTTTTTTACTATATTTTCCATTTTATTCTCCAAAAAAGAACTTTATACTATATTTTAACTTGAATTACTAGTTTTTTTAGATGTTTAAAAGATAATTTACAATATTTACATAATCTTCAACAGATAAATTTTCTGCTCTTTGTTTTAAATCAATAATATTTTCTAAATTATATTCTTTGTATTTTTTTAGATTATTTCTAAGCATTTTTCTTCTTTGAGAAAATGCTTCTTTTACGATTTCTGCAAATTTATTTCTATCTTTTAGTTTATTTAGTAGTTTATCTTTCTTTTTAAACTGAACTATTGATGAATCAACTCTGGGTGCAGGTAAAAAGGAGTTTGGTTTTACATCAAATAAAATCTTTTTATCAAAATAAAGGTCAGTCATAACCGTTAATCTTGAATAATTTTTATTGTTTTTATTTTCAGTAAGTCTTTTTGCAACTTCTTTTTGTACCATAAAATAACATGTGTTAATTCTATCTATATTTTTAACCAAATTAAATATAATTTGGCTTGATACATTATATGGTAAATTACCAAAGATTATGAATTCTTTAACTTCTTTATTTAGTATTTCAGAAAAATCAAATTTGGAAGCATCTGCATGAAAAATTTCTTTGATATTAGAGTATTCTTTATTTAGTATCTCTATCATATCTGTATCAAATTCAACTAAGTATACACTGTGTTGATTTTTTTCTAAAAAATATTGCGTCATTGCTCCCGTTCCGGGACCAATTTCAATTATGGGAAAATCAGGATTATAGTTTTTAGAAATTTTTCTTAAAATATTATCATCAATTAAAAAATTTTGTCCAAACTTCTTTTTGGGATTTAAATTATATTTTTCTAATAGATCCTTTGCTTTTTTCATTCTTTAAAGCTTATTGGATAGTAAGATAATGGTTCTTTAACATTTTTAACATTTGTATGTTCATTTTCTTTAATTTTAACATTAAAATCAAACTTATTAGAATTTATTAATTCTTGTAAAGCTTCTTTAATATTTTCCATAATAAATGTCTCTCTATAACCAGCTAGTGACTGTAGTCTCGCTGTATTATTCATCCCACTTGAAAACCCCGTGTAATCTTCATATCTACAAAAGAAACCAACATTTAAAGGGGCATAATTTATACCTGTTGCAACTCCTAAGCCTTTAACTATGCCTGAATTTTTAATAATAGGAAATTCATCTTCTAGTGAAATAGTAAATTCTTTAATTTCTTTAATTGCTTTAATTGCATTTTCTATTAATTTATGTTTATTATCTTCAAAAAATGGTGGTCCAAATATACCAATAACACAATCTCCAACCATTTTATCAAAAACCCCATTGTATTTATAAATGATATCAATTACTTCGCCACTCCATCTATCAATAAATACACCTAAATCTGTAGGACTTTCAAAAACTTGTTCTGATATCTTTGTAAAACTATTTAAATCCGTAAATAATATAAGGCAATCCTTAATTTTGGGTCTTAGGTATAATTCATTATAATTTGGTACAGAAAGTAATTTAGAAGTAGCCTCAACAGAGAAATATCTTCTTAATTTTTTTATTTCTTTTGTGAAGTCTAAAAATCTATAAGTCATTATTTGAGAAAATAACTCAATTAAATCTCTTGCATAAGTATTAAATCCTTTATTCTCTTTTGATGAAATAAAAATTTTACCTAAACTTTCGTTATTTACTTGGCCAGTAATAAGAGTTGATTCAATATAGTCTGTTGAGCTAAAAATATTTGTAAAAAAAGAAGACTCAATTTTATTATCTTTCATTTCTTGTAGTTTTTGAGATAAATTTTTATCAATTAATGATTTATCAGAATTATCAAATAAAATTTTATTGCCCTCAAATACTTTATAACTCCAAGAATTTTCTAAGTTTTCTATATTCTTATAAATAATAGCTAAGTTTTTAAAGTTTAATTCTTTACTTAATATATCAACAGCTTCTTTTATCCCTAGTGATAATATTGGATTTCTTAGCACTATATTAAGTTCTTTTATTAATTGTTGTTTTTTTCTAGCATTGTTATTATTGTAAAGATAGTTATCAAGTTGTTCTGAAAATATATCTATTCTTTGTTGACCTTTTTCAGATTGATTTTCTTCTTCTGTTTTTTCAAATATAAAACCAAGAGTACCGATTTGTTCTCCTGCAACATCTATTGGTTGAGCAAATATGATTTTATTATCTTTTTTTAAAGAAATTGAAATTGAAATATCTTTAAGCATTTTTAAATTATATTTTTCGAGTATAGTTTTATCACCTTTGTAAAAGAATTTTTTATTTAGTTCTTCATCAAAAGTATAAATGAACCCTGCTAAAAAACCTACTTTTTTGATAAATTCTTTAAGTAATATATTTAAAGTATAAGGAAGGCTGATTTGCTCTCTTTGACATCTTTCAATAATTTCATCTACAAATGCATTAAGGCTAATACATTCCTGTAAGAAATTTTTTTCAAAATTATTCATAACATCCTTTAGTTAGAATATGATTTATGCGGTAATTTTTCCCAAAATCTTTCTAAGTCATAGTGAAATCTTTTATCTTCTTGAAAAATATGGATAATTAAATCATCGTAATCCATTAAAACCCATTCCCCAAGTTGTGTTCCTTCGATTCCTAATGGAGTTTCTTTATGTTGCTTCATATCCCATTTAATTTTATCAGATACTGATTTTGCTTGTCTATCAGAACTTGCTGAAATTAAAAGTGCATAATCTGCATAAGTTGATAAACCTCTTAAATCATATGATTTGATATTAAATGCTTTTAAGTCTAATGCAGAATTTACTACTAAATCAATTTTTTTTTCAATTTCCATTGTTACCTCATTTTTTCTTTTTGGTTATACCTAATAATTTTTCTCTTTTTTCTTTTTCTCTTCTTAATTTATCAATTGCTGAATGTCCTTTTTTAAAATTTAGTATCTTTTCTTCTGCATCAGCTTCAGAAGGTGCTATTTTTACTGTTAAAACTTTATCTTGTTCAGGTGTTTTAATATCTATTGAGCTATCTCCAATATTTGTTGTATCTCTTTTTATAGTAAAATTTGCATCTATAAATTCAGGTTTATTTGTTTTTTTATTTTTTATTCTTGATTCAAATCTCCATTTGATAGTTAAATCAATGAATATAGGGGCATAAGTTTCTTTGTCTACATATAAACTTCCTTTTATTTCTTTAATTTTAGACTTTTTATTTACCTTTACTTTTTTGTACGGGGTTTCAAGTTGTTTGAAATTAAATACTAATACATTTCTATTATTATAAGTTTTATCTTCTTGGTATAAAGCAGTAATTTTATATGAAATCATTTCTAAAACTTTAGAAAAAAGTAAACTTGGTTCATTTAAAGTTTTTAAGTGTTCGTTATCAACAGATTTTCTTGTTGTATATCTATCACTATCATCATTAATATATAAAACTTTATTAATCCAACGAATATCTTTTTTGTATCCCATTGAATTGTCAAGTTTAACCATGAAGTTATTAGCTTTATCATGTTCAATGTATATATTTTCAGATAGAGATAAAAAATTATTAACTTTAGGGGGGAGTTTTCTGTCAGAAGCACCCTGGTCCTTTTTAGGAATAACAGGCTTATATTTAGGTATTTCTACTTTAGTTACTCTAGAATATGTAAGTTTTGCAAATGTTTTACTTTTATGAGCTTTTAGCTTTTCTGACAAATATCTATAAGGACTTTCTAGGATTTTGCCTATAGCTTTTTTATTGCTTGCTTTCAATTCAGATAGTTGAATTTCTAAGGATTTTATAGGTGGATTATACGGATTAATATTCTTACCATTTATTAATTTTTTTTTAGCATCGATATTTTCTTGTCTAGGGCTACAAGAAAGGACTAATGTTATCAAAAGTAAAGGAATTATTTTATACATAAAGCCTCTTAAAATTCTTATTGAGAATATATTATTTATTGATAAATGTCAATAATTGTCTTTAAAACTTTCGAATATTGAATCTTTATCCGAGATATGGTATATCTAGTATAGTTTTTTGAGGTTATAATGAAACTTTATTTTAAATTTTTAATTATTTTGTTGATAATATTTTTATCATCCTGTGTCTCAGTGAAAAAGACATCAAAAAGAAGTTTACCCTTCATGTATAAAACAGGCAAACACATATCTTATCCCGAAGATAAATACATTACAGCATATTCTTTTGATAAAAGTGAAAAGGCTGCTGATTTAGCTGCAAGGAAAGAGTTAATTAATAAAATTTCATCTACTATTAATGCAAAATCTACTAGTATTAAAAAGGCTTTTTTAGAGAATTCTGAATTAATTGGTAATTCAATGAAAATTAAACAAGTAATTGAGGTTGAATCTAATTTTTCACATAACGAATTAATTGAAATAGTTAATCGATATTATGATGGAAACAATAAACACTACGCATTTGCTGTTTTAAACAGAGATAAATATGCTTCTATTTTAGAAACAGAAATGGCCGTTGCTAATAAAAGATTTAAGAAAAAATATGAAATAGCAACAGAAATGTTAGGCAAATTAAATATAAAAGAATTTAAGAAAATAAAAAAAGAATTAATTAAGGATGCTTTTAATTATGATACCATTCTTATTAACTACTCTACAGTTTTAAATGATCCTAAAATATATGAAAAATACAATGTAACGCAAAATATAAATGATTTAAATAAATTATACAAAGAAAAGCTTAATCAGTCTTGGTATATATACAGTATTTACAATAAAATAAGCAAAAAAGATTTTATTAATGCTACTAAAAAAGCACCTAAAGATAATTCTTGGATTTTAAGGGATAATGATGAAAACAGAAAGAATTATATAGAAAATAAAGAATTAACAAGAGTTGTTTACGAAACAATAAGAAATGAAAAATTTAATACATTTGAATTATCTGAATTTGATTATAATTCTAAAAAAATGATAAAAAGAAGTGATTTAGATAAAATTATAAAAAAAATAAATAATTCGGGTAAAGACAAAGTCGTTATTAGTCTTTCATTATTATATAAATGCTCTTATGATAAGGCTTTTTATTATTGTAGAACAGGTGTAGATGTTAAAGCTTATAATTTAGAAAATAAAGATGAATTATTTTATTTTTCTGTCGAAGGTCAAACATCAACTAGAACTAAAGCAGTGGATATTAATCTAAATGAGGCCATGAAAAAATCAATAAAGAAACTTTCTCCTATTATTAAAAAAAGAATGATTAATTATATGAAAGATTATAAAGATATTGAATAAAGTTGAATTGATATAGTCTAAATTTTTGTTTTGAGGTTATTAATTATGTATAAAATGAATATTTTAGTAATATTGGCACTGTTATCTTCTGTACTAACTTTTGCTAAGGCTGAACCAGCTATAAGCAAAATAAAGGAAGGTGAAAAGGCACATCCTTTTACTTTGGTAACTCTTAAAAGAAGATATAAAAGTTTAAGGAAGATAAGAAATGCAAATAAAGATAAAAAAATATTTTTAATATTTTTTACAACTTCTTGTAAGTATTGTTCTAAAGAAAGGTCTGAAATAATTAAACTAGCTAAAAAATATACTGATATTATTCCTTTTTTTATTGCAGTTAGAAATCCTAAAGATGAAACAATTAGTGAATTTAGTGCAAATATAAAAAAAATTATAAAAGATGAAAGTATTAGTTATGATATTGGTTTAGACTTATATTCAGCTGTTGCAAAATTTTATAATGTAAAAGAAGGAACTTCTATTTCTGTACCTAAGTTATTTATTATTGATGCTAATAATAGTAATATTATTAAAATAATATCAGGTTATGAAAAAAATATAGAAGAAATTTATAAAAAATTAAATAAGAAAAAGTAAAATGAATAAAATGTTAAAAATAAAGTCTAATATTTTTGTATATATTTAAGGGGTATCACTATGAATAAAAAATTGATAGTAATTTTGTCACTGTTAGTAAGCACAATTATTGTTGCTCAAGTTAGAATCAATTACAAACAAATTTATAAGGAAGCTGCACCAGGAGTAGTGTTATTATTTGGAACAAATGGTAAAACGGGCTCTACTGGAACTGGTTCTATTGTAAAAGAAGATGGAACAATTTTAACAAATGCTCATGTTGTAATTAATGCGTCAACACATAAACCATATAAATATTTATCTGCTTTTTTAAAGCCTAAAAGAGTTAATGGTAAAAATTCAAATGATTTAAAAAATAACCAAAAAGTAAAAGTTGTTGCATATGATGAAATAATGGATTTAGCTGTTGTTAAAATGATAAACGCTCCTAGTAATTTAGTTCCTATTCCTATTGCAGATACGGATACTATTGGTATTGGAGAAGCAACGGCTGCTATTGGACATCCAGAGCAGGGAAGTCGTTGGAGTTTAACTACTGGTGCTATTTCTGCTGAAATTGATGATTTTAATGGAACAAAAGGTAAAAATGTGTTTCAAATGGAAACTGCAGTTAACAGAGGGAATAGTGGAGGGCCACTTCTTGACTATAGAGGTTACTTAATTGGTATTAATTCAATGATTGCTAGAGAGTCAAAAGATGGTTTAGCTATTGTTGGTATTAACTTTGCAATTAAAGCTGATGTAGCTGTAAAATGGATGGCAGAACATGATGTTTATGTTGGTATAGTTAAAAATGATGGTAATGTTGCAACTCCTGTTGTAGAAAAAAGAGTAGCTACAAAAGAAGCACCTAAAAATAATTCTAACAATATTGCCTCTTCCCCAAGAAGAAATAATAGTAAAGTAGCTAACAAAAAAGATGTTAGACTTAAATTAGTTGTTCATGATAATAAACATAAAACAGCTAAAATAAGCAATAATGTTAAAGTAAAGGTTGTATTTAAAATAGAAAAGAAACCAACTAGAAAATATAAAACAAGACCTAAAAAAGTAAAAGTGGAATCAAGTGTTAAGTCTGGTCAAACATTTACAGGCGAAGATATTGTTAAATTTAGAGCAGGAAAAGCTCATAAAAGAATGAATAATAAGCTAGGTGATTGGGAAAGTGATGAAATTCCTGGTGAAGATGATTATGATAATTTCTAAATTCTAAAATTTAAGTAAATCCAAAAAAGTTCTTTCCTACCAAATAAAGTATCTTCTTCTTTTAAAATAACAATCTTATATGATCCTGATTCTAAATTAGTATTGAAATGGAGCTTTTTAAGTTTTCTTATTAATCTTCCATCTTTAAATATAAAAATAATAAAAACTTTTTCTTTGAAATTAATATTATATTGAAAAACATTTTTTTTAAGCTGAAAATTAAAATACCTTGCACTTGCAATTAGTTCATTTGCTAAATAATATTTTCCCATTAACAATGCTTGCTTTAACGAATTTCCTAAATAATAAATGCTATATGCTTTTAATAAATTTTTATGTGTTGATGAGTCTTTATTGTTATAAGAAGAAATTAAATATGATTTTCTTTTTTTTATTGTTTGAAATACTACTCTTTTTATTTGTTCTGAATATTTGTAAGTATATAAATCATCTGAAAAAATTATGCCTGCAATTAAATTTATAAAATCTAAGTATGAGCTTTTAAAAAATGATTCAAACACTACTTTTCCACTATATAATTCTTCTAGTTTGGGTAAAAAAATATTTCCTCTTTTATAAGCTGTTTCATCTTGGTAATGTTTAAAGAAATAAAATATTTTTTTTTTATATAAATCTTCTATATGAAAGTTGGGGCTTAATAAAAATAAACTTCCTTTATTTTTTAGATTAATTTGGTAAATTGGCGTATGATTGGGTAAACTAACTTTAGAATTTGTTTTATTGTAGAATATTTCATTATAATTTTTTAAGTAATTTTTAGAAATTTCAAAATCTTTTTTAGAGTTAAATGATATATTTATTATCGCTTTTTTATATGTATTTTTATCTCCATTTGGTGTAACTTTATCCATTTTAAAAGTAAGTATATAAATTAAATATGTAGCTATCAATAATACAATAAGAAAAAATAGGTATTTAAAAAATAGTCCTATTTTGTTTAATTTTTTAATAATATCATATTCTGGAGTATTGTTTTCTATCACGGATTATCCCAATATATATTAAATTGCTCATAGTATTTTTTTGCAATAATCTTATTGGGAATAATAATTAAGTTTTCTCTATTATTTTCTTCTGCATTTGTTGTAAAATTATAAGAACCTGTGATAACAATATCTTCATCAATTACAATAAATTTATTATGCATAATAGCTCGGTAGGCTTGTACATTGCTCCAGTTTTCTGGATTTGCGACTTTTACTTCTATATTATTAGCTTCTAAGTCGTCTAATAATGGTTGCTCATAATCATTATTTATTATTTTATCAGTATATAACCTAATTGATATTCCTTTTTTATGTGCATTAATCAATGCATCTGTTATTTTTTTATTTGTAATGTCATATATTGCAACTGAAATTTTTGTTTTTGCTTTTTCAATTTCTTTAATCATAATTAAATCAATATTTTGATTTGGAGAAAAATAAACTTGTATATCATTAGTATTTATCCAGTTTTCATCATTTTCTTTTGCTTGATCAGTAGAATTGTTACAAGAAAATATAAATATAGACAGCAGTAAATACATTACAATATTTAATCTTTTTTTTGTTTTCATAAAGCCTCCGGATTATAATCAAAAAAATATCTTCTAATATAAAGACTCATTATTATTCCTAATGAAGCCATAGATATTAACAAGTTTGTACCTCCATAGCTAAAAAAAGGTAAGGGTACTCCTATAACAGGAAACAATCCTGTTACCATAAGTAAGTTCATTAGTATTTGAAAAGTAAAATATGATACGATAATTATTCCTAAATAAAACCCAAATGGATCAAAAGCATATTTTAGTATACTTATTAATAAAAATAAAAATATAATGTATAATGAAATTAAAATAACTGAACCCAAAAAACCAAATTCTTCAGCTAATACAGAAAATGCAAAATCAGTTTCTTGTTCAGGAACAAATTTTCCTTTTGAAATAGGACCTTTAGTAAATCCTTTACCATAAGTTTTTCCTGAACCTATTGCAAATTTAGCTTGAATCGTTTGGTAAGCTGTTGTTTTAGCAAACTTTTCAGGGTTTAAAAAAGCATCAAATCGTTTTTTATGGTAATCATTTAAAACAAAAAACCACATAACTGGAATTAATACAATAAACAATATAATTAAAGTAAGCCAAACACTCCTTTTTATTTTTGCAAAAAACATTAATACACCAAATTCAATAAATAAAATAACCGCAGAGCCTAAATCTGGTTGTATTTTTATTAAGACTGCAGGTAATAATGTTAGAAAAAATGGATATGCTAGTTTTTTAAAACCTAAGCTTTCTTTTGAATTTTTAGCAAAATATGCTGCAAGTACTAATGCTAAAACTAATTTCATAGATTCTGATGGTTGATATAAAAATAAACCAAAATTTAACCATCTTGTAGAAGCATTTCTTGTTACTCCAAATAAAAATACTGCAAATAGCATTAATATATTAATAATATATAATATTATTGAAGATTCAAAAAATAATCTATAATCAATTAAAGTTATGAGTATAAAAATAATGCTACTTATTAAAACCCAAAAAGATTGCATAATATAAAAATTACCACCCTGATTTAACTGTAAGCTATACAGATTTAATACACCTATAATTAAAATAATATATGTTATTATTACTAAAAACCAATGAGTATTTTTTAATAGTTTTAAATTATTCAGCATCTGTATTTACTATTGATTTAAATTTATTTTCTACTCTAAACTTATTTCTTTCTTTAGTAAATTGTGCTTGTAGTCTTTTTACCTTCAAGTCTTCATAAGCTTTAATTATTTCCATAGTTAATCTTGCGGAAAGGCTAGAATGTTCACCGTGTTCTACTAATACAACAACTGCTATTTCTGGTTTGTAACTAGGAGCAAATGACGCAAACCAAGCATGATGTTTAAATTTCCAAGGTATTTCAAATTCATATTCGGAATTCCTTTTTGATGCAACTTGAGCGGTGCCCGTTTTGCCGGAAACTAATATGTTTTTTAGTCTATGATAATATGCTGTTCCTCCTGGAGTATTTACAGCATCAAATAAGCCTTTTGCAACCTTTTGAAATACTTCTGTTGGGATATCTGATGATTTTAAAATAATTTTTCTTTTATATTTTACTTTATTATTTGGAGTAACTATTTTATCTACAACATTAATTCGTTTTCTAATTCCATAATTAGCTATTATTGAGTATATTTCGGCTACTTTAAAAGGAGATAAATAAACATCTCCTTGACCTATTGCAGAGTTTAATGCAGTACCTTTATTGTACCTGCCATATCTGTTGTAATACCATTTTCTATTTGGAACAAAGCCTTTTGGGATATATGATATAAAATCAGTAAATGTTGTACCTATACCTAATTTTTTTGCATATTTGTTAATGTTATCAAGGCCAACTTTTTTAGCTAGTTTATAAAAATAAACATCACAGGACTGTGCAAGAGCATGTTTTAAATCCATTTTACCATGCCCTGAGTGCTTCCAACATCTAAATTTACTTTTTCCGTACATTTCATAACCAGGACAATCAAGTTTTTCTTTTTCATCTATTATACCTAAGTCTAATGCTGCTATTGCTGTGACAACTTTAAATACAGAGCCTGGGAAAAATTGTTTATATGCTTTATTAAGTGTTGGCTGTAATTTATCATTAAAAATTTCTTTAATATAATTTTTATTTTTACCTCTTACTATAATGTTAGGGTCAAATGTTGGTTTAGAGTACATCGCAAGAATATCTCCTGTATTTGTATCAAAAACAACAGCTGCACCTGATTTTACATCAAAGAATATGTCATCAATATTTTTTTGTAGCTCTAGGTCTATTGTTAAATATATATTATCACCTTCTTTTACTGGAGGAAAGTCTTTATTTTTAAGTTTTATAAGTTTTTCAAGAGATTTATCATTTTTTAATTTTTTATTTTTACTCCTTAACACAATTTTTTTACCTGATTTTCCCCTTAGTGAATTTTCAAGATAATTTTCAACACCTATTTTACCAATATTATTATCTGCTTGATAGTTTTTTCTTTTTGATAATTCTTTTTGATTTATTCTATTTATATATCCAACAATATGTGCAACTATTCCATGTTGAGGATAATATCTAAAGGTTTTTGTTACAATAGAAACACCTTGTAAGCGATATTTTCTAGCTTCAATCATAGATAGTTCTTTTTTGGATAATTTTGACTTTATTAGTATTTCTTTTTTATTGTATTTATTTTTTTTAATTATTTCTTCAAAATTAAATTTTTCTTGAATTGATAGTTTTAATGATTTTTTCAAAAATTTAATTGTTTTATCATCTACTAGTTTAGGATTTACATATAAATTAAACTGAGCGATATTTTTAGCTAACACTTTACCATATTTATCGTAAATATTACCCCTTTGTGCTTTTATTTTTACAGTATCAAGAAAGTTGTTTTGTGCTTTTTGGGAATAATACGCACCTTTAATTATTTGCAGGTTATATAATCTAAGAATTATCACTAAAAAAAATGAAAATATAACAAATAGAAATACTCTAGTTTTTACAAGAAAGTTTTTGTACACTAAATCAACCCCATACCCTAGGTAATTAAATCATATTTAGTTATAAAAATCAATAACTTTATTAAAAAAATTGGAATAATTAATCTTTATGTGCTAAAAATAAGTTTTTTATATGGATTTTATGATAGAAGTAATCAATTTAGTAAAAATATTCGGCAAAAAAGAGGCTGTTAAGCAAATAAGCTTTAAAATAGATAAAAATAAATTTGTTGGAATTATTGGACAAAATGGAGCAGGAAAATCTACTACAATTAAATCGATTATTGGTGAAATTTTACCGACTTCTGGTAAAATTTTATTTGATAATAAAGAAATTAATGTTGATAATTATACTTATAAAAAGAATTTTTTTTATATACCTCAAAAACCTATCTTTTATGAGTACTTAACAGGTTTTGAATATTTAAACTGGATTTCAAGTATTTATAATGTAAAAAATAATTTTTTAGACTTACTCAAAAAGTTTGATATACTAGAAGATTCTAAAAGATTAATGGTAGAATATTCAGAAGGAATGATAAAAAAAATAGTTTTAATTGCAGCAATAATTTCAGATGCAAATATTTTAATTCTTGATGAAGTATTTTCAGGCTTAGATCCTGTTGCTGTATATGATTTTAAAATATTATTAAAAAATTTAATAAAAAAAGGTAAAACAATAATATTTGTTTCCCATATTTTAGAATCAGTAGAAAAGTTATGTGATCAAATTATTATGATGAAAAATGGTTATATAATAGAGTTTTTAGATGAAAGTAAATTACTTGATTTAAAAAATATGAATAAAACTCTTGAAGATTACTATATGGAGAAAATAAGATAACTATTTTATAACTTTATTCTTTTCCTCTACGAATTTATTATGTTCTTCTAGAACTTTTTTTGCATCAGGATCGTCTTTAGCATAGTTTTCTAGAAAATATAATTGAGCCTCCATTGAGTTTTCCATGTTTTCTACTGTTTCTGCTATATGGTCCATTTCCTTTTTACCTTTTTTAGTTGTTGCTGATATTTGTTCAACAGAAAACTTTTTGTCTGATTTCATTGATTCTATTCCACCTGCAATTTTAGTAACTTTAAAGACTAATTGATTAGCTGTTTTAACTCTATGTTTTAAATTTGATATATGCCAAGTTATAATTTCTTTTCTTTTTTGAGGATCTTCGGGCATATTTTCTTCTGTTTCAAATTGAGTAATAGGTATTTGTGCCTCAGGTTTAAGTCCTTTTTCCAGTCTAAATGATGCTGTAGAGTTTTTTCTTAGTACAAGAGATTTTCTTTTTATTCCTGTAACAATATCGGTATCAATTGAATTGTCAACTCTATTGATTTTTGATGTTGATATTTTTAACTCTTGTGGCTTCATTAAATCATTAGACTTAGGAGTAATTTCTTTTTTTTCTTTTTTTTCTTCTTTTAATACTCTAGGATCTATATCTGAATCAAAAAGAACTCTCCCTGTACTTACTCTTACTAGTGATGAACCATTAGGTGAAACAACTACACCAAAACTTGTTCCTCTAACTCCTGCTGTTGCTGTAGGAGTATTGATTTTGAAAAAGTTCTTTTTAGTGATTCTTTTATGAACTCTTGCCCAAAGTTTTCCTGAAAATAGAGTAATAGAGTTAGAATTATTTTTAGCTGTAATATTTTTATCTATTTTAACTATTGATTTAGGATAAACTTTTAAGGTTGATTTATCGTTAAAAGCTATATTAACAAAAGAATTACTAGTTGTTCTAATTATATCTCCTTTGTTAATAGTAGTATTAGGCTTTAGTTTTTTAAAACCTTTAGTCATTTCTTGTTTAATAAAAGCCGTTCCATCAATTTCATCTATTATTCCAATAGAGCCAAACAGTGAGAGCGTTATTAGTGTTGTTAGCAAAAGTATTATTGTTTTCATGATTACCTCGTAAATGAAACATATATATTAGACTTTATATAGCATAAAATATTCATTTTAGTTTTTTTTATGTACAATTTTTCCGTTAATTAATACATATTCTGGAATAGCTTGCCAATCTAATGGAAAATTATTCCAAATAACTAAATCGGCATCTTTTCCTTCTTCAATGGAGCCAACTCTATCATCTATGCCAGTAAACTTAGCTGCAGTAATTGTTATTGACTTTAGTGCGGTTAATTCGTTTAAGCCTTCTCTAACGGCCAATGCTGCTTGAATAGGAAGGTATTGTATCGGTATAACAGGATGATCAGTCATTAGAGCAAACTTTATATTTGCCTTTTCTAAAATTGAAGGGGCTTTCATTGATAAATTTTTTAGTTCTATTTTAGATCTTTCTGTTATTAGTGGCCCTAAAATTGGTTTTACTGAGTTTTTTTTAAGAATATTTGTTATTAAGTGTCCTTCTGTGCAGTGTTCAATAGTCATGTTTAAATCGAACTCTTTTGCTATTCTTATTGCTGTCATGATGTCATCTGCTCTATGAGCATGAGTTTTTATTAACATATTATTTTCAAGAACATCTTTTAGTGCTTCAAATTTAAAATTTATTTTAAAATCTTTATCTTTGTTTTTAACATTTTCTTTTTGCTGTAAATACTCTTTAGTTTTTATTAAAGTTTCTCTAAAAAGTGCAGCTGTTGCCATTCTTGTTGAGGGGGTTTTATTTTGAGAAGAATAAACTCTTTTAGGATTTTCTCCTAATGCTGATTTCATTGTTGCAGGAGTTTTTAGTATCATTTCTTCTAAGTCATTACCATAAGTTTTTACTGCTGTAAAGGTACCTCCAATTACATTTGCACTACCTGGACCTGTAACTGTAGTTGTAATGCCTGCTTTGTATGCTTCTTTAAAGCAAGGGTCTAATGGGTTGATTCCATAAATTGCATCTAGATTTGGTGTTATAGGATCTGTTACTTCGTTACCATCTGCTCCTTCAAATCCCATTCCATCTTCCCACATACCAATATGACAATGAGGGTCTATTAAACCTGGAGTGATATAATTGTTTTTGGCATCAATTAACAAATAGCCTTCTTGATGTTTGATATTTTCATCAATTTTTATTATTTTTCCATCTTCTATTAGTATGTCAGCTAGTAAATCATTGTTTTCAGAAGTCATTCTAATAAGTTTTCCATTTTTTATTAATATGCTCATTGTATTACCTTCTCTAAAAAATAAGTTATTATATTTTAAATGATGGCTTCTGTCAATTAATCTTTGATAATAATTTTAAATAATCTTTTGATTGTTGGAGAGTATTTGACTTTAATTCTTTTATAATTTTATTATAAGCATTTTGCTTTTTTTGTTTTTTTAATATGATGGCTTGTTTATACAGATAGAAAGTTGTTTTATTAAGCAGTTGTTTATTTAATTCTTTATAGAGAATTAAAGCTTTAGCATACTCTTTCTGTTGTGTATATATTTCTGCTAGTGCTATTTTAGGGCTAGCATAGTTTTTGTTTAATGATAATGCTTTGTTGTATAATTCTATTGCCTTCTCGTAATTTTTCTTTAATTCATATATTTTGCCAATATGAAAATAGGGTTCTACATTATTTTGGTATTTAAGTAATAATTCATTGTATATTTTTATTGCTTTATCATATTTTTTTGTTTTTGTATATAAACTACCTAATCTTTTAGCTATAGTAGTAGAATATCTTTTATTTAAGCCTTCAATCCATACTTTTTCTGCTTTATTATATTGTTTTCTTGAAAAGTAAAATTCCCCATAATGTATGTATGCAAGCATATATGTTGAACTTGCTTTAATAGCTCTTTCATAGTATATGTAGGCATTATCGTTTTTTTCTAGTTTATTTGATAGATAAGCCATAATAAAATTAGATAAGGGATCATTTTGTTCATATATAAAGACCTTTTTTACCCACTTAAGTGCTTCTTGGTATTTGTAAATAGATTTATATAATGCTGCTAATTCTCTATAAGCCTCCCATTTAGTTTTATCTATTGATATAGTTTTAACTAGGAATTTTCTAGCAATAGCTAAGTTGTTTAATTTTGCTGCAATAAAACCAATGCTATAATTTAACTCTAGGTCATTGGGATATTTTTTGATTAATTCAATAAAATCTTTATATGCTTCATTATATTTTTTATTTTTGAAATTTTCAAATGCTTTTTTATATTTTTTATCTCCATTTGTCTGAGACGCATAATTATGCGTCTTTACGGTGTTATTATCAGGAGATTTAGGAATATTTTTGTTTTTACAAGATGATATAAGTAAAAATGTTATTAATAAATAATAAAATTTCATTTTATTATTTTACAACCTCAATCATAAATTCTTTCGAAGCAGCAAAAGACAATACTTTAGGAGCAATTTCTTTTAACATATTCAATCTTTGTAAAATTGTATAATTTAAGGTTAAAGTAAATGAATCTGGATCTGAGATAGGGATATACTTAATAGGTACATTGTTAAACAATACTTTATTGGCAATTCTTGATGCTTGTTTTCCTACTAATAGATAGTTAGGAGATAAGGATAACAATCCACCTTTTTTTACTAAACCTTTAGATAACACATAAAGAGGCTTTTTATATTGTAGTGCAAATTTACTTAAAATATTATAACCTTTTAAGTTTAAAATTGATTTATCAGGAAGCATCCATAGAGCATCTATGTCTTCTTTATGTTTTCCTAAGGCAGATAATAAATCTCCATCTTCAATAGAAATAGTTTTTAATTTTATTCCAAAAAGAGATGCGATTTTTCTATGTTTTGCTATTAAGTTCTCAATTGCAGAAGAACTTGATATAATTCCAATTGTTTCAGCTTTAAACATTGATGAAATAGCTCCAATTTGAGTTTTAGCAGATAATTTAATTTTTATTCCTGTTACTTTAGTAATATCAATGTTATATTTTCTATAGTTTAACACCATTGCAAATATAACAGGTTTATCTTTTTGTTTTAATGCAAGTTTAAGTGCTTTGTCACCAATTGCAAAAACCATATCAAAATTTGATTTTATTTCATTCAAAATCTTTTTTAGATCTGAATTCTTTTTTAAGGAGATTACCTTTATTTTTGCTTTGGTTTTTATTGAAAATCCTGTTACTAAAGCATCATAGGTAGAAATATTTTTTGATTTTATAATCAAAACTTTTTTAGCAAATAAACTAAACGACATTAAAATGGTTATAAGTATTAAAGTTATTTTCATAATATCCTCCTGTGATATTGAATTATTCTAAATTACTGCAACAACGGTATCCATAAGTAGATTTACGGCTCCCTTTAGATGCTTTTTTTACACTAGAACATTTTGCATCAAAATCTTCAGACTTATAGCTACCACCTTTTAAAATCTGCCTTGAAGAGTTTCCGCTTTTGGTCCATTCTGATAAGTTTCCACTCATATCATATAAACCATAAGGAGATCTACATTTTTTAAATGAGCCTGTTCTTTTATATTTTCTTGGTTCACCATCCGCATCAGCAGTATTACATTTACTTGCATTAAATTTATTTCCATAAGGAAACTTTCTATTGTACTTACCTTTGCAAGCTTTTTCCCATTCTTGAGTTGTACAAATTCTTTTTTTCTTTCTTTTACATCTTGCTTCTGCTTGTGTAAAACTAATAGGTCCTTTGGATTCATATCTATCAATGCAATAAGTATTCAAGTTTATTGTTTTTAGTAATGGATCTGATGGCCCTCTTGTTGGGTCAGATGCAGGACTACCATATTTAAAACTGCCTTCTTTTATTTTTATCATCCCTTTTGGGCATTTTCCATCTTTTTTTACAACAGTTTCTTTTTTATTTTCTTCCATTGCAGCTGCTAATAAAGCATCTGCTTCAGCATCTAAACTTTTTTTCTTTTTAGATTGTTCAAGTTTCTTTTTTTCTTCTTTCTTTTTTGCAAGACGCTCTTGCTCTTTTTTCTTTGCTAACTTTTCTGCTTCTCTCTTCTTTGCCAATTTTTCAGCCTTCTTTTTCTTTGCTAATTTGAGGGCTTCCCTTTTCTTTGCTTCTTCTAATTTTTTACTTAGATTTTTATTTTTTATTAATCTACTTTGTTGAGCTTTTTTATTTTGTGCTTCTCTTTTCTTTTTTGCTAAAAGTTCTTGTTCTGTTTTTAGTTTTGCTTTTAACTCTTTTTGTTTTTTCTTTTTTTCTTCTTCTTTTTTCTTTTTTGCTTCTAATTCTTTTTGTAATTTTTCTTTTTCTAGTTGAGCAGCTTTTTTTTCTTCTTCAAGCTTTTTCTTTTCTTTTTCATTAGACTTTTCTATTTTTTTATTATCAAGTTCTTTTATTTTCTTTTCTTGTTCTATTAATTCATTTTCTTTTTTTTCTCTTTCTTTTTTGGCAAGTAAAACCTCTTCTTTACTTTTTTGTTTTTGCCTTTCTAAAGCATCAAATTTTTTATTCATTTTATCTATCATTTCATTTTGTTTTTTTATTGTTGCCATTAATTTAGCATCATTAGAAGAAACTGTGTTGTTGGGCCTTAAAAACATAACTAAAATTAATACAATTATAATTAATGCAAATGCAAAAAATCCTACTATCATTAACAGATTCTTTTTATTATCTCTTTCCTGAAAATCTGATAGTTGTTGATATACTGACTTTTGATATTCTTGAAATTCTTTTTGTTGTTGAAAGTTTTCTTGTTCTTTTTTTATTTCTTCTGGTTGATAAAAAGGATTTTTGTAAGAATTAAAAGAAGTATTTGAATCTTTTTTCTCTTTTTCCTCTTGTTTTTCTAGAACTTCTTCTGTTTTAGCTTTTAGAGAGTGAGGCTTTTGTGATTTTATAGGCTTTTTTTTCTTTTTAGGTATAACCTTTGTTTCCGGTTCGTCTTCTTCAAAAGTTTCTTTCTTTTCCTTGGCTGGAACAGAGGAAGTTTCTTTTTTAGGCATAACCGTTGTTTCTGGTTCATCATCATCAAATTTGGTTATAACATTTTGGGTATGACTTCTATCTATCATAGATGTTTCCATTTCATCTTCAAAGTCAAAGTTTTCTTCTTCTATAGATAATATGTCAGATGTATTAACTACTCTTGTAGTCTCATTGTGATCAATTGGAGTAAAAGAAAATAATTTATCAAAATAAATTAAGAAATTCTCTACATTTTGAAACCTTTTATTTGCATTTTTATGTACAAGCTTTAAAAATAGCATATCTATATCAGTTGGTAAGCTATTATTATATTCACTAAGATTAAATGGAACACCTTTGTATATTTTACCCACTAGTAAAGAAGATAAAATAACACCTATTGAATACAAATCAGTAGCATTAATTAGCTTGGGGGAGCCACCTCGTAACTCTGGTGCTAAATAATGATAAGATGGTGAATCAGATGAAAAATATTTTAAAACTGTTTTATGGTTAAAACATCTAAACCAAAAAGTATTTCTTATTTTTAGAATATTTTTCATGATAATGATATTTTCAGGTATTAAATAGCCAACTAAACTATCTTCATGTATATCTGTTAGGGCATCTGTTATTTGTGCAATAATTGGCTCAATTTCATCAAGTGTAAAATTTTCTTGCTTAGTGTCAATTATTTCTCTAAGTGTAATTCCTTCAATGTATTCAGAAACTATATAATAATTACTATTGTGTTTACCATAATCATAAATGATAGCTAAGTTTTCATGTTGTCTAAACTTTTCTTCTCTTAAAGAGTTAATAAATTGGGACTTGTCATACTCTGTTTTTAAAAGAGTTGGCTTTATAAAATCAATTTGAACTTTTTGTTTATTGAAACTATCTATACCAATAAAAGAATAGAAAATTAAATCATCATTTAAATATTCGTGAATTATATATTGTTCGGATATACTGTCCCCAATAGATATATCCATTGGAATTGATTTTTGAGATTTATTAGAAGAGATGGACTTTATTTTATTGTACATATTTGGAGAAAAGCCTTTCTTTATTTTACGAAGATTCTGGCCACAATTAGGGCAGTTTGTTGTATCACTATCTATTAATGTACCACATTTAAAACATTTCATTCTATCCCTCACAATTATAATAGCAAGTTAATGCTATAAATGATTAGATGTTATAATTTATTTTTTATTCAAAACATTCCATCTTCTTTTTGCATCCCAATACTTATCACCTGTAGAATACTCTTCTATAATTTTCTTATAGTACTCTCTTGCTTTTACTGTGTTTGATAGCTTTTCATAAGCATTTCCAAGGAAGAATAATATATCATCTGCTTTTTTTCTATCAAAATTATTAACCATAGACTTTTGAAGATACTTAACGGCAACAGAGTATTTTTTAGTTCTTAAGTATGAAACACCAAGATAAAAGTTTATTTCATTTATATATGGGTTTTTGGAGTTATACTTAAGTGATTCTGTAAACTTCTTAATCGCTTCACTATATGAATTTGATTGAAATGCTGATTTCCCATTTTCATAAAATTTAATACTAAGCTCAGATTTAAGTTTATTAACTTTCTTCTCAAAAAATAATTCTTCTACATCAGAGAAAAATGATTTATCCATAGCCCTAAAATCATCAACCAATTTTTTAGAGTCAGATGTTGTATCTTGAAACTCTTGTAATAATAATTTTATTTTAGATTTCGTTGTTTTATAGCCATTAATCTTTTCTTTATAAATTTTTATTTCTTCAGTATTTTTATTTATAGCTACTTTTAGCAACTTGTTATTATCTTCAAGAGATTTATTTTTTTGATCAAAGATTATATATAAGAAACTAATAACTAAAATTAAGAAAATAATATATACTAAAACGGAGTTAATAAATAATTTTTTCTCAAGAGATGTTAATAATTGAGTGTAATTATTAATTGCTGCATCTATTCTGTTTAAGCTATTGTCAATTTTTATCATTAAAGATTTATCTTCAAGTTTCTTATTTATAACTTCATTGGTTTCATTTTTTTTGGTCATCATTCCTCTATTTTTGATTTTTGATTTTTTTTAATTTTATAAATTTTGTTCTTAATTTATACAAGATATCCTCAATTAACTCTATTTCTTCTTTTTGTAGATTACCTTCTGTTTTATTTTCTAGCATAGAAATTGTATCAATTGTATGTTTTGCAATATCTAAATTAATTTCACCTTTAGTATTTGAATCTGGAGATTCTCCCATATAATAAAATGCCGAAGAAGCTAAAGATAGAATAAATGATGAAAAATCCGATAAATTATTCATATATCCCCCATCAAAATTCTTTAAATTTCAACCTCTTGAATATTATAAGTATGATCTTCTAAGTTTTTAAGATATTCTTGATATTTTTTCATATATTCTTTATCCTCTTTGAATTTATCAAGTAATCTTACATCAAATTCTAAATTTTCGTCATATTTCATATTAAACTCCTAGTAATAAACTTCTGAATTTATATCATATTTACTAACACAAAATCAATACTATATAATTAAAAATAGAAAAATTGTGATAAATTACCATTTTTGGGAGGTTAAAGTTAGAATTGTTTTACAAATCTCAAGTCACTAGATTGGAAATGTCTTATATCATTAATGCCATATTTCATCATTACAAGACGATTTAATCCTAAACCAAATGCAAAGCCAGAGTATTCATTTGGGTCTATTCCACCGTGTTTTAATACTTCGGGGTGCACTAAACCGCATGGAAGTAATTCTACCCAGCCCGTTTGCTTGCAGACAGAACATCCTTCTCCATTGCATATTAAGCATGAAATATCAAGTTCAAAACCAGGTTCAACAAATGGAAAATATCCAGGGCGAAGTCTTACTTTTACATCTTTTTCAAAAACTTCTTTTAAAAGTGTTTTCATTGATGCTATTAAATTTGCAACAGAAATATTTTTATCAACAACCATTCCTTCAACCTGATAAAATGTGTTTTCATGAGATGCATCAAGTGCTTCATATCTAAAAACGCGACCAGGACCTATTACTTTAAATGGAGGTTTAAGATTTTTCATTCCTCTTACTTGTATAGCAGAAGTATGAGTTCTTAATAAGTTACCATCTGTAGTCCAAAATGTATCTTGCATATCTCTTGCAGGGTGGTCTTTGGGAATATTTAATGCCTCAAAGTTGTTTTCTTCGGTTTCTGTTTCGGGACCATCAAGGACTACAAATCCCATTGATGTAAAAATATCTTCTATTTTATTTTGGATTTCACTTAACGGGTGAAGATGACCTTTTTCAAGTTTTATATCTATTGTTGGGTCTATCCATTCACTTTCAACTTTACTTTCTAATTCAATAACTTTTAATTCTTCTTTTTTATTATTTAACAAGTTATCAGCATTATTTTTTAGTATGTTTACATTTTTGCCAAAAGCTCCTCTTTCTTCTTTAGGTTGGTCTTTGATTGTTCTTGATAAAAGGGTGATAATTCCTTTTTGACCTCTATATTTAATTCTTAATTCTTCAAGACTTGATAGAGTGTGGCAATTTGCTAGCTCTGTTTCAAAATCTTTTTTTATATTTTCTATACTCATTATAACTCCTAAAAAGATGCAGGATTTTAATTTAATTGTATCAAAAAATCAAGAGTTTTTTATTTTATGTTTAAAATTACCGTGCATTTTTACTACTTTTTTTGTAAGCTAGATTTCACTAAATCTTTATTACAACGAATAACATCGTAGATGTAAGCATTGTTTTCAATGGCTTTTTCTAAAATTATATCTAGTTTG
>JAMOQH010000176.1 GCA_027064085.1 bacterium | reverse complement strand
ATGGTATCCCCAAGAAAGAACAAAGTCTTTAATTATTTGTAAAGTATTCTTATTATTACTTTTGATTGCCATTACATAATCACCCTTGTTTTCTATAACCTTATTTGCAATATTCCTATAACTTATTCCAGCATCTACAGTGATTACTTTTTTCTTAAGATCTAAAAATGATAAAGCCTCTAATATCGCTTCGGTTTCACTTTTAGATTTTTCTTTGCAAACTGTTTTTTGAAAGACAGATAAGCCACTGGAATTACTAAAAACATTTAAGGTGTGAATCATTTGTTTTTTTCCCGTTTCCTTGTCCACATAAGCACTACCTTTAATACTTTTACCATCCATAGAATATTGTTCAGTATTTTCATCTAAACCAGAATAAGATAATACTTTTTGAAATAATCTGCCAAATCTTTCACTAAAATCTTTAGGCTCAAGCATATTTAGTACCCTCATTATAGTATCATGACTAGGAACACCATTCTTAAGCCTGAGATACTTTAAAAACCACTTCTTTTGATACTTAGCAAACATTTCCATATCCGTAAAACTATCTATACCACATAACGTCGATACAAAAGCAATAAATACAATCTCATACAAGTCATGCTTTACTTTATGAGAATCTCTTTGATCTTCTAAATCTTCAAAATAGTACATAAAAAATTTATACATCTCTTACCTCAACAATACTGTTCCTTATCAATTATATAGATTAGAATACTTAAGTAAACTCGAAAATATCATGCGTACACCGTGAGTTTTTTCGCTTTTCGTAGGAGCAAATCTTAAAAAGTTTTATTTTTTTTAAATTTATGTTATTATTAACTAATTTTGTTATTGAGGTTAATTTGAAAACTTTAAGTAATATTTTTTTATTTATTTTTATCGCACTACTTTTATCTTCCTGTTATGGTACAAGGCTTAATTATAAAAAGGAAGTAATATATCCAAAAATAAAAGATGATAATTTAACTCCTATTGCTGTAATTATTAATTCTAAGTTTAAAGATAGAAGTTTTCTTATAACTGATAATGATATTGTGGGTATTGTTGACTTTTCAGAAATAAGGGTTAAAATAAAAAAAGAATTTGAAACTAAATTTAACAGACCTATAGTATATTTTTATAATTTGGATGCTTTGAAAATAAGTGATATTAAAAATCAATACGATAAAGTTATTTTTATTGATCTAAATGTTAAAAAAGAGCATCATGTAACAGGTCTGTTAGATTATTTTTCTGTAATGGCACCTCTTCCTGCACCTGAGTGGGGTAATTATACATTAAACACTAAAATTAAAATTACCAATAAAAATAATAAAAAAGAACAAGTTTTTAATTATAAAATTGTAAGTGATTTTAGTTATATTTTTTATCCATTGTATCGAACTGATGAGCAGGTAATAGCACTTAAAAAAGCTGTTGATAAGCTAACTAGAGAATTGTTAAATAATAGTGATTTTACTAGGCTAATTAACAATGATTCAGATATTAGTTTTAACAGCTCTTATAATTATCTTATTGAGGAAACGGGTGTTAGATTAGTGCAAAGAGATAAGTATTCAGACTTTCCTGTCTCTATTGATTTTAGATCTTTATTTGGAAGTAGTGAGATAAATGGTTATTACAAGGATGATTCCGGAAATTATCAACTTGGAGCATCGGGAAGTGGGTTTGTAAAAGAATTTAAAATACAGGCATCTTCATATAAACCTACCACTAAGTTTTATATTACTCCAACAGTTGGATATTATTATCAAGATATCGATATAGAAGATTTTGGTTATGATACAAGATGGCGTAATTCAGGCAAAGATGGTTATATACCAGGAAGGGTAGAAGAAAGGGATAAAGATGGGAATATCGTTCAAAATTCTAATCCATATTCCATGAATTATAGGTCTCAGTTTTCTTCAACTTATTTAGGCGGGAAATTGGGTTTAAATATAATATTAGGAGATAATGTTAGATTTTTATTTAGCCCACTTGTATATTTTAGTTTACTTGAGGCAAGGCATACTACAATTACAGCAGGAAATAATAAGTTTTCTGAATGGTCTTTTCCACTAGGGGGAGTTGTTGGTTTTAACTTTGAAACGGGGTTATTTTTTAGTAAAGCTCATTTTGGTTTGAAAATGGGATTTGATACAACATATTTTAGAAAATTTGATTTTGGATATAAAATCAACTTTAATACTGTTGTAAAAGATGAAAATGGCCTTGAGATAGGTAAGAAAATAGAAGTTGATAAGTTTGAAGTATTTTCAAACAGAGTATTTTTTGATGTTTTTGTTGTTTTTTAGCTTAATACGAAGAAATTAAATGGAGAATAAATGATTAATATTAAATTAACTGTAAATAAAACTAAGTTTTTATTGTTTATATTTTTATTATTTGTTATGGGATTGGTTTCATGTGGGAGTGCTGACAATGCTAATAATAAGAATAATAATGGTCTGTTAAAATTAATAATTACAAATAAAACAGATTATGAAGTAACAGAAATTTATTATAAACAGACTGATTATTTTGATTCGGAAAATGGATATGGAGTAAAATTGCTTAATGGAGAAGTTTTATCAGACAGAAAAGAATTGATTTTATGTCCTGATTTCGTTAACTCACACAACTCATTACCTTATTATTTTACATTTGCAAGACAAAAAGGAAGTACTGATAATAAATTTTTTATTACAACAGATATGCCGATTTACCTTTCAAGTCAAAGTGGTATTGTAAATATAGATTTATTACCTTATAGTTTTTATTTGAAAACTAAAATAAACTCTGAAAATACATGTAATGATGGGCAACAAAATGGAGAATAGAACAATTTTAATTGTTGATGATGATGAAAGTACTGTTGTTTCTTTAAATTTTATATTTAAAAAGAAAAAATTAAATGTTTTTACTGCTAAAAGCGGTAAAGAAGCCTTGCCAATTTTAAAAGAACATAAAATAGACTTAGTTTTGACTGATTTCATGATGCCGGATATTGATGGATTTGAATTATTAAAAATAATTAAATCTATTGATGAATCTATAATTGTTATAATGGTAACTGCTTATGGAACTATGGAAAAAGCTATTTTAGCATTAAAAGAAGGTGCTAGTGATTTTATTGTTAAACCTTTAAATAAAACAGTTGTTGTTAAGGCGGTTGAAAAGGCATTTGAAAAAAGAGCTTTAATTCAAGAAAATACAGTTTTAAAAGCTAAACTAAGTATTGTTAGTTCTCAAAAAATAATAGGGCAGTCAAAAGTATTTAAAAATATAATTTTAGATATTAAAAATATTATTGCTAAAACTGATTCAACAGTTATGATTTCTGGAGAAAGTGGTACAGGTAAAGAGGTTATTGCAAAATATATACATGAAGCATCAAATCGTAGTGATAAAAAATTTATTGCTGTAAATGTTTCATCTTTACCTGAATCTTTAATTGAAGCAGAATTATTTGGTTATAAGAAAGGTTCTTTTACTGGTGCAATAAGAGATAAAATAGGATATCTAGAAGCTGCTAATAATGGAACTTTATTTTTAGATGAGATAGGGGAGCTTTCCATTAACTTGCAAGTTAAAATACTTAGATTTATACAAGAAGGAGAGGTTATTCCTATTGGAAGTACAACTCCTCTAAAAGTTAATGCTAGAATTATTGTTGCAACAAATAAAGATTTAGCAAGCTTAATAAAAGAGGGTAAGTTTAGAGAAGATTTATATTATAGACTAAATGTGATTCCTATTTATTTACCTCCATTAAGAGAAAGAAAAGAGGACATTTCTATACTTGCAAAGTATTTTTTAGATATATATTCTGTAAAGTATAATAGAAATAAAATGGAAATTGAAGATGAGGCAATGGAGTTACTAGAAAACTATTTATGGCCAGGAAATGTTAGAGAGCTTGAAAATATGTTAGAGAGATTAGTCGTATATAATCAAAGTGTAATAAAAAAGAGCTCTTTGCCTTCAAATATTACCAATATTAAAAAAGAAGAAAAAGATATAATTAAAATAAAGATAGGGACAACAACTCTTCAAGAAGTAGAAGAATCTGTTATAAAGAAAACATTAGATTTTACAAATGGGGATAAAGCACTTGCTGCTAAAATTCTAGATATTTCATTAAGAAGTATTTATAGAAAGATTTAAGGCCTTTTCATAACCTGTGATTTCGACTTCGCTCAACAAACACTGTTTATTACAAGGATTTTACAGCTAGAATCTGTAAAATTATTTTTTATTTTTAAAATTTTTATAAGTAAAATAACTCCAGAGAGTTATACCATAAACAAATATAGACAAACTTACAACGCCCACAGTTACGGCTTCAAAAAGTTCTTTGTATTTAAATGTAGAAGGAATCATATGTACTAAAATAATTGACAATGCTCCTTTCATTCCACTAAAAGTTAAAATAAACCAAGCTTCAACTCCAACAGGTTTAATTGCTTTAAATTTATGAGCAATAAATGCAAATTGAGCTGTTGATAATGCTCTAATTAATGTTGTAACAAAAAACATAGTAATAATTTCTACTTTATAATTCCATAATTTTTGAAAATCAAGCATTTCTGCTAAAACAAAGAAAATTAAAACAGTTGCAATATAGCCAAATTCTCTTGCCATATCGTATATATAGTCTAGTCTTTCGGGACTTGTTGCATGTATATGATATAATCTCAATCTATGTCTAAGTTTAATTTTCGTTTTTGTTTCTACATCTGAATTTTGTATATCTTCAACAATGTCCTTTATTAACTCGTTTTCTTCTTCTTTTTCTCCATTTTTTTTATTTTTTTGTTCAAACATAATAAAATCTAGTTCTATCCAAGCTTTAGATGCTACAATAGCAGTAATCAATGTTAAAATACCACTTATATGCAACTTTTCAGCTATAACATAAGCTAAATATGCCTGAATAATAAATGCAAAAAATTCACCTCTTTTGTCACTAAATAATTTCATTAGCATATAAAATACAAAACCTATTATTATACCTATTAATATACTTAAACTAAACACTTTTATTGCATTTAAAGAAGTAGTTAATACATTTATTTTACCACTAAGCATCCAAGGCATTCCAACAAAAAAGAAAGCTATTACTGCCGTAGCATCATTACCAAGTGATTCGCCTTCAATTAGTACTTTTACATCATGGTTAATACCATCAAAACGGGATAGTACTGATTGAACACTTACCGCATCTGTTGCCATATTTATTGCAAACAAAGAAACATAAGCTCCTAAACTAAGGCCACTAAATAAGTTGAAAAGTGATAAACTTGCGCCTATAGTAATAGAAATAGCTACAGATATAACTGCAAGGTAAAAGATTCCCCAACCATGTTTTTTTAAATCTTTAAATTTTAAATGTAAACTATCCCCCATAAAAACAAGAGGTATTGCAAATATAATTACTTCATCAAAGTTGTGTTTTAAGTCTATAGGTACTAATATTTTAAAATGTGTATAAACAACATAAGAGCCTATTAAAAGTAAAAAAACTGATGGTATTTTTAATTTTGTAGCTATAGCATCTGAAAGAACAACTAAGCTTAAAATTGTTAAGAGTAAAATTTCTATATTAAAATTATGCATATTTCCCTTATAAAATTCTTTATAAATCTAATGTTTTATAGTTATCATATTTGCTACGATAAGACAAGAAAATAAAAATATCGTGACTTTTAATTATGAGCATAGCTTGATAAATTCCTATATTTAAAGTATAAGAAAGTTAGTAAGTTTTATTTTGAGGTTTTATGAATCAATTAAAAGCAATATCTGTTGTTGATGGAAGGTATGCAAGCAAAACAAAGCTCTTTCAAAATATATTTTCAGAATATGGCCTAATTAAGCATAGAGTGATAGTTGAAATTGAGTGGTTAAAGTTTATTTTAAAAGAATTACAATTAGAAACCATTACTGACTTAGAAATTAATAAAATTAATAAAATTAAAGATGATTTTAATCTTGATTCTGCAGTAAAAGTTAAAGAAATTGAAAATATAACAAATCATGATGTAAAGGCTGTTGAGTATTTTATAAAAGAGCAATTGGAAAATAATAATTTATTAAAATTTAAAGAATGGGTGCATTTTGCACTAACAAGTGAAGATATCAATAATACGGCTTATGCTCTAATGCTTAAAGAGGGTAGTTTTATTATTATGGATTTATTAAGAAATTTTCTTAATAAATTAGAAGAACTTGCTAAAAAATATAAAAAAACTCCAATGATGTCAAAAACACATGGACAACCTGCTTCTCCAACAACTGTGGGTAAAGAGTTTATAAATTTTGCATGGAGAATAAAAAAAGAATTAACTAATTTATCCAAAATTGATGTTGAGGCGAAATTAAATGGAGCTACAGGAAATTATAATGCACATAGTTTTGTTTTTCCTCATATTAACTGGATAAATGCTAGTCAAAAATTTATTTCTGAGTATTTAAAATTAAAACCTATTTTTTTTACAACGCAGATAAATCCTAATAGTTATATTTCTGAGATTATGCATTCTTTGATAAGAATTTCAGCAATAATGATAGACTTAGATAGAGATATGTGGGGATATATTAGTTTTGGTTATTTTAAGCAAAAAACAAAAAAAGGAGAAGTTGGTAGCTCAACTATGCCTCATAAAGTTAATCCTATTGATTTTGAAAATTCAGAGGGTAATTTAGGAATGGCAATTTCTTTAATGGAGCATTTATCTGTTAAATTATTAAATTCTAGATTTCAAAGAGATTTAAGTGATAGTACTGTTTTAAGAAATTTAGGTTTAGTTTTTAGCTATTTAGTAATTTCAATAAATAGTAGCTTAAAAGGTTTAAATAAACTTGAATTAAATGAAGAAATAATTAATAGTGATTTAGAAAACAATTATGAACTTCTTGCTGAGCCTTTTCAGATGATAATGAGAGTTTACAAAGAAGATTCGCCTTATGAAAAGTTAAAAGAATTAACTAGAGGAAAAAAAGTATCAAAAAATGATTTAATTAAATTTATAGATAAATTAGAAAATATTCCAAGTGAAGTTAAAAATAAAATGAAAGCACTTAATCCTAAGCATTATATAGGTAAAGCTTCTGAATTAGTAGATATTTATTTTAAGTTTTTCAATGACTAAATTATTCATAAGTGGTTAATAATTTGGAGTTTTGATAATAAAAAATATTACTTATCAGTGTAATGAGGATATAAACTCATATGTTCGCCGTTTAATAAGTTTGCAACACCTACATTAGACTTTTTACTTGGGTCTTGAAATTGAGCTGAAGTTGAGCATTTGCAATTTCTGTCTTCTGGTTCTATGTATGTTGACACCATTCCTTCATAATTTCTGATTATTACCTTGTCAGGAGATTGGGTAAGGAGATAATTAGGTTGAATTGGTACTTTACCGCCTCCGTTAGGAGCATCAATAACAAAAACAGGAACAGCGAGACCTGAAGTATGTCCTCTTAGTTCTTCCATTATTTCAATTCCTTTGGAAACAGGTGCTCTGAAATGTTCTATTCCACTTGTTAAGTCGCACTGATAAATATAATATGGTCTAACTCTGTTTTTTAGCAATTTGTGCATTAATGCTTTCATTATTACTGTATCAGAATTAATATTTTTAAGTAAAACAGATTGATTTCCAATAACAAAACCATTGTCTGCAAGTTTTGCAAGTGCTATTTCCGCATCTTTTTCAAGTTCAAAAGGATGATTAAAGTGTGTATTGAAATAAACGGGGTGATATTTTTTGGCCATATTTACAAAATCATCTGTAATTCTTTGAGGGCAAACAACTGGCATTCTACTTCCAATCCTTATTATTTCAATATGTGGAACTTCTCTTAATGCTTTTAATACTTCTTCAATTTTTTCATCTTCCATAAATAAAGGGTCACCACCTGAAATAATAACATCTCTTACTTCTTTGTGAGCATGAAGATATTCTACTACTTGTGATAAAATAGTTTTATCTACCTGATGGCTTCCATCTGATACTATTCTTTTTCTCGTACAAAATCTACAATACATAGAGCATTGGTCTGTAATTAAAAATAATACTCTGTCGGGGTATCTGTGTACTAAATTAGGTACAGGCATATCATGGTCTTCTCCAAGAGGGTCGTCAAGGTCAAAGGGGCCTGTGTAAAATTCTTTATCTTGAGGAACTGATTGTAGTTTTATGGGGTCCATTGGGTTTGCAGTGTTAATTAGTGAGAGATAATGTGGAGTTATTGCCATTTTAAAATCTTTAAAACTCTTTTTTATTCCTTCTTTTTCTTCTTCTGTCAGTGGAATAATCTGTTCAAGTTCTTTGAGTGTTTTTACTCTATTTTTAAATTGCCATTTATAATCATTCCATTGTTCATCTGTGATGTCTTTATAATATGTTTCTTTTATATTTATACTCATTTTTTCTCCTCTATTATTAAAGGGGCTTCAACCACTAGCTATAAAAGGCTCAAATGCCTCTCCTTACAGTGTTTTACGCCCAAAATTAAGCCTAATGTCTTAATTTTAACATTTTTTGAATTTTAAAAACAACAAGATTACATGAAGCCTTGATTGATATGGCATATATAAATAATTTTTTTTATATGCATTTTTTACTCCTTTATTCTTTTACACAAACTTTCATATTATAACTAATGCAACCACTATCAACGGTTCTTTTACAAGTTTTATTTAAGTCATCATTTTCAGGATAAATAAGTGTGCTTTCTTGACACTTGTAACCAGTTGGACAATTACTATCCAACTCGCATGGAGTTGTACAATAAGGGGTATTTCCATTATTTGTGTTTATACCTTGTCCTTCAATTAAGCAAGCATAATTATAGCAGTTTGCGTATCCTGCTGAATTACAGTTAGCTCCTATATTTTTAGTAAAACCATTTCTGTTACTGCAAACAGAATATAACCTATTATCTTGGTTGTCTTTAATCGTACAAAATGGTTTGCCTGCATCAATACATTCATAATCATTTTTACATGTATTTGGCTTTTCTACACAAATATTTGTATTATCAAATTCACTATTATATTGAATTTCAGCAGATATAGGGTCTTTAACAGTAAAAGAATTACAGAAATAAGCTGTAGGACAATCTAGCGTTGTTTCACAGTAAGCACTACAGATATCAATTCCTTCTACATCTGTATAATGATTTGAGCAACAATATTCGCCACTAGAATAATTTTCTTCAAAAGAAGGAGCACAATTTGTAATTGGATTAATACAGCCTAAGGTTCTTTTGTTACTTGTTGTATCATTAAATGGGTCATAACTACATATATTACCTGGTTTACAATCGGTATCACTATAACATTTTGTAATTATATTACTATTTGAATCCATTCTTGGTTCACAAATATTTATATTTTTAGTGGTGCCGTCTATTGTAATTTCTTTAGATTGGCAATCTGTTCCCTTTAAACATTTATCATTTCCTATTATTTTTACTGAAAAAATAATATCTCTGTCTTCATCACTATTACCTGTCATCGAATCTATAAATAAATAATAGTTACCTTTATTTAATGTTTTTACTATCTTGCTTCTAAAAATTGTTGAAGTTATATCATCGCTACATGCAATATCTTCTCCATTACAAGTTTTTCTTAAATAAATAATTGTATCTATTTCTGATATAGTTCTAACAACTACAATAGAATTTGTATCCAATTCTAACTTAAATACTGACTCATTGTTTGTTGGAGCAGGGCTACAAGATGCATTATAGTTATTAGAGTATCCATCTGAAGCCTTATTTGATGTTTTATAGATTCCTGAAGAATTAATTATTAGTTCTGGAGCTTCACCACAAATATTACCTTGGCCTATGGCAATTTGTTGGCATTTTGTACCCATTGCATTATAACCTACAGGACAATTACATTGAGGAATATAATATTCTTCATTAACGGTGCAGGTTCCACCATTACCACAGTTTACATTTTCACATGGTGATGTTTCTGGAATTATGTCACATAATTTAGCGCAGTAACCATCATATCCATTTGATTCATCGTTATCATTATCGGCATATTTAATACATGTACCTGACTTACAATCTTCATCTTTTTGGCAGTAAGTAGATGCATTGTTAGCGGTTTCCTCGTTTATAGGAGGTTTACAATAAGTAATTATTTTGTCTTCTTTTTTATTTATTGTACAAATTTCTCCATTTGTACAGTTGCTATCATTAGTACAAAATGTATAATCCGGGATACATGCTTCTGCTGTTCCTGATAAGTTGTTACTACTGTAAAACTGTGGACAACAAATACTTCCGCTTCTGTGATAAGTGTTATCACAATCACATTTGTATCCATTTGTTTCATTGCTGTCTTCAATACATATTTCATGTTCTTGTGTACATGGATTAGTTGTGCATATTGTATCGGCAACACATGCTCCATTATTATCGGCATGAAAACCCAAGTTACATTTACAAGTTTGTTCTTCTGTATTGTAAGTTGAATTTGCCTGACAGCAAAAGTTTGAACTTGGAAAATAGTTTTCATTACAAATACAATCATCATTTGTATCATTGGGGTGAGAGTTTGGGATACTAGAGCAATCATATGTACAGGTATTACCAATCAAAGTATAGCCAAAATTGCAATCACAGCCTTGGTTTGTATCATTTGTGTGTGAGTTTTCTATATTGCTACAATCAAAGAAACAATTTCCATTTTCAAATTTATATTTTGCAATACAATCACAACCATTATTATCAGAATTTACTGTTCCAAATTCATTACAATTATATTTACAACTACCATTATCGTCATTATAATTTTCACTACAAGTACAGTCATAAAATGGTTTTGTGTTTGTGATATTACATTTTGTTTTATTTTCTGAAGCAAAAACAAGGCATGAATTATTTTCACAAGGATTATATGTTTTACACTTACCGGTAATGCATTTACAAGCTTTAGTTTTATCTTCACAAAGAGAGTTCTCTTGTTCATCAAAGCATTCTTTATCATTTGAGCATTGTTGTATGGTATCTATATTTATTTTAGAGCATATTTTATAATTTTTATTACAATAGTTATTTTCTGTACAGTCTGTATCATATTCACAAGCTTCATTTAAACTTGCTTTTCCTGATTTATATGGCGTTTTGGATTCACATGAAATTATTAAAATCGAAAACAGTAACAATATTATGAAGTAAATTGAATTTATTTTTATAGTGTTTTTAAATAGCATAAGTCCCCACATTCTCATCTGACTAGATAAGTATAAACTAATAGAAAAAAAAAATCAATAAACTAAGCTCTAATTGTATAAAAGAATAATAATATAAGAAAAATTTAATATGTAATTGAAGTTTTCTTATATTTTTATGTATCTAATCTTGACATTTTTTAAAAAGTGCTATAATATCAGTATATTAATTGTTGGAGGGGTGATGAGAACGATTTTAACTTTATTAATATTTAGTATTGCTGTATTTATTGTATCTTGTAGCGATAAAACAGGTGAAAACAAAGACCATGTTGTGCCTTGTGTAACTATTGATGAGTGTGATAATGGTTTATTGTGTATTAATGGTTTCTGTGGTAAAGAAGTGCATCAGTCTGAATGTATTAATGATGATGATTGTCCAAGGGGTTTTGAGTGTAATGCTCAAGAAGAATGTGTCATGAAAACTTGTGAAACAAAAGAAGATTGTGGAATTGGCTCAATTTGTTCTAATCAAACTTGTATTCCAGGATGTGAAACTAATCAAGATTGTAAAGATGGCAAAATTTGTAACACAAACACCAATGTGTGTGAAGATGATAACAAGGTTGATTGTAGATTAAATGATACTTGTGAACAAGGTTATGAATGTGACCAGCTTAGTGGTGATTGTAAATTAAATACAACTTGTAACACCGATGAAGATTGTGGTGATGGTGCAAAATGTGATAATCATACTTGTATTCCAAGAACTGCATGTGTTGCAGAAAATAATGGTGCAGAATGTGCAGAAAATGAAATATGTAGACCAGATGGTTTTTGTGGAATTGATAATGGTTGTACTGATGATAATTATTGCATGAATCTTGACCCAACAAAGCCTATTTGTAATACTAACAGTGGTATTTGTTATGAGTGTCTTACCGATGAACATTGTACTGATGATAAAAAATGTGATACAACTAGATATGTATGTGGAGATGCTCAAAATTTAACTTGTGTAACAGACCAAGATTGTGGTTTAAATAGAAAATGTCAAGAAGATGGAACTTGTATTTCAGCTTTTGGGGCAGAATGTACTAGTGATGCAGATTGTACTGATTTAACAAGGGGTAAATGTTTAACTTCAGCAGACCCTCACAGATGTGTTCAATGCCTTCAAGATGATCAATGTGAAACAGCTCAAATATGTAATGCCAATACTTATTTATGTGAAGACCAAGGAAGCGGAACAGCTTGTACTGATGATTCAGAATGCAATGCACTTGCTGGTGAATCATGTGTAAATGGCCAATGTTACAACCCTAATGCTTCGGGTAATGATGGAGCAGAAGGTGTTTGTGATTTAGATTACGGTGGAACAATGTGTGTATTATTTGGTGGTTCATGTAATGGAGATTTGTTAACTAATGAACATTGTAGCCTTAGTCCATTAGATATATGGTGTGGTGATTGTGTTTTTGATGAATAAGTTAAATAAATAAAAATTATTTTTCCAAAATATCTTCTTGAGGAGTAAATTAATACTCTCTGTTTTTAACCTATCTTAAACAATGAACTTTATTTATTTAACATAAACATTGAATAAAAATCATAATTTTGATATTCTCTAATTATAATTTTTAAGGGGAGATTATGAAATTAGTTTATATCTTTATAATAATTGTGATATTTAGTTCTTGTACAACAAAAAAAGTAGTTAAAGTTGATAAAAAGGACAGAATTAAAAAAATAGAAATTTTTTTTAAGTCTATTGCTAAAAGAAGAGAAAGAATCAAGTCTATACAAATAGAGGCAAAAGCTGATACTTTCAATAATGGAAAACGAGTAAGAGGAAAGTTAATGATGAGTGTTACTAGGCCTGGTATGCTTAGAATAGATACTTTGTCACCTTTTGACCAACCAATTTCTACTATGCTTGTTAGTGATAATAATTTATATTTTTATAATTTTGATGAAAAAAAGATGTATTATGGTATTGCCACTACTAAAAATCTTTCATTATTTTTACCTCTTAGAATTAATTTAAAGCAGTTTATTGATATGTTTAGTGGAATATCTCCCATGATTGCTTATAAAAGACATGAGTTTAGGTATCTTGAAGACTCGGCAGAATATGAATTGGTGCTAATCAATGAAAATGTAAAACAGGTTATTAGGTATATAGCACATGATTTGCAAATTCACTCTGTGGAGTTTTACAAAGATAATAAAAAGCTGTTATTAATGAAATTTAGTAAAATTAAAATAAGTAATGGTATCAAATATGCTAAAAAAATATATTTTGAAGATTTTAAAGCTAAAAGTAAGTTAAAATTAATAATTACCGATATACTATATAATGGTGATGTAGATAATTCAATTTATAAGGCTATTAATTGGAAGTATGATAAAGAGGAATTAGAATAAATGAATGATGATATAAATAATAAAGAATTAATTGCTAAGCATGTGTTTTTCTTTGAGCAAGTAGAAGAGAGAGTTTTACCATTAAATACTTTTTTATTTGAAGTAGATGGTTTTAAAGTATATCTAAAAAAAGGAGAAGTATTTAGCAAAGATAAAGAGGAGCATTTATTAAATAAAGGGCAAAAGTATTTATTTATTTTAAAAGACGAATTAAGGGATTATAATTTTGGTGTTGAAAAAAAATTAACTAAAACTTTAAGTAATGATAACATTCCTGTTGAAAAAAGAACTGAAATATTAAGAAATGCTTCTATTTCAATGGTTGAAGAAGTTTTTAATTCTATGGATGTTTTAAAAAATAGAGAAAGAATCAATAATTTAACAGAAAATATGGTTAGTTTTTTAACTTCAAATAATAGCGTTTTATTTAATTTACTATCTTTATCCTCACATGATTTTTATACTTATAGGCATTCTGTTGATGTGAGCATTTATAATGTAATGTTTGCTAAATTTATAGGAATAACTAATAAAAAACAGTTGAATATATATGCTCAAGCAGGATTATTTCATGATTTGGGTAAATCTAAGGTTTCTGATAAAATTATAAACAAAAAAGGGCCTTTAGATGATGATGAATGGAAAATTATGAAAGCTCATCCTAAATATAGTGCGGATATATTAAAAGAAATATATGGATTACATCAAAATATTATAGATGCAGCTCTTTATCACCATGAAAAAATAGATGGAACCGGGTATCCATTTGGCTTAAGTGGAGATAAAATACCTTTTATTGGTAAATTAACTGCTATTTCTGATATATTTTCAGCATTAACTACTCACAGAAGTTATTCCAAAGCCCGAACTATTTATGAAGCTCTTAATTTTATGACTGAGAATTTAAAAGGTAAAGTTGATAAACAATTATTAAAAAAGTTTATACAAATGTTTCAAAATGAAAATGAAAATAGGTGATTATGAAAAGAAATTATTCTTTAAAAAGATTATATATTTATTTTATTTTATTTATATCTATATTACTAATTGTTTTTTTTAGTTATACTTGGGTAAATAAACAGAGAAGTTTTTTAAATTATCAAATATCTGAATTTAAAAAAAGATTATTAGAAAAAGAAAATAATGAAATAAAACAAGAAGTTAAAAATGCTGTTCATAATATTAAATATAAAAATTTAATTGCTAAAGAAAATTTAAAAAAAGAGTTAAAAAGAAAGGTAGATTTCGTTTATGGAGCTATTGCTTCATTGGTAAAAAAATATAAAAATAAAATGTCTGATGATGAATTAAAAACTTTTATTAAAACTTTTTTAAGGGACATAAGATTTAAAAATAATGGATATTTTTTTATTACAACAATGAATGGCATTGAAATATTATATCCAATAAAACCTGAATTTGAGAATAAAAGTATAATTAACCTTCAAGATGTAAAAGGTAGATATGTAATAAAAGATGAAATTAGCTTGTTGAAAAAATATGGAGAAGGATTTGTTACTGATTACTGGATAAAAAATAAAGAAGATAAGAGGGAATACTTAAAGATATCTTATGTAAAGAAATTAAATATTTTTAATTGGTATATAGGAACAGGAGAGTATCTTGACGATTTTAAAGAGAACTTAAAAAAAGAAGCTTTAATTGAGTTTTCTAAGAGAAGATTTGGAAAATCAGGCTATCTTTATGTAAATACTTATAGTGGATATTCTTTATTATTAAATGGGAAGATAAATAAAAAACCTATTAATTTTATTAACAAACAAGACTCTAATGGTAATTTTACAACTAAAATGCAAATAAGTACTGTAAAAAGTAAAGGTAATGGGTTTATAAATTATTATTGGAGTAAAATAGGAGAAACAAAGCCTATAAAGAAAACAGCATTTGTAATGGGAATGAATAATTGGAAGTGGATTGTTGGAGCAGGGTATTATCATGATGAAATAAATAATGTTATAAAAGATGCGAAAAAAAAATTTTTTAATAAATTTTATATTGAAATTATTAGGTTTATTTTTTTTACTATTTTTATCATTTTTATAATATTTCTTTTCATATATTTACTAAATAAATATTTATCAAATCAGTTCAAAATTTTTCTGAATTTATTTAAAGAGGCTACTTTAAAAAATGAATTAATAGAAGATAAAAATATTAAATTTAAGGAGCTTTTATTTTTAACTGATGCAATTAATGATATTATAAAAGAAAACAAGGAACTTGAAATGGAAATATTTAATAAAAGAAGGTTGGAGTCATTGGGGGTTTTAGCAGGAGGAATAGCTCATGATTTTAATAACTTATTAACAGCAATTTTGGCTAATATAAGTATAGCTAAAGAATATAAGGATATTGATAAAATTAAAACCGTTTTAAATGATGCTGAAAGTGCAACGGATAGAGCGAGATCATTAACTCAACAGTTATTGACTTTTTCAAAAGGAGGTGAACCTATATTAAAAACTTTAAAACTTCCTAATTTTATAAAAAAGACTACGGATTTTTTACTTAGTGGAACTAATATTGGTATAAAATATAATTTTTCTGATAATTTGTTGAATGTAAAAGCTGATAAAGGGCAATTGGGGCAGGTTTTAGAAAATTTAGTAATAAATGCAAAGCAAGCTATGCCTAAAGGTGGAAATATTACTATAAGTCTTGAGAATGTAGAACTTGATAATTACAAAAATGAAAAGGAAAACTTTATAAAATTAAGCATTGCTGATACAGGGGTAGGGATAGATAAAAATAATATAGATAAAATATTTGACCCCTATTTTACAACTAAAAAATCAGGAAATGGTTTAGGGCTTGCTTCTGTTTACTCTATTATTCGTAAACATAAAGGTGTAATTTCTGTTGATTCAGAGCTAACAAAAGGAACTACTTTTATTATCTATCTTCCTGGTGTTATAGATGAAGAAGAAAAAAAAGAAGTGAGTATAACTCATTTTAATATTAGTAAAAAAAGAATTTTAATTATGGATGATGAAGAAATGATATTGAATATATCCAAAAAATTGTTTTCTAAACTAGGCTTTGATGTTTCTACATGTAAAAATGGAGAAGAAATGCTTGCAGAATATAAAAAATCTATAAAAGAAAATAAAAAAATTGATATAGTTTTAATGGATTTAACTATACATGGAGGAATGGGAGGAGAAGAAGCAATTTCTAAGTTAATAGAGTTGGATTCTAAGGCTATTGCAATAGTATCTAGTGGGTATTCTAATAGTCCAGTTATGGCGAATTATGAAGATTATGGTTTTACCTCCTGCTTAGTTAAGCCATATAAACTAGATGATATTAGATTATTGATATCTGAAATATTAAATAAATAAAAATTATTTTTCTAGATTTAGTTATATAAAAATGGAGATAATTATTAAAAAAACTTGAAAAATCAAAAAACTATGCTATACTTATAATAGGTGGCTCATGGAGGAGTTATGAATATAAATGGAAATTCACTTATTTATAGCATTAACAAATCATCTCATGATATAGGCGTTTCTTCAAATAAAATTTCAACAGGTGATAAAATTTATCAGGCTAGGCTCGACCCATCAGGCTTATCTATTTCAGAAAGATTAGAATCCATAATTAATGGAACTTTAAAGGAAATGGAAGGTGAGCAAATGAATATCTCAATGAATCAGACAGCAGAAGGCGGTTTATCTGTTATAAATGATAGCATGCAAAGAATGTATGAATTAGGTATTCAATCTAAAAATGGTACTTTAACCGATAGTGATAGAGGAGAGTTACAAAAAGAAGTTACTCAACTTAAAGAAAACATAAATCATATTGCAAATTCAACAGAATACAATAGAAATCATGTGCTTGCTTATGCTGATACAGAATTTTTCAATTTAGAAAATCTAGATTTAACAGATCAAGCCAATTTGGACTTAGATGTTATAAAGGGTGCAATTGACAAAGTAAATTCTCTTAGAAGTGATTATGGAGCTAAAATCAATGGTTCGGAACATAAAATAAACAATTTAGTCGAGCAACATTATAATAGTGTTGAGTCATATTCGGCAATAAGAGATACTGATATAGCTGCGGAAGTTACTAAAATGACTTCAAATAAAATTAAAAATGAAATGAGTATTACTATGCTTAAAAAAATGAATGATATGAATGTTTCAAATGCAAGAGCATTATTAGGGATATAGATTATTTGTCAAAACTCCGTTTGTTTACTACTTAAAACAATTAAAATCATTGAAAAATATATTACAAAATTATAAATTAAATAATAAGGAAAGATTCTGTTTTACTTATTATTCAATTTGTATTCATCCCAAAGGTCGTCCATTTGTTCTAATGTTAAGCTTTCAAAATCAAGATTTTTATCTTTTGCCATTTCTAAAATCCCTAAAAATCTTTTTTTGAATTTTCTATTTGATTTTCTTAGTGCTTCTTCTGGATCTATTTCATGGCGACGAGCCAAATTTACTATTACAAATAAAATATCTCCTAATTCATCAATTTTTTCTTCTTGAGTTTTAGCTTCTTTAAATTCTAGAACTTCTTCGTCTAGTTTATCATAAATATCATCAATTTTATTCCAATCAAAACCTGTTTTAGCTGCTTTTTTGTTAACTAATAATGATTCACTTAATGCAGGGAAGCCTTTGGGTAAATCTTTAAAAAAGTTTACTTTTTTACCCTCTGCTTTTTTAAAGCTGTCCCAATTATCTAAAACATCTGATGCTGTTTTTATTGTTTCGTTTTCTCCAAAGACATGAGGATGACGGTTTATCATTTTGGTGTTAATTGTATCTACAACATCTTCAAAAGTAAAATCGCCCTGATTTTCTCTTATTTGAGATTGAAATACTATTTGTAATAATAAATCTCCTAATTCTTCTTTGTGACCATAAGTATCATTGTTTTCAATAGCTTCAATAACTTCGTAAGCTTCTTCTATTAAAAATGGTTTTAAGCTGTTTAATGTTTGTTCTCTGTCCCATGGGCAACCATTAGGAGATAATAGAGTTTTCATTGTTTCTTTAAATTTTTCTATATTAGACATTTTTCTCCTAAAAAAGAAATAGGCTAAGCCTAGTTACTTTTTTTTAAAGGTTTAGATTTTAAGCTAAACCGTAATAATTTAGACTTAGGCTAAATTATAATCTCTTCATTAGTGAAATTCTTGCCATTTCAAACATATCATCTTTAGGTGCAAGAAATCCTATTAAGCCATTCAAATATACAATAGTTCGGCCATATAAAACAATTCCTGATGGAAACTTGATATCCATTTCTTTAGTTATAGTAACTAATTTGTCTTTAATAAAGTCAAAATCCATAGCCATATTTCTTATTTCTGTAGCTGAACCCGTTGGTGTTCTATTTAAAACTTCATCAACTAAATATTTTAATTTATTTTTTGATTCTTTATCTATTATACCCATTAAATGAAAACTTTTTACTATTTTATCACTATCATAAGTTAAAACTCCAACAACAGCTTCTTTTAATGATAATTTCATTTTTTCATCTAGTTTTTTCGCTTGTCCAAAATCTATAAATGAAATACTCCCATCTTCTAAAAAGAAAATATTACCAGGGTGTGGGTCGGAATGGAAAAAACCATCATAATAAAATTGCTGAAAATAACTGTCCATTAATTTTTCTAAAGTTTTTACAGAAGAAATACCCAATTCCTTCATTTTAGCTACATCGTTAATTCTGTAGCCATTAATAAATTCACTAACTAAAACTTTTTCACTTGTGTATTCTCTGTAAATTTTTGGTGCATTAATATCTGGATTGTTTTTGAAGTTTTCTCTAAATATTTCTGCAAAATCAGCTTCAGTTCTGTAATCTAATTCCATAAATAAAGCATCACTGATTTCTTTGTACATATCTATGAGTTGTGGTCTTTTTAGTATTTTAGACATAATTTTGATAAAATGACCAGCCATAGTCATATCTATAGATAATATTGTGTGCATTGTATCATACTGTATTTTTACTGCAACCATTTCTCCTGATTTCAATTTTGCTCTATGAACTTGGCCAAAGGATGCTGATGCAACTGATTTTTCTTCAAATTCATCAAAGACATCTTCAGGGTATTTTCCAACTTCAGTAAAAAATAATTTTCTGATTTCTTTATAGGGGATAGGTTCAACTCTATCTTGTAAAACCTCTAATTCTTTTATTATTATAGGGTGAATGAGTTCTTTTTGTGTGGATATAAATTGAGCCAACTTAATTAAACCACCTCTAAAACTTGTTGCTACTCTTTTATATCTTTTGGCATTTCGCTGATGCTTGGCAATTAGTTTTTCATAAGGATAATCCATTTCAAGGACTTTAGTTGCATAGAGCATCCATAAATAACTAGATAAAATTCTTATATATAACCAAGTGATAACTAGTGCATGAATTATAAAAATAAATAGTTTCTTCAATACTCCTCCAAATGATATCGAAATTTATCAGTTTTAGAGCGAATAGTCAACCTATTTTAATATTGGTACTTTAATCCAAAGTAAAATTCTCTTCCTGCTAGTGGAAAATTATTTTGTGTATATATTTCAGAATTTAATACATTGTTTATTTTTAAATAAAGTATAACTTTATTATTTGAATCTTTATATACATTTTGTTCATATTTTAAATTAATAATAGAGTATGATGGTATTTTTAACCAATTGTCTCTATAGTCTAATTCGTATTGTTCTCCAATAAATGATATATCAGTGTAAATATATGCTTTAAACGGTAAATAAATTGTTACTGCTGTTTTAAATATATTTTTAGGCTGTAATGGTACTTTATTATCTTTTAGTGTTTCTGAATATGAATGCTGATAATTATATGATGAGGATAATGAAAAATAATTATATAGCTTGTCTGTATTTATGGATATTTCAGTTCCAATAAAATTAGATTTACCAATATTTTGTAGTTGTTGTACTCTTTGAGGAGCATTTTTATCACTAATGGTAATATTTTCTATCATATCTTTTATATCAGTATAGTAAAATTCTGCTTTAGCATTAAATTTTTCAAAATTAGCATTAAAAAAGGCTTGGTAATGTATAGTAGATTCTTCTTTTAGTAGTGCATTAGGGATATTTCTATCTATATAGCCACTAAAAAGTTCTTTTAATGTAGGAAATCTTGTTTTTTGGGCTATTGATAGTTCTAGTGAGTAGTTATCATTAATCCAATAAATTGATTTAATTTGTGGATTGATAGAACTTAATGTTTTCAACTTGTTATCTTTAGTATTAGTTGTATTTAAATCATAAGATATTCCTGCGACTAAGGATATTGTTTCTAATTCTAGTCTATATTCAGATGCAATAGAAAAGGTATCCATTGCATAATTATCATATTCATTTAATGATAATTTATCTTCTCCTTCTCTGTGTATATCATGTTTATAAAAAATAGAAAATTCCAAGCTGTTTATTTCTAAAAAATCAAATTTAGGGTTTGAAATAAAACCGTAACTATAATCATCATAAATACTATTAAATTTTAGTTTTGTAAACTTTATATCTTTATAGCCATCTAACTTATTGTAGTAAGAATCATAAAAAATTCTATTTTTCATATTTAGATTATTATTTAATTTATTATCAGATATGAAAGTTAAATTATTTTTTTTCCAATCAGGGAACTTCCAATATCTTGCTTTAGAGTTATTTAATTCAATAGGCATTCCCCTATTTTCATTTAAATGTAGATAAGATAACTCATAAGAAGATTTTTTATTTTGATATCCTAACTTAACTAGGGTAGAGTAGCCTTTTTTTTGTGAGTTTTCCCTTATATTTTTATCCTCAATTAATGAACTATTCTCTATAATATCTTGACCGGATTTAGGCATAGTATAGCCATCACTATACCAATATTGTGGAGAAAATATTAAGTAAAAATTATTTTTAGTATAACTTAAAGTCGTACCCCCATAATAATTATTCTTTAATCCTATTTCATTCCATAGATTTATATGTAATCCTTTTTTAGGAACTTTAGTCACAATATTAATAGCTCCTCCCATAGAGTTAGGACCATATAAAACAGAAGATGCACCAGTATTTATTTTAATTTCTTCTATCATTTCTGTATTTATTTTAAATAAATCCATGCTACCACTATAAGGCATATAGATAGGAATACCATTTATTAGTATAGGAATTTCTCTACTTGTAAAGCCTCTTAAATTAAAGCTAGCTTCACCTCTTGAACCTATATTAAAATGTATAGATGGATATTTACTTATTGCTTCTTTTAGTGTTTTACTACTCGTTTTCTGTATTTTTTGGCTATTTATTTTATTTGATTTAGTATCATTATCTTCAATTGTTGAACTTTCTGCAATTATTTCTCCTAGTAGTGTTACACTATTACTATTATCAGTGTTTGTTTTTCCAAATATGGAGAGAGTTATAAAAAATATAAAAAAGAATTTCATGAATATCTCCTAAAAAATAAACTTATATCTTTTTTGTCATAGGTTGTCAAGAGGAATCTCTATAAACTTTGTATTATATCTAGAATTTTTTGTGATGCACTAGATATTGCCTCTTTTTTACTATTTCCCTTTCCTTGTTCTATAATATTTCCTACTTTCACTTCCATAATAAATGTTGGAGCATTATCTTTTCCCTCTTTTTTTATCATTTTAATTTTTGGAGAGATTTGATATTTTTTCTCAGAGTATTCTTTTAATTTTGCAGTAAATGATAGTTCTTGTTTTAAAAAATTTCTATTGCTAATCTCTTTCATAAAATACTTCTCAAATAATAATATTATTATATTTTCTGTTAAATTAAAATTAGAATCTAGATATATAGCTCCAATAATAGCTTCTACTGTGTCTTCAAACATAGAAATAGTAATGTTTGTTGTTTTATCTGATATTATTAAGTATTCTGATAAGGATAACTTTTTTCCTAATTTTGCTAAAGTTTCCTTTCTTACTAGTAAGCTTTTTAGTTTTGTTAAGTCTCCATCGCTATAGTTAGGAAATTTATTATATAGGTAGCCTGAAATAATAGCTCCAAGTATTGAATCTCCTAAAAACTCTAGTCTTTGGTTGTTTTGAGTTGTTTTATTGGACATAGATTTATGTGTTAAAGCCATTTTCAGTAATTCTATGTTTTTAAAACTATAATTTATCTTTTTTTGTAAAATTGTTAATTTATTCATGTTTTTTATGAATCTCTAATAGAATTAAAGTTATATTATCAAGTCCATCATTTCTTTTTGCTGTATCAATAAGAAGCTCCGCTCGGCTTTCAAGTGATAAATCAGGAATCCCAAGAATAAATTTTATATTTTCATCACTAACCATGTCTGTTAATCCATCACTACACATTAGGATTTTATCATTATCTTGGTATGGTTCTTTTAGTAAATCTATAAAGAAGTCGGGCTGTATTCCTATTGCATTTGTTAAAATATGTGAATATGGATTATTTTTTACATCTTGAGTAGCAAGTAAGTTTTTATCTACTAAGCCTTGAACTAGAGAGTGATCGGTTGTCAATTGAACTAGTCTAGAGCCTCTTTGTAAGTAAATTCTACTGTCTCCAACATGTGCAATATAGTAGTTATCTTCATCTATCGTTAAAAGTTCTAAAGTTGTTCCCATACCTGTTGTTTCGTAGTTTGATAAGGAATCAAAGTATATTTCTTTGTTGGCTTCTATTACCAATTCTTTTAATAGATTTTCAAAAGTGGAAAGTTGACTATTGAATAGTTTTTTTATTTGTTTAATATAGGCTTTATCATCTTGGTAATATTTATTAAAATTTTCTGAAATTATTTCAACTGTTTTTGATGATGCGATTTCTCCAGCATTATGTCCCCCCATACCATCAGCGACTATAAATAGGTTTTGTAATTTATTTAAATAGAAGCTATCTTCATTGTTTGTTCTTACTAAGCCCATATCAGTATAGCCAACTGAGTTTATGATAGTATTGCCAATATTCATTAACTCTCCTTAAAGTAGTGTTAAATAGCTACTAGATTATAGTATTTACTATGATTAAATCAAGATTTTTTTTATTTTTCTTTCTCCGTTTGTTTTTTTAGGGATTTATTCTTGTTATTTGATTTGATACATCATTTGATTCGTAAAATCAGTTGCAATCTTTTTTTATATATTTATGTGTTATCTCAATGTGTTGGGAGTCTTAATAATTTATTAGTACTTTTTTGATACGAATATAAGTATTTATAAATGATAAGGTTGTTTATTTTGTTTTTTACATTTAAGCTTACAATGTTGGGGATTTTAGGGTGATATTTAGTGATTACTAGTTAAAACTACAAAAGTGTTGACAAAGTATGCTGATAAATTTATAATCACTCGTTTGTATTACTTATTTTATATAATGGAGGTGGAATGACGAAAATTTTTATTTCAATTCTCCTTTTGTTTTCAACTTTTTCACTGTATAGTCAAGAAGTTAAAAAGGAACCCAAAAGGAAGGATGTTAAAAAAGAACAAGTTGTTGATTCCAAAAAGGATTCTACTCTTAAAAAAGAAGAATCTAAAAAAGATGACACAACTAAGAAAGCCGATGAGGCTAAAAAGAATGATGCAAAAGTAAAAACAGATGCAAAAGTAAAGACAGATGCAAAAGTAAAGACAGATGCAAAAGTAAAAGCAGATGCAAAAGTAAAAGCAGATGCAAAAGTAAAAACAGATGCAGAAGTAAAAACAGATGCAGAAGTAAAAACAGATGCAGAAGTAAAAACAGATGCAAAAGTAAAAACAGATGCAGAAGTAAAAACAGATGCAAAAGTAAAGACAGATGCAGAAGTAAAAACAGATGCAAAAGTAAAGACAGAGTTGAGAGCTAAATCCAAAGAAAAAAAAGAAAATGTGGCGGTTTTGACTTCTACTGCTACAGAAAAAGTTTCTATGAAAGAAACTAAAAAATATGGTTTGGCTGTTGTTTTAGATTCAGCTTTAGGTCAAGGAACATTTGTATCAAATGAATATGCAAGAAATCCTTTATTCGCTCAAACATTAATGATTGCTCCAAGTTATAGAGATTGGGGGTATTCATTTGGCTTAGGTATTTCTGCATCAATGGAATATACTAAATCAGATTCAACAACTCATGCTAATCAAATATTATTTAGTGATTTAAGTTTATCTGCATCAAGAGGTATTTATACTTTTGAAGATTTAGGACTGTCTATTAAAGGTTCATTGAAGTTGTCTTTACCTACATCTTTAGCGAGCCAAAAAGCAACACTATTATTTGCTCCTGCATTATCATTGATGGTAGCAAAATCTTTTGGTAAGTTATCACTTTCTTATGCAATAACTTTTAAAAAGAACTTTAATCGTTATACTACTCCTGTAATAAAAAAAGATGATTTAAGTGATTTTAAAACATATCATAGAGAAGATGGTATAGAATTATTAGAAAATGATATTATTTCAACAGGAAGTAATAATGTATCCTTTTCTTTATCAAATAGTGTTGCATTGAGCTATTCTATTACTGATACAATTTCAGTGGGAATGAATTTTGCCTATTCTCAAGCTTGGGTATATAGATCATTTGAAGAAGATGATTTAACTGCTTCTAATGCTTCAACAGGAAAGGCGTTTAGAGATTTGATTTTAGGTGGAATTGACTTAAGTTGGCAAATTAATAAAATGTTTGGTTTGTCTTTTGGGGTGAGTACTGCTCAACTACCTAAAACTTCAGACCAAAAAGGATTTCATTTCCCTTGGTTTAATTTTAGTACACCTGCAGATAATTCAAGTATGTTTTTTCTTGATATAAATACAACTTTTTAAGGAGGAGGAGTAATAATGAGATATCTTTTACAGCTATTGTTTATTACAACAATTTTACTAGTAACTTCATGTGCTAGTGAGGTTGGGGACATAGATAGAACCCAACCAAATAAAATTAAAAAATCGTTTTTTGATGGTGAATGGTATATGAGAGACACTATTGTAGATGTTCCTTACAATACAGCATTTACTTTTATTGGAGAACAAACAGAAACCAGTTTGATTAAATGGGATATTCAAGAAAAGTATCTTATTGCTTATAGAACTTATGAGCATAATCCTGGTTCAGAAGCTTATGTTCAAGCTCAAAAAGATGGTATAAAAAATTATGGAACAGTTTGTTCTAAAGATGGTGATGTTAAAGTTTTAGGCTATAATCAGGATTGTCCTGAAGGTTATAAGCTTGATTCCAGAAATGCTTTCCAAGGAACTCCTGTTGCTGCTTATAGAATTCAAGCACATTTTGATGTACAGAGACAATACAACAGTTCAACAGGTGAGCAAACTAATGTTATTGTTGAAAATATGTCAGATAGACCTTGGTATAAAAGAGATTATTTAAGAGTAGATTTTTCTAAAAATTTAATTCCTGATTTTAGATTTGGTGCTCCTAATGCTATTCCTCAACAAGGAGTAAATTTCTATTGTTCAGATATTCCTAAAGGAGTTGATCCTTACTGTGATAGATGGGCACCTATTTTTGATGAAGAAAATGGTTATATGAGTATTACAACTAAAATATTAGCTCAGCCAGAAACTTTTGATTATTATGGAACTAAATACCCAACTTGTTACCTAAACTCAAGAGCTTTTAGAGATTGTTTAGGTCAAGAAATTACTGTTAAAACTGATTTCATGAAAAAAACGGATAAACAATATGCAGAAAAACCTGTTGATTATGATGAACATAAAATGCAAAAATTTGGTTTCTTTAGAACTGAAAAATATGTTTATGATAAAGATAGAGGATTCTTAGAGGGAGCTAAGACATATTATGCAAATGTTTTTGATATTTTTGAAAAAGATGAAAACGGTGAGTATACTGGAAAGATTAGACCTATAATTTACTATGTAAATAAGCAGTTTCCTGAAGAGTTATGGTCTGCTGCTAAGTGGATTGCTGATGGAAAACCATCTATTTTGGCTTATAGTGGAAATCAAGTACTAAGAAAAGGTTGGAATAATGTCTTTATGGATGTTGCAAGAGCTACTTTAGGTTCTAAATTTGTATGGAATGGGCCAGAAGATAATATTTTTATTATTTGTCACAACCCTGTTAGAGCTGAAGATAACCCAAAGTGTGGTTATGATCCAAATTTAGCAGCAGACAAGCAATTAAGTCCAGAAGCAGGAGATTTAAGATATAATTTAATTTATTGGGTTACTAATCCACAAGCATCATCTCCATTAGGTTATGGTCCACTTGCTGCAGACCCTTTAACAGGTAGAACAATTTCTGCAAATGCTTTTATTTATGGAAATGAATTAGAATGGTATACACAATATGTTTTAGAATTAGTTGACTTAGTAAATGGAACAACTGATGTTGATGATTATATTTCTGGTAGATATATTTCAGAATACTTAAAGCAAAAGAAAGATGGTCAAATTCATTCTAATAATATAACAATTGATACAACTGCTGGACATAAATTTTTAGATAATAAAATTACAGTTAAATCTGCTAGAAAATTTGCAGAAGCTAAGTTGTCTAACAGAATTGAAGGCTTTAAAGCTGCAATTAAAGATAAAAAGATGGTTGGAAATCATTTTCAAGATAGATTAAATTCTTTGAAAGGTACTGATATTGAAAAATCTCTTGAAAATAAAGATATAAGAGCTATGATTAATCCATCTAAAGATTTTGTTGAAGGAAACTCTGATGTTTCTCCATTAACTTGGTTATCTGCTCAAAACCTTAAAAAAGAACAAGAATTAAGAAGAATTTTAGCTAAAAAGACTATTATGATGAGTGATTTTAATGAATCTTCAATGCTAGCTTTAGCTAAATATATTGCTGATAAAATAACTATTGATAATTGGACAAGAGAACAAGCTTTTCAATATATTCAAAAAGAAATTTTTTATGGAACAACAATTCATGAAGTTGGTCACAACTTAGGTTTAAGACATAACTTTGCT
>JAMOQH010000175.1 GCA_027064085.1 bacterium | reverse complement strand
TACAATTCTCGGTTGAATTTGCTTTTATCAAACTCAAAATCGTTGAACAGTTGGGAATTTTGGGAAAAAACCTCAAAGAATTATCTTAGAGCTTCCACTAACTCCGCCTATAGAAGCTGCATAATGTTGGCGTGTGCAGCGGGATCGGAACGATCACGACCGAACAAACCGCCCAAACCTGAATAGGTACGATTCAGCCCAAATAAACCACCCAGCCTACCCGCTGACACGTTTGTTAGTCGCATCAATCTTCAAGCTCAGCCAAATCTTTAATTTTAGGAATTGCTATTTTACTATTGTCATCTTACTGGTTGTTACTAATTCTCCATCAAGTTCACATTTAATCAAGTAAGTTCCACTTGATAAGCTTCTATTGTTAATATCTTTCCCATTCCAAGAGAAAGAGTGCTTGCCTCTTGCTAAAAATGCGTCTAGAATTGAGCGTACTTTCTGACCTTTTATGTTGTAAATATCCAATTTATAATTTCCTTCATCAACTAGATTCAATCTAATTTTTGTTGTTACTCCACTTCGCTTACTCAGTCTTACGGGATTTGGATAACTATTGATTTTTGTCACTTTGGTAGGATTAGATATTTCTGTTTCTTGAGTGAATACTGAGTCCTGATACTCATAAGCACCTAAATCAATTGCATACCCGCTTATTCGTGGATTTCCTGCTAAATCGAATTCAGGAAATTCAAACCCTTCTGGTAGATAATCCAGATAGTTCATTGTTCCTGCATCAATCACATAAGAATTTTCAAGTAGAGAAAATGGATATTCTGATTCTTCACCAGCAAATCCAGGGTCATCATTCCAGACATCATCAAAGCTAATTTGATTATCGAGTAAATCAATCTCATGTGCACCAACAATAGAATTCACAACATTTAAGCTATAATTATTATTTTGATCGTAAAATCCTGGGTCTTTGTAGCCAATATCCAACTCATCATTTCCATATATGATTGAATTTATAATATTTACGTGCGAATCTTGCTCCCAGAATCGAATTGCTCTACCATATTCACCACTTGGATGATAGTAGGATGGAACGCCACGATTATTGGTTATTGTACTATTTATAATATTTACATTAGTCCTTGGACCTGTGCAAATACCACAAGGAGCACCAGTTTCACCCGGCCAGTTATTGGCTGCTTCATTATTTGTGACTTCAGTGTTAATAACATTTATTGTAGGGTGATTTGGATTATAAACATATCCTGCAAAAGCAATTACTGCTTTTGCTTCACCTTCTCCCCAATATGTATATTCAGAGTTTTTTATTGAACAATTTATAATATCTGTATCTGCACCAAAACTACCTAAAGCGAGTCCATTTGTGTAATTATCAATATGGACATTAAATAAATCTATCTTAGCACTATTTAAGAAATCTTGCCAAAAATATAATAAACTGTGATTAAGTTGAATATTTTCAAATTTTATATTATTTAGTATGATGTTTTCAGGATTACAAAACATCATAATAGATGTTATATGTGAAGTATTAATGTTGCAAAACAAAATATTTTCTATTGTAAGATTTTGAATTTGCGAGACAGTACCTCCTGATATTAATATATTAAAGAAGAAACGATTATTATAATCAATAATCGTATTGTCATTTCCAATAATACCAATATTATTTTTTATTGGCAAACTACAGCCTTCTTGATTATATATACCTGAGTTAATATATACTTTGTTTGTATTATCAGTGTTACTTCGTATTCTTGATAATGCGTGGGTAATTGTTTTAAAGGGCTCTTCACTAGATCCTGGATTATTATTATTGCCATTTATGCCATCTACGTAAACATCATTATCATATAAATCATACATATAATTATTAGCAGACAAATTGCAATTTGAGTTATAATCATAATAATAGTATGGTGAAAAATTATCATCAGAGGGATTTATGCTGATTTTTTCTACAAAAATATTTTGAGAAGAAACTACGTCCAAATGTATATCCGCACTAAAATTAGCAAAATTGTTATAGATTAAATTACAATTTTCTTCGTTCATTAATAATGTAGAGTAGTTTGTAACATTTAGACCGGCACCGTTAGCAGCATAATTTTTTGTAATAACATTATTTCTTAAATCAACATAATTTTGATTTTCAGGGAAATTGCCTGATATATTGACCCCCCCCCCCCAACTGGCGTGATTTTCTGTGATATAATTATCAAAAATATAAATCGGATCAGATCTCATTATTCTGATACCAGCCCCACAATAATGAGGATTTGTACCTACACAGTTTTGAATTGTAAATCCTTGTAACGTAATATTGGAACATAAATCAAATTTAATGCCCGTGTATTCTAATTCTCCATCGATTATTGTATTGTACATAAAAGAATCAATTTCAGTCCAATGGTAGAGACTGGTAATAAGCAGGTTATGTCGATCTTCCAGCAATATATTGCCTTCATAAGTACCAGGATATACTTTTATTGTATCACCATCAACACTTTCTGCAACTGCTATGTTTATCTGTGTGTAATCAGCAGATCCATCCTGATTTACTGTGATAGTGTTAGATAATAATAGCGAATCGGGTATCGACAAGACTACACCAGATAGACATAACATACAAAAAAGTATAAGTTTTTGTTTCATTCGTTTTCCTTTGTAATCGTAGGCGAGAATTTATTCTCGCCTACGATATATGTTTCCATTACTTTTGGTTTATTTAAGGAGCATCATCTTCTTATTAATGACTTTTTTTCCACTTTGTAAGCGATAGAAGTAAATTCCACTACTAACTTGGTTACAATTACTATCAGTACCATCCCAAGTAATTTTATGTTCACCTTCATCTAGTTGCCCATTAACAAGTGTTTTTACCCTTTGACCTTTAATATTGTAGATATCTAAAATTGCATTAGATGCTGTAGGTAGAGAAAAATAAATGTCAGTTATTGGATTGAATGGATTCGGATAGTTATGACTTCTAAATTCAAATTCTGCTTCAGGAGACTCTTCATAACTACAACCTCTCATTGAGATAGTTATTTGATCTTTATCTAAAACATCAGCTAAAATAAGGCTCTGATTGTAGTATTCAGAATTTTGCTGATTATACACAGCAAATTTGTTGTAGTTCATTATTGTATTTCTTGATTCGTAGTAATAGACAATATCTAACTCTTCCAAAAAGTTGTCACTCGTTTCTTCCATAACATAAGCGTTGATTTGGCAAATAGCTTCTTCAGTTTGATTTTGATTAACAACAGCAGCACCTTTGCATATACCATTGATGAATAAACCAATCTCCTGAGGAAGATTGTTGCAATCTAACTCAAGAAAAACAGGTAAGTAATCCTCTTGTTCTACAAAGCTGAAGTATTCAGGCATTGGTCTTTCAACATAATCTACACGAGTTGTTTGTGGCTCACGCCATTGGAAAACAAATTCTCCATTTATTGCAGCCAGCATTTTTAGTGCAATCATTTGACCGCATTTAATAACCGGTTCTGAAGTTGTGTCAAATTTCCAGCAGTTACCACCAAGACTTGTTGGATCGTAAGTAGCACACCAATTTTGAGCTTGAATTTGGAACTCATATTGCAGCATACCTTGAGGAACTACTTCGGTAATTAAACCAGGTTCAGCTAAGATATAGCCGATATATGAAGGTCTAGTATCTAAGTTCGTTAACTGAATTTTTGTGTATGGGCTATCCAAAGCTCCCACTTGACTTTCTGTTGCAGTTCCGCTCATATTGAGTTTAAATCCTTCAATACTCTCAATTACAAAAGAATTTTGCACCCAATGGTTATTAAGCCAAATTGGTGGATTAGGATCATTACCATTTATAGAATATGGTGCAAATCCAGAAACAGTATCTATCCAGAGAGGGTCAATAAATTTTCCTGTACCGAATGTTGGTAAAATAACATTGTTATTAACATAATCCACTCTTTTTAGGCGTGGGAAACAGAGCCAGTTCCAACCTGTTCTAAGGGTTCTATTATAAGTGATCAAATCTTGGTCAATTGAATAACAGCCTACATCTTTACGGGTTCCATCTTCATCTAAATCTATATCAATACCGTTTGAACTTGGATTACCAACATCAATGCAAGGTGAATTGTTTGATAAAGTGAAATCATTATTTGCATAATCGACAAAACGTGGATCAAGGTCAAAAATATCACTAGAAACTAAGTCAGATGTACTACCGGTGATTTCTGTAATATTACCGTCTAAACAAGTATAGGATAACTCAATTTCATCCACAATGCTTGAATCATTAGTAATATTGATTTGGTTCGAAGTATTATTTGCTTGATTGCCATATAATATACAATTCTGAATGACTGGATGAATCAAGTCATAAGGGTTTGAAAACTCACAATCAATATTTATAGCACCACCAGATATTGAGGAATCATTATCTATTATTGTACAATTCGAAATCTCAATTTTACCACTTTCATAATAAATACCACCACCTTTAGCAGCAATATTTTCTAAAATTAAACATTCATCAAAAATTGTATTCGTGAACTCATTTTCACCACATACAACACCGCCACCAGCATACTCACTTGTATTATTAACTATTCGATTATTTATTGCGTGAGTATTACCTGCTATATTAATGCCAGCACCACCTGCATAGTACTCTATTTGACCATTATCCCAAATATTCACTGTATCGTTTTCGTAAATATCATTATCAGAAATCAAGTATCTATGGTGATCAGGTAAAATACCAATACCTCCACCTCTATTACTTGTATTATCGTGAATTGAGTTTTCAAGTATCTCTACATCATATTCTCTATAAGAATTACCACATCCAAAACATCCAATTCCACCACCGTAATAAACAGCTGTGTTCGAATATATTTCATTGTTACTTATTATTGCTACTGCAGAGTCAATACTAATTCCACCACCTTGAGTCTCTGTTAAGTTTTGGAATATTTTGTTATTGATTATTTCAAAATCACCTAATATGCAGCTAATGCCTGCTCCACGAGTACTAGAGGTGTTATTTGAGATAAAGTTATAATTCAATTTAAGTGAGATAGATGATCCTTGTGCTTTAACACCGTGCCCTTGATTATTAGTATTTACATAATGACCATCTTTTATTGAAAATCCCTCGATTACAATTTGGAAATCATTAGTATCACAACTATAAATATCAATTGCAGTATCAATCGTCCCAGCACTGATAATTGTATATTCGATGTAGTAAGTGCTGTTAGGAGAATTTACATCGAATCTACTGTGAATATATAAATCCTCAACTAGATCAATATTTGAGTCAAGTACAGTCGGATCATAAGTACCTTCTTCTACAATTATTTCACCTCCGGTTTGAAGGTTATCAATTGCAAATTGAATATGTTCGAAAGGGGCAGTTTCTGTTCCTAGATTATGATCGCTACCAGTATTGGAAACGTAATAAGTTGTTGACCAAAGATTATTGGTAAAAAGAAATGCAATGGTCATTATAAAGGTGATAAATAAAATCTTTTCCATTATTTAACTCCATTAAAAAAAATAGTATTTGCATATTTAGCAAATATAAATAAATTTACTCAAGTAACTAAATAACAATCATAAATTTGGTTAACGATTTTGGGAGAAGTTTAGTAGTTGATAAAAGGTTCTCAGTCTGTTAAAGACTACTTGCTTTCCCCTCTAAAAATTCGAGTAATGGGCATTGTTAATAAATTAATTATTTCCTCTCGTTAATTCCTCCTTTAAGATAAATATTTTTGTTGAATAATTCAAAAGCTGTAATTTTTGATTTATTAGTCAATTATTATTTAATTTCTAGTTTATTTTCTTGAAATTATGATGCGACTAATGAGTGGC
>JAMOQH010000174.1 GCA_027064085.1 bacterium | reverse complement strand
GAATGGAATACTTCAAATAATCTAGATAATCCATATCTTGACTTGGATAATACTGTTGGTTTTGGATGTCCTGGTAATGATAACTTGGAATGTAATAGACCAGAAAATATTAATGTTCCTTCACCTAGAAACAGAACAGGAGATGTTTATCGAGTAGGAGTTTATGCTTTTGAGGGAACGGGAGAGAATCTTAAGTTGAAAATACTATGTAAATCGCAGGTTGAAGATGAATTTATTGTAAAGGAATATTATAAAGATAGGCTTAGAAGTACTAGCACTAGTACAAATAGGTGGTGGAAGCCTGCAAATATTCTTTGGCATGGAAATTATTGTACCATTGAGGATAATTGATGTTTGTTATTTACTCCGTTTTTTATAAATTTGTTTTTAAAATAATTTTTATTTATTTAACATTGTATATTTTTACAACTTTTGTCCAAGTTGTAAATTTTTTATTTTAGTTTTAATGGACTTTTATGGAGGTGTTATGAAAAAATTCATTTTTTTGTTTTTCACAGTTTTTATATTTTGGGGGTGTAGTGACAGCCCTTCTGGGTCAACTGATAACAGTGCGTGTCAGAATATTACATGTGGAGACCATGGACAATGTGTGGCATTAAATAATAAGCCTGCTTGTGTGTGTGAAACAGGATATTCAAATATTGATGTTGCGGGTGTGCCGAGTTGTGTTTTACAGGAAGAAGAAAATAAATGTGGTGATACTGTTTGTGAAACTTGGCAGGAATGTAAAGAAGATAAGTGTGAAACCAAAGAAGGCTTTTGTGTATCTGATGATGATTGTACAGAGCAGGTATGTGATTTAAATAGTCATTTGTGTAAAGATAAAGTAGTTAATCCATGTGAAAATATAGATTGTAGTGGTCATGGAAGCTGTGTTCCTAGTGGTGATAATGCAATTTGTATTTGTGAACCTGGTTATACTGCTGTTGGTACAACATGTGTAGAAAATGATACTACTAATCCATGTGAAAATATAGATTGTAGTGGTCATGGAAGTTGTGTTCCTAGTGGTGATAATGCAATTTGTATTTGTGAACCTGGTTATACTGCTGTTGGTACAACATGTGTGGAAAATAATACTGATCCTTGTGCTGATGTTGTTTGTGAAAATACTTGGGAAGAATGTAAAGAAGGAGCTTGTGTTGCAAAAGATGGCTTTTGTTCAACAAATGGCGATTGCTTAGGTAATAAATACTGTGACGAATCTGACCATACATGCAAACTACCTGCGAATCCATGTGATGGAGTTATTTGTGATGATGGAAATAATACTGATTTAAGTCATGGGCAGTGTGTTGTGAGTAATGGCGAACCTCTCTGTTTATGTTCAAATGGTTATGCTATTACTGATGATAAAATACATTGTATTGTTATAGATCCTTGTGTAAATGTATCTTGTGAAAATACTTGGGAAGAGTGCAAAGAAGGAGCTTGTGTTGCAAAAGATGGCTTTTGTTCCTCAAATGGCGATTGCTTAGGTAATAAATACTGTGATGAATCTGACCATACATGTAAAGAAAACCAAGGTAGCACAGTTTGTGAAGGTGTTTCTTGTACTGATGGAGTAACAGAAGATAGTCATGGTATTTGCTTTGATGCCAATGGTGTAGCAACTTGTTCTTGTAACCAAGGTTACTACCGTCCAAATGATGCACCTGAAACTTGTTTAGCAATGGAAAATTTATGTGCAAATATTACTTGTAGTGGTCATGGAACGTGTGCCGTTGTTGAAGAACAACCTGTTTGTGCTTGTGATGAAGGTTATCTAGTTGATGGTCTAAATTGCATAGAAGATAAATGTTATGGTGAGGATTGTAGTGGTCATGGAACATGTGTTGTTACTGATGGTGTTGCTTCATGTGAATGTGATGAAAATTATAAAGCTGACGGTTTAAATTGTTATAGTTCCTGTTTTGGTGACAGAGACTGTGATGATGATTTGTACTGTAATGGTTCTGAAGTTTGTGGTACCGACCATTTCTGCAAATCAGGTACTCCTATAGATTGCCATCAAGATGATGATACTTATGCTTGTCTTGCTGCTGCATATTGTGACGAAGGAACAGACAGTTGTAAATATGAGTTACCTGATGTGGATGATGATAACTTTGCAGATGCATCGTGTGAAGATCCTAATGGTATTACAGGTACTGATTGTAATGATAATGATGCTAATATAAATTTTGGAACTACTGAAACATGTAATTTTCTTGATGATAACTGTGACAATATCGTTGATAACGGGATTGTTTATAGTGATGGAACAGATAAAAGATTAACATATGGTGATAGTAATAGTGGCTGTGATGCAAGTGATACTTATGGTACAGACCAATGTGATAGGCCTAATTATTCTATAATTTGGAGCAAAAATGAGTTTATTGCAATCTGGGTTGACCAAAGAGATGGAAGTGACCAGATTTATATGGCTAGATATAATATTTCAGGAGATCAAACAAGTGGCACAGAATATCAAATTACTGCCTCTGGCAATACTGCAGGTAAAACAATTGGTAAATTTGCAATTGCTGCAGATTCAACAGATGAGAAATATATTATTGTATGGAGAGAATCAGGAAGATATTTAAAAAGAGTGTTTATAAACAGATATGGTAATAAATTAAGTCAGCCTGTAACCGTATATGATAGAGGAAATAATTCTTATTTTATTGATCAGGAACCTTCTGTAACATGGGTTGATAATAAGTTTGCTATTTCATTTTTAAGAAATAATTATAGTGGTGAAAATTCTGATTATCGTTATGCAAGACTGGCAATTGTTTCAAATGATACTGCAAGTACAACTAATTTAGTTTCTAAAGAATATCCAGCCTTAGGACATACTTATTCTGATTATACACAAATTTCATTTGATGGAGAGTATTTGATATATGTTGTTGAACATGATTATAATTTAAAGTTCTATAAAATAAATAAAGATACAGGTGATATTATTTCAGGGTATCCTAAAACCTTTGTTAGTGGTATAAATAGAAGAACACATTATTCATTTCATCAGCAAAAGGAAAATGGTGAAAATGTTTATTTTGTAGCAACAGAAAATACTGATAATACTATTAAAGTTTGGAAGTTTAATAAAAGACTTGAACAGCTAAATGTAACTAATGTTGCAGTTGCTTCTTCAAGAGTATATAGACAACCTTCTATGGTTTGGACAGGTAATCAATATATAATAACATTTCACGGACTTCCAGATACAAGTAATACTGCTGTTTCAAATATTTATCTTGCAAGAGTTGATATGCTTGGCAATGTTTCACAGCAAGTGGAGCAGGTTTCACAGAATTCAGAGCTTAACGTTTATCCTATGATTGTTGACAGAGATAAAAAGTTTACCCTATTCTGGTTAGGTAACACTTCTGAAAACTGGGAAATTTACATGGATAACATCACTTGTTCAACAAGTAATTAATAATCTCAAATAATCTCAAATAATCTCAAATTTTATACAATAAAATAATTAATTTCAAACTAAAATCAAATTAAATTATTTTTATCTCATTGCTTTTTGAACTTTAATTTGGTATAGAAATTTATAGAGAAATTATTCTCTTTTTAAAAGAGGTAAAATGAGTTTTTATGATGAATTAAAAGAAATATCAAAAATAGATATAGAGCAAACATTAAATAATGTAACAGATGTGCAAATATTGAGAGCAATAGAAAAGGATTTCATAACAGAAGATGACTTTTTGGCCTTGATTTCACCTAGAGCAGAAGCGTTTTTAGAGGCTATTGCACAAAAAGCCAATAAATTAACTAGGCAATATTTTGGCAAAGCTATACAGATGTTTACCCCTTTATATATTTCAAATTATTGTGAAAATGATTGTACTTATTGTGGTTATAGAGCAAATAGTGGAATGACAAGGCGTCAATTATCATTAGATGAAATTGATAAAGAAGCAAAAGCTATTTACGATATGGGAATAAGACAAGTATTATTACTTACAGGGGATTCTAAAAAAGCTTCCACTTCATATATTGTTGATGCAGCAAATGTACTAAAAAAATATTTTCCTATGATTGGCATTGAAATTAAAGCTTTGAGCGATGCTGAATACAGAATGGCAAATAAAGCAGGTGTTAATTATTTAACAATTTATCAAGAAACCTATGATGAGGAAAATTATAAAAAATATCATAAAAAAGGGCCTAAAGCTGATTTTAAATTTAGGCTTGAGGCTCCAGAAAGAGGGGCAAAGGCTGGTGTTATTGGATTAAATATAGGCTTTTTAATGGGGTTAAGCAACACTAAAAGAGATGCCTACTATCTTGCAAAACATGCAAAGTATATAAGAACATATTTTCCTGATGTTGAACTTGCAATTTCATTACCAAGATTAAGGCCTACAAAAGGAGGTTATCAGTATGAATATATTGTTAATGATAGGGAATATGTTCAGATTTTGATGGCTTTGAGGTTGTTTTTACCCAGAGTTGGAATAACTCTTTCAACAAGAGAAAGTGATGAATTTAGAGGGAATTTATTGCCTTTAGGAATAACTAAAGTTTCAGGAGGAGTAAAAACTAGTGTGGGGGGGTATTCAGAAGATAAAGGACATACCGAGCAATTTGAAATAAGTGATGAAAGAAGTGTAAAAGAAGTACATGATTATCTTCTTGAAAAAGGATTTCAGCCAGTATTCAAAGATTGGGACATAATTTAACTATTGTAATAAATTATGAACTAGTTTAAAAAATAAAAATAAGTAAAATTAATAAGTTATAAAATATAGTTTGCTAAAATGTGAACTATTAGCATGGTGATACTGTTCATTGCGGTTATTTAAAAATAAATTATAATTAAGTATGATTTTGATTTTCGGAGGAAACATGAAAAAATTAACCGAACATGCTAAAAAAAGAGCTAATTCAAGAGGATTGAGTAAAAAGGCTATTGAACTTGCTATGAAAATAGGGCGGGTTACTTATTCAAATGGAATTAATATGGATACATTAAAGAAAAAACTTGAAGATTTGATAAATGAACAAGGGGAATTATATTTTAAGCAAATTAAATCCGTAAATAAAACAGATTTGGAGATTATAAATAAAAAAATAGAAGATTTAACCGAAAAAATATTTTCACTTAGCAATAAAATATTTGATTTAGAAAATAATAAATTGTAGAGTTAATAAACTGTGTTAATTATGGGAGAATATATGGCACCTCATAAAATAAGATTTTCGCTACCTTTTTTTATATATGAAATTGTGGAAAGTGATGTTAAAAAATTTGGAATAAATAAAAATAAACTCTCAAATATTATATTTGAAAAACTTAAATATAATTATAAAATTTTTGATGAAAAAGCTGATAAAAACAATGTTAATTATCAATTTAATTTAAATAATGATAATGCAGAAATTTATTTGGAATCATATTCTGAATTTTTTAATGAAAAAATTGATAGTCAGTCGCTTTTATTTCGTTCTCTTTTTTATACTTATATAAATTATCCATCTGATAAAAGAGAAATAATTATTTATAATGATGTCTATGATAGAGTAATTAAAGCGATTGAAAATAAAAAACAAATAAAAATAAAATTTTATGGTCAGTTTAGAACAATTGAACCATTTTTTATTTCTTCAACAAAGGAAGAAAGATTTAATTATATTTGTTGTTATTGCTATAAAAATGAAAAAATTGTAAATTACAGATTAAATAAAATAGAAAAAGTAATTGATTCTTTAAAAGAACAAATACATAGAGATGAAAGCTTAATAAAAGAATATATAAAAAATTTTGACCCTTATTTATCATTTAATAAATTTGTTAAAGTAAAATTAACACCTAAGGGAGTTAAATTGTATAATCAGTTTACCTTTATTCCTAAAATTATTGAAAAGCAAAATGTTAAAAATTCGGATAATATTATTTATATTGTAGAGGCAAGTGATTTAAAGGCAAAATTGTTCTTTCCGCAGTTTATGAATGAAGTTGAAATTATTGAACCTGTTGAAATGAGGAATTGGTTTAAGGAGAAAATTGCAAAAATGAATGAAATTTATTCATAGAGTAAGTTGATTTTGAGGAACGATGAAAAATATTGGGGAAATAATAGAAATTTTTATTCATAGTAATATTGAGCGAGCAAAGGTTAGGCCATTCTGGGAGCAGAAAGAAAAAATTTTAAATGCTTATATTTTTTGGGAAAAGCAAAAGAATTATGAAATTGAAAACAAGGAATTTGAGATTCAAATTCACCGGTTTTACCCCAAATTAAAAAGACTTCTTCATTTACCAAGCAGAAAATTAATTGGATATGGGCTTGATGAACAGTTTTTAGTTAATGAATTATATGAATTATACAGTAAAAAAGATGGTTTTGTTGATTTAAATAGAAAAATAAATAAAATTGCTCATATTTCTGATTTACATATTTTATGGAATGGTTTTCAAACAAAAGAAGGGCATATTGTAGATGATGATATCTTGGATAAAATAGTAGTATCTTTAAAAAGAGAAAATCCTGATTTAATTGTTGTAACAGGCGACATTACAGATGATGGCCTTGGTTATATGAAATTTTATAAAGCATTTAAGTATTTTATAAACAGAGGTATGGTGATTGTAATTCCGGGCAACCATGACCTCAATCCTTTGGGGGCATCTGTGTTTGCTAGTGGATTTAAAATTGCTGATTATAAAGAATTTGCACGGATTATTATGGGAAAACGAAAATATATTGATAATTTTATATTTGAATTTGATAATTTGATAATAATGGGTACAAATAGCAATGCAGGGATTAATAAAAATATTTTGGATAATGCTGTTGGGTATGTGGATTTGCGTAGAGACGAGGCATTGACTCGTCTTATTGCAAATATGAGTCAGGGCAGTGCTTCTGGTAATATGAGTCAGGGCAGTGCCCTGACTGTACGGAAGAATAATAAGAAAAAAATATTTTTAATGCATCATCATTTAGAGAAAATTGAGCATGGAATTTTAGGGAAAATTAGTCCTGAAATTGAAGATTTTATTGATAATTTTATGAAGCTTGAAAATGCCAAAGAAGTGAGTAGTTTTTGTAAAAAAAATAATATTAATTTGCTATTGCATGGTCATAAGCATATTTCGTATGAAAAGAACTCTTCGATTAATGATAAGATGCAAATATTCGGAGCTCCATCAACAACAATTAATAAGGGGTATCATATTATTAGTGAAAAAGATAATGGATTTATAAGAAAAGAAGTTTTTTATTAATATCTTTCTCCATTTGTGAACAATTGTAAAAAATAAAGTTTAGTTAATTTAATATGTTATATTTAAATAAGTATGGAAATATGAACGAAAATCATCCTTATTTATTCATTGTGAATTTATAAAATAAAGATTATACTGTATGTAATAATAGGGGGTTTTTATGAATTATAAAGCTATTTCATTCATATTATTGATGGGATTTACAGGTTTTATTTTTGTACTGCTTGATGTTTTTAGATTGCTTAAATATAATGAAAATAAGAAAATAAATTATATGTCGTGTCGTATAAAATTAAAAATTGCGTTTAAGGCTTACATTGAGAGATTTTTCATACTGTTTTTATTTATTTTTTTAGTAATTTATAAACTGCTTTTAGAATATTTATTTTCAATAGTACCCGATAATCAGATTTATAATGCTTTCTTAGTAACAACTATTATTATTACTGGAATATATTCCTATTTAGTTATTTTTGATATTGAAATCAGTATTATAGATAATAATTCTGTAAAAAAGGAGGAAAAATGAATAATTTTATTGCAATTAAAAATAATTCTCTGAGTAAATCTGATATTATGAAGGAATTAAAATATGTTTTTTATAAGCAAAGGGAATATGTGAATATTGTGGAGCATGAGGTTAGAAAAGGAAAAGAAGGTAAAGAATATTTTGAAAAACTTGCGAAAGTGTATAATTATTTTGTTTATGAGCAAAAAAGAAAAATTATTAGTATGATAAAAACCGTTTTTGAATTGAATAATATAAAATCTTCTCTAAGTAGTATTGAAAATATAGAATTTGATATCCTTGTGTCTTCTTGGATAAATCAAGAGGATAAAAGAGAGTACGAAAAATTAGAAAGGCATTATGAAGATCTCATTGAAAAAAATAATAAGAAATGGATGACTTGCATGAATAAATATGAAAAAGTTTTTCACAAAAATATTGAAACAATGTTTGCTGCTCCAGCATACAGATTTTTTTTACCTAATTACGAAAAGATTGGCGATGACTTATTAGAAGAAATGGACAGAATTAACGATGCTTCAGATCCTATTTTTAAAGAAAGAGATAGCGTTTTAGGAAAATACGAAAATTATTCAATTTATATAGAAGCTCTGCATAAATTAAACAAGGATATAGATGAATTATACAATAAGAGTTTTAATTTTTTATGGAGTAAAATTAAGGAGTTAAGCTTTGATGAATTAATGCAAATAAAGTATAGTATTGAGTATTAGATTATTTAGTTTAATTCAAAACTGATTTGAATAGCTTTCTGTAATTTATGGGTAGTTTACTTAAATAAAATGATTTAATATTATTGACAGATTTACTTATATTTATTATTATCTCCCTGTGTTTATTTATACATTAAATATATAAACATATTTTTAACACAGCTATAAATACATTGCAATGTATTTATAGCTGAATTTGTTATCATTAAGGAGTAAAATGAAAAAAAATAAAAAATTTTATATGGTAAGTCTTGGTTGTCCTAAAAACAGGGTTGATAGCGAAATAATGCTTGGAAAGTTAATTGAAAAAGGCTATAAACTTGCTGAAAATCCCGAAGAAGCTGATACTCTAATTGTAAATACATGTGGTTTTTTAGAAAGTGCAAAAGAAGAATCTTTGGCAACTGTAATGGAACTTGCACAATACAAGGAAGATGACCCTAATAAAAAGCTAGTTGTAAGTGGATGTTTAACTCAAAGATATTCAAAAGAGCTTGAAGAAGCTCTTGATGAGGCTGATTATTTGGTTGGAGTAGGTACTTTTCAGAATATAGCCGAAATTTTAGATAAAACAGAAAGAGTTAGTGTTAATGATGAGCATTATTTACAAACTTTTGATACTCCAAGGGTAAATTCAATGCCTTTTTACACCGCTTATTTAAAAATTGCTGAAGGATGTAGTAATAGTTGTTCATTTTGTATTATTCCTAAAATAAGAGGAAAACAAACATCAAGAACAATAGAGGATATCGTTTTAGAGGCTAAAAAATTAGTTGCAAATGGGGTTAAGGAAATAAATCTTGTTTCTCAGGAGCTTACTGCTTATGGAGAAGAGCTTTATGGAGAGCCAAAATTATATGAGTTGCTTATTGAGCTTGTTAAAATAGAGGATTTAAAGTGGTTAAGATTGTTTTATAATTATCCTGCTGGATTTAGTGATAAATTGATTGATTTAATTGCAAATAATGATAAAATTGTCAATTATATAGATATGCCTTTGCAACATATTTCAAACAATATTTTAAAAAAGATGTTTAGGGCTGGGCGTGAAAACTTGATAAGGGATTTAATTAAAAAAATACGGAGCAAAATACCTGATGCTCATTTAAGAGCAAGTTTTATTGTAGGATTTCCTGGTGAAACAGAAGAGGATTTTAATAAATTATATGAGTTTATTAAAGAAGTACGATTTGAGCATTTAGGAGTTTTTGAATACTCTCCTGAAGAAGGCACAGAGGCTGCAAATATGCCTAATCAACTTGATGTAGAAACTAAAAAATATAGAAAAGATAAAATTATGAAACTCCAAAATATTATCTCGGGTGATATTATGGAAAGTTATGTTGATACTACTGTTGAAGTACTTGTTCATGGGGTAAGTGATGAAACTGAATTTTTGCTAGAAGGACGCCATAGAGGTCAAGCAATAGGTATTGATGGAGTTGTTTATATAAACGACAATATGGAAGGAGTGAAATCAGGTGATATAGTCAAAGTTTACATTACTCAGGCAGGAGATTATGACCTTGTTGGTAAAATTATAAAATAATGGCTTTTTTTAGTAGGAGTAAAATGTGAAACAATATAAAAACCTTAATGGGGATTCATTAGTCGATGCTTATGATATAGATGTTGACTATGTTTTGATAAAATTTAAAGATAATACTAGATATTTATATAATGTTCATCATACTGGCGAAAATAATATAGAAATTCTTAAAAGCTTAGCAAAAGAGGGAAAAGGACTTTATCACTTTATTCTAGAAAATCTTAAAAAGAAACATGCAAAAAAGTTTAATGTTAAGAAAAGAGTTAAAGATTAGGATTTAGAGATAGTAAATCTAAAATATTATCTACTTTGTATTTTGCAGTTATATTTTTACTTTCATATCCATATTTTACAAATACAAAATCTATTTCAGCATTTTGGGCTGTTTCGTAATCTGTAATAGAGTCGCCAATAAAAAGCATTTTATCATATTTTAGGTTATATTTTTGGGCAATATATTGAATAGGGTAGGGAGATGGTTTATGCTCTTTTAGGGCATCGGCTCCAAAGATATTTTTAAAATATTTAGTTAAATTGAGAGATTTTAGCACTTCTAAAGTTGCTTTTTGTGGTTTATTGGTTACCAAAAATATATTTTTGGTATTTTTTTCAAGTGTATCAAGTAATTCAATAACTCCTTTATAAGGCTTAGCCAATATCTTTTTAATTTCATAGTATTCTTTTTGTATGTAATAGGCTTTTAAAATATCTTCTTGGGAAAAATCAGATGGTAAAACTTGCTGAAGTAAATATTTTAAGCCTTTTCCTACATTATTCATTATTTCTTGATTTGATCTAGGTGGCAAGTTAAATTTATTTAGAGTGTAATTTACGCCATCTATAATATCAGGAGAGCTATCAATTAGTGTACCATCTAAGTCAAAAATAAATGTATTATATTTATTTAACATTTTATAACCTCATATACAAAGTAACTGTTTATAATAGATTTTATAACTAAAGTAAATAGGAAATATTTAAGTCGCTTTAATCTCTTGACATCTCTTAATCAAAATTTTATTATATTGTTCAAGTTTTTTGGAGTTATGAATGTCTGGAATTGGTGTCGTTTCAAATGGTAAATCAAGAAAAAATAAAAGAAATCCTGAAAGAGTTAATGAGTTAAAATATATTTTGGGTAATAATGGATTTTTTAGAGAAACTAAAACAATTGATGAGCTTTATGAAGTTGCAAAAGAATTTAAAGAAAAGGATATTGATATTTTATGCATAAATGGAGGAGATGGTACCAATCATGTAACTCTAACTGCTTTTATTAATATTTATGGAAATAAACCTTTACCTAAAATTGCAATACTAAGAGCTGGTACGATGAACACTGTTGCCACTTCTTTAAATATTTATGGAAGATCTAGTGATATTTTATTAAATATTATAAAAAAATATAATAGTGGAGAGCCTTTTATTATAACCAATAGAAATTTACTGAAAGTTAATAAAGATAAATATGGTTTTATTTTTGGTAACGGAGTAATATATAATTTTTTAGAAATTTATTATAAAGATGAAGATAGAAGTCCAATAACCGCAGCAACTCTTTTAGGTAAATCAGTTATTAAGGGGCTTATAAATAAAAAAGCAGCATTGTTTAAGAAAATTGTTGTAGAAATAGAAGAAGAAGGTGAAATAATATGGAGGCATCATAATTTCTTAACTGTTGCTGCAATGACAGTAAGAGAAATTGGTCTTACATTTGTTGCTGCACCAAGAGCTTTAGAAGATCCTAACAAATTTCAGGTATTTGCTGTTAAAACAGGAACATTAGGAATCATTAAATCATTTCCTAATATGCTTTTGCTTAGAAATGGTTTATTGAAATCTGTTGTTGAAGAAAAGGTTTTGGATAAATTAACAATTAAATCTTTAAAAGGTCCTATTCCGTATACGATTGATGGAGATATGCATAGTCCAACTCAAAATGTAACTATAGAACTTGGGCCAAGATTAAACTTAATAATTAAATAATGAAAAAATTTACTATACTAATAGCTGATGATTCTGAAATTTTTAGAAAATTTTTAATCAAATATATAAAAAAAATAGATGATAGATTTAAAGTTTTATCTGCTAGTGATGGTCTAGAAGCCTTTAAAATATTACAAAGAGGAGATGTCGATTTAGCTTTTTTAGATAATATTATGCCTCAATATTCAGGTATGGATTTACTAAAATCTCTTGATGAATTAGGTTTATTTACAAAAGTTGTGATTATTTCAGGTTATGGTACTATTTCTGTAGCTGTTGATACTATTAAAAATGGAGCATTAGGCTTTATAGAAAAACCCATTTTAGATATAAAAAAAATAAATGAGTATATTGATAAAGTTTTACCTAAGAATACTTTATCAATAAAAGATTATAAAGCACAAAATGAAAGGAATTTTATAGGGCAAAATAATAAAATTGTAGAAATAAAAGCTTTAATTAATAAAATTTCATATAGTCCATCAACTGTTTTTATATACGGAGAAAGTGGAACAGGAAAAGATATTGCAGCTCAATCAATACATGAAAATTCAAAAAGAAAAACTAAACCATATATTACTGTAAATTGTTCTGCAATTCCTGATACTTTAATTGAATCAGAACTATTTGGCTATAAAAAAGGTGCTTTTACTGGAGCAATTTCTGATAGAAAAGGGGTGTTTGAAGAAGCAAATACCGGGACCTTATTTTTAGATGAAATAGGAGACATGCCTTTATTTACTCAGGCTAAGGTTTTAAGAGCAATACAAAATAGAGAGATTAAACCAATAGGTTCAAATCAAATAATTAAAATTGATGTTAGAATTATAGCTGCTACAAATAAAAATATTCAAGAAGAAATAAAAAATAAAAACTTTAGAAGTGATTTATGGTATAGATTAAATGTATTTTCTATTGATTTACCTCCATTAAGAGAAAGGAGTGATGATATTCCTCTTTTAGCTTATTATTTTTTGAATAAATTTAATAAAATACTAGATAAAAATATTAAAGAAATTGATGATAAAGTTTTAACTGTTCTTAAAAAATACTCTTGGCCTGGAAATATTAGAGAATTAGAAAATACAATAGAAAGAATGGCCGTGCTTGAAACAAGTGATAGCTTAAATTTAGAAAATATTGAGCCAAATATTTTAAATAATACTGATTTATTGAGTTTAAATTTTAGTAAAGCATCAAAAGATGTTGCTGATACAAATAATTATTCAAATTTAACATTAAAAGAGGCTAAAAAGGCACTTATTTCTAGTTTTGAGAAGAATTATATTTTATCCGTACTTAAAAAAACAAATCAAAATATTACTAAAGCTTCTCTCCTAGCCGGTGTTGAGAGGTCTAATTTTAGGAAATTAATGAGAAAATATGATTTATAGAGAATGTAAAAAATTAAATAAAGAGACTAATTACAAAGAAATAGAACAAGCTTTGGAGATAAATAATAAAATATGGAATGTAAAATCATCTCTAAATCAATTTATAGCTAGAGCTAAAAACAGTCATTTAGTTGCTCTTTTTGAAAACGGAGAACTTAAAGGAACAATAAGTGGTATTTTGCTTAATAAAAATGATATTTTAAACAATGAGAATTATCATACTTGGAATGGGGTAACGGATAATGGAACATTTAATAATGTTAATAAAAAAGGAGACACTCTTTGTTGTGTGGCTATAACTAGTTCAAAGGCGAATTCTACAAATGAAGAAATTAACAATGATGAAACATTAATCTTATCTAAAGATTTTATAAATAAAAATATAGAAAATTATATCAATTCGGGCTTGGATCCCGTTATAAATTTTCATAAAAAAGACAAAGGAATAATAAAAGGGGCAAAAGTTGTAAAGATATTTCCAAATGGACGCCCTGAAGATAAGTTTAGCTTAGGCTTTAATATATTGATGCAATATCCTGAAATAACAGATGAATTACGAACTGAATTATTAAAAATTGATATTAATTGTGAAAATATGTCAGCAGGTAAAGCACTTATTATTGGGGCTGTAAAAGAAGCAATAAAAAATAAAAATATCAGTTATATTATGCCATATTCTAGGCCGGTGAAATATCATTATTATTTAACGAGAGTTTTAAGAAGACTTAAAGGAGATAATTTTGATTTTGAAAATGAGAAAGAAGAAGAATTTTATAAAATTGTTTTAGAAAATCTGTAAGTAGTAGAGACAAGGCATTGCCTTGTCTCTACTTGGATTTTTGGTACTCAAGTTAATGATAATAATGGTATTTGCACTCCTAATTGTGCTACAGCGAAAAAAATGTTTTTAAATAATTGACACATTAAGGTAAGGGAGTATATATTAAGTAAGTGTATTTATTATATGGAAGATTAAATGATTTATGATATATTGGAAGTTTTTAAAGATGCCTATAAAAAAGAGGGAGATAAATTAATATTAGGTAATTACTCTCTTAAAGAGGGACTTTATTGTAAAATTAATAAAGATGAAACAATAAATTACTTTATTGTAAAGAAAAAAAATAAAGAATTAAGCTTTACGGATATTAATGGTGGTCTAGATAGTGAAATGTTTGAATGGTTTAAAGAAAGAGATTATTATAGTAATTATTTAAACTCAAATAAAGCAATTGATCCTCCTAAAAAGATGATTCATAATAATAATTATTTAACTTTATTTATGAAAATAGATAATATCAAATCTGAAAACCTTAATTATATAGAAGAGAAGTTATTTAAAAGTTTAAAAGGGTTTAAAAGCTTTAATAAACCTAAAGAGATAGAAATTCTTAAAAATTATAATCAATATATCTTAAATGATGAAAGAAAAAAAGATATTTCGATAAAATATAAAATATTATCAACTATTTTTGAAGAGATCATCTCTATTAAAGAGGAAAAAGGGATAAAAAATTATGTTAAAATCTTTTTTGATGAAGATATAGAGAAGTACAAAGATGAAAGTAAAATATATTTTGCAATAAAAATATTTAATGATATTAAGTATAGTAAAGTATTAGATGAAACAATCTATGGTTTATCAAATTCTAATATGGGATTAAATGCAAAGAAACCATATTTAGAATCTAAGACTAAAAAATTTACAATACCCTTTATGATTACTGATGAGAATGCTTTAATTATAAAGAAATTTTTTGATTGGTTGAAGTTTCAAGGTTATAATGAGCATTATCCTTTAGATAAAAATGAAGAACATCTATTTATGAATAAACATTCTAAAAATGATGAAGCTATTATAGATGATTTTGATTACATTCCCAATCAGATAGATAAATTAAAAGAATCAATATATTTTAAGAATCACTTAATGCTTAAAAATGGTAAAAAACTTATAGAAGATGATACAATTGATTATTTATATGAGTTAGAAGAGATAGTTCATGAAATATTTTATAATAATCAATTAAAAAATAACTATTTTAATGAAGTTTATAAAAAACTTGATAAATCTTTTCAAAATTTAATATATATTACAAGGGCTTCAATGGTCAATTACTTTAAAAAGTATAATGAAAAAACATTTTACCAAGTAATTAAAAAATATGGTAGTGATTTTGTTATTTTACATTTAAAAAGAGATAATCTTTTTAAAGCAGGGTTAAGTTTAAATTTGAAGCTTTCATTATTAGCTCATAAAGGAGAAAAAGTTATGAATATAAAAGAGATGCAAACAAATATGTTAAATAGATTAATTGATTCAGATTATAAAGAGTTGTCAGCAGAAGAATTTTTTTATCTTGCGGGGCAAGTTGTTAAATATTTACTTAATCATAGTGAAGCTTTTGAAAAAAAAGGAGATATGTTAGAGCCTTTTTTACGAGCTAATAATGCTCAGAAAATAAAAAAGAATATTGAAGTTGTATATTTTAAATATAAGCATGCGGTTAGCTTAAATTATGTTAAATTTAATAATGCAATTAGTTTAGTTATGTCCTATTCTTCTGAAGATAAATTATCACATAATATGGATAATTTTTTAATTGGTGTTTTAAGTGATAATATTTTTTATGTGAAGAAAGAGGAATGAAGTTGAACTATTGGCATATGATAATTGCTCCAAATAGTGACTGGAGTATAAAAAAAGATTCAGAAGATGAAAAAGAGAGAGGAAATAATACAATAGAGTATTTAAACTTAAATTTTAGTAAATTAGTTAAAGCAATAAAGAATATATTTGTACAAATAGAAACATATAAACAACAAAATTTTAATATCAATCAAATTTTTAGTTATTTTAAAGAATTTGAAACAATTTTTAAACAGTCAAAAGGAGAAAAATTATGAACAGAGTTTATGGAGTAATAGGAATCAGTTCTAAAATGTCAAATTGGAATGCAGATTTTACAGGAAGACCAAAATCAACAAGTAATGGAGATATTTTTGGAAGTGATAAAGCTCTTAAATATCCAATGAAGAAGATGTGGAATAGCGAAGCGGATAAAAAAGTTTTATTTATTAAATCTTGGAAAGATCAACAGGGAAACAAAGAAGATGCTCCAGTTTCTGTTGTTCCTAAAAATTTAGGAGAAAGGTATAAAGAAATATTTTCAGAAATAGATAAGAAAACTTCAACTAAAGAAGTTATAAAAAATCTTTTTGATGCAATTGATGTTAAAAATTTTGGTGCTACTTTTGCCGTTGAAGGGCAAAATATTTCTATTACAGGAGCTGTTCAATTTGGGCAAGGTTTTAATAAATTTGATGATACAAATATTGAAGTTCAAGATATTTTATCACCTTTTACAGATAGTAAAGCTGAAGAAAAAGGAAAAGAAGCCAAACAGGCAACACTTGGTACAAAAATAACAGTTGATGAAGCTCATTATTTTTATGGATTTTCAATTAATCCACATAATTATGATGAATATAAAGATATTGTTGAAGATTTTAAGGGCTATACAGAAGATGATTATAAGGAGTTTAAAAGAGTAGCTTTAGTTTCAGCAACTTCATTTGCTACAAACTCAAAATTTGGTTCTAATAATGAATTTGCTTTATTTATTGAAACAAAAAAAGATAGTAACTTATATCTTCCTGATTTATCAGAATATATTATTTATAACTCTAAAGAGCGAGGAATTGATTTAACAAATTTAGATAAAATTATAAAAAAAGATTGTATCGAATCAATAGAGGTTTATTATAATCCTGTTACAACTAAATTAACAAAATCTAGTTTGAACGCTAAATATTTTAATATTGTAACAATGGATGAATTATAAAATGAAAGCAATTAGTTTTGAATTAGGTGGTAAAACTGCATTTTTTAAAAAACCTGATGTGAATGTATATGCTTATTTTACCTATAATAATATACATAAACCTGTTTTACTTGGATTACTAGGAGCAATTTTAGGATTGAAAGGACATAATCAATTGTTTAATGAGTTAACTTCATTGAGAACTAGGTTCAAAAACAGTAAAAAAGAAATAAATAAAGTATCAAAAGCAGAAAAAGAGTTATTGACCTTAAAAGAAGGGTTAAAAAGTTATAATATTGATGATAAAAAATATAAATCAATAGTAAAAAGAATAAATAACTCTGAAAAAAAACTTTTATCATTAAAAGATGAATTCGAATATATTTTAAATTTAGAAAAAGAGCTTGAATATTTAGAAAATTCTTATCCCGAATATTATGAAAAATTAAATAAACTTAAAATATCTATCATTCCTTTAAGTGAAAATGGTTATTTTACTAAAAAAATACAGGTTTTTAATAATAGTGTAGGGTATGCTTCAAAAGAACAAGGTGGAAATTTAATTGTGAGAGAACAGTGGTTAGAAAGCCCTAAATGGAAAATTATTATTTTAGATGATAATTCAATTGAAAGAGAAATTTTTGATAAACTTGAGGATTATTTGTTAAACTCTAAAACTGTTTTCATTCCTTATTTAGGTAAAAATGACCATCCTGCTAAAATTGATAAAGTTGAAAAAGTCAAATTAGAAAAAATTGAATTTAATGGAAAAATTGATTCTCTTTTTATAAATAAAAACTTCCTATTAAATAGCTTTCCACCAAGAAATGAAATTGGTTTTTTATTTAAAGAAGTTTCACCAATAAAATTAAAAGAAAAATATCATTTTTATGAATATGAAACATTAGCTTATACAAATTATAAAATGAATATAAACTCTGATGAAAGCTTAATAATCTACTCAAAAGATAGTAAAAATTATTTCTTTTTCTAGATAAAGTAGGAAAACATGTATTTAAATTTAGAAGAATTAAATTTGGTTGATAACTTAAGTATAATCTTTGCTCATAGAAAGAAAAATAAGAAAAAAGAAACATTAGAGGAACATTTAAATTTAACTAAAGAATATTTAGAATTTTTGATAAGCACAAAAAAACTTAATAAAATAATAGATGGTTTGTTGTTTTCTGTATCAAGACCTCATCATAATTTATTAAAAAAAATGTTTTATAATGCTGTTTACTTACATGATTTAGGTAAAATTAACCCATCATTTCAAAAAAATAAAATGGATAATGAACATTTTGACATAACAACAGAATCATCACAACACTCTTTATTATCTGCTAAAAAATATATTAATATTTTTATGAAAGAAATTGAAAAGATTAAAGAAGACCGTGATTATTATTGTTTATTATATATTCTGTATAGTTTTGCATATCAAATATCAAAACATCATGGAAGATTATCTTCATTTAAGGATTTTAACTTTAAAAATGATATAAAATTTCAAAATCTTCTAAAACGAGATTTGAATATTCCTAATTTTGAATTTTATATCTTAAACAAACTTTTATTTTCTCTATTAGTTAGTAGTGATTATTATGCTACTGCTGAATATATGACAGATTTAAAAACAGATGATTTTGGTGTACTATCAGAAACTCAAAAAAAATTACTATTAACAAAATTTGAATCAAATAAAGTTATCCAAAGTATAAGAGAATTTCAAAATGGAGATTTAAAATTTAGAGATAATGATATTAATAAATTAAGATGTGAAATGTTTCTTGAGGCTGAAAAAAGGATTCAAAATAATATAGATAAAAATATTTTTTACCTTGAAGCTCCAACAGGTAGTGGAAAAACACTTACCTCTATAAATTTAGGACTAAAACTATTGGAGAAAGATAATAATTTAAATAAATTATTCTATATATTTCCTTTTAATACACTGGTTGAGCAGACTAAAAATACATTTGATGAAATATTTTCAAATACTGTTAATATTGAAGTAATAAATTCTATTACACCTATTAAAGTGGATAAAAAATATAAAAATCAGGAAGATGAAGAGAGTGAATATGATAAATCATATATGAACAGATTATTCTTTCATAACCCAATTATTTTAACAACCCATGTTTCTTTATTTAACATTTTATTTGGAACATCAAAAGAAGATAATTATCCTTTATGGCAACTTGCAAACTCTGTTGTGATTATTGATGAAATTCAGTCATATAATAATAATTTATGGTGGTATATTATTGAATTTTTTCAGAAATATGCGAAGTTATTAAATATTAAGATAATAATAATGAGTGCAACTTTACCTAAACTTGATTTATTATTAAAAGATGATAAAAAAGATATCTTTTTTAGTCTAATTAAGGACAGAAACTACTATTTTAAAAATAGCCTTTTTAAGGAAAGGGTAAAACTTAATTTCTCATTATTAGAAAATGAAAATTTTAATAAAAATGATGAATTAAGAGAAAAGCGACTTAAAAATTTGTTAACTATCTTTAGTAAAGAACTTAATAGCAATAAAAAAATACTTTTTGAGTTTATAAAAAAAGATACAGCTAGAGAAGTTTTTGATATATTAAAACAAAAAATTGATAAAAATTTTGAAAAATATGAGTTAACTGGAGATGATAATAAAGCTTATAGAGATTTTGTTATTTCTAGAACAAAGATAGATAATATTAAAATTATAATAGTTGCTACTCAGGTTATTGAAGCTGGGATTGATATTGATATGGATATTGGTTTCAAAGATATTTCGACTCTTGATAGTGAAGAGCAATTTATGGGAAGAGTAAATAGATCTTGTAAGAAAAGTAATTCTGTTGTTTATTTTTTTTATTTAGATGATGAAACAGGTATTTATAAAGGCGATAATAGATTAGAGTTTAATTTAAGGAAAACAGAAAATCAAATAATTTTAAAGGATAAAAATTACCCTGATTTTTATAAAAAAGTATTAAGTCAAATAAGTAAAAATGGATTAAAGTTTGAAAATGGTATATCTACAAATATTGATACTTTTAATACCCATATATCTAAATTAAATTATTCTGAAATTAGTAAAACAATGACATTAATAAATTCACAGAACTATACTTTATATTTTCCTTTTAAAATAGATATAAATCAATATGATATCAAAGAATTTAAAAATATTGATAATAATTTATTAACAAATAATTTTTTAGATGGTAAAAAAGTTTGGAATAAATTTAAAGGATTAAGAGAAATTGAAAGTTTTACCGAAATGAAAATTGAAAAATCTAGAATTAATTCGTTAATGCAGTTTTTTACATTTAATATTATAAAATATGGAGAAAATAATAAGCCTTGTGGCTGGATTGAAGAAGTTGGAGGAATTTATTATATTGAAGACTATGAAGATTTCATTACAGAGGATTTAAAATTTAATAGAAAAGGGTATCAGGAAAGATGTAAAAGTAATTTTTGGTAAATTATATTTATCTAACTATTTGCCAAATACATGATTAAACTGTATATTAAATAGTATTTATTTAGGGATTTAATAATGAAAATAATTTTAGAAAATTTTGGAATAATAGAAAGATTTGAATTTGATACTGATGATGATTTTACTTTTATTATTGGAGCAAATAATACAGGTAAGTCTTATGCAATGACTGCTGTTTATTTAATTATTAAAAATCTACCTTATTTAATAGAGGATTTTAATTCTGAATTTATTCATAAAAATATAACGCTATTAAAGTCACCTTTAGAGCAAGAAGAATTTAAACAGGCTCTAAAAGCTGAAGATAAAGACTCAATAGAGGCTTTATCAGATAACTCAGATATAAAAGGTGACTTAAATAATGGAGTTTTCATTAAAAATTTAAATAATTCTTTTAAGAATAGCTTTGATTCTATAGAAAACTTACAAAACCAATATAATAATAATGATTTAAATATTATTATTAGTACATATTTTTTTATATTTCATATCAAAATTAAAAATGGTATTTTTTACTTTGAAGTAATAGGTAATGGATATGAAAATTCATCTGATAGGTTTAGAGAAATTTGTATTGAGCAAATTTCTAAAGATAATTATGATGAAGATAATGAAGAGTTTAATTATAAAGCTTCTATAGATAATTTACAAAAAGAAATATTTTCTGAATTAAAAGATCTAAAAAACATTTATTACCTTCCTGCATCTCGTTCTGGAATTTATCAATCAATGAATTCATTTGGACAAATTTTTGCAGAATTATCTCAAAAAAGAACTGAAATATCATATGATATAAAAATCCCAACAATGTCTGTTCCCATAAGTGACTATTATATAAATCTTGTGAGTATCAAAGAAAATAGTGATAAAAAAAACTTAGAAATTGAAAAAATTGCTTCTGAAATAGAAAATAATATATTAAATGGAAAGGTTTCTTTTAATAAAGAGAATAAAAAATTAACATTTTTACCAAATGGTACTGATTTAAATTTAGATTTAGCTTTTACATCTTCTATGGTTTCAGAAATTACTTTTATAGTTGCATATTTGAAATATATTATAAATAATAATGAGAATAATATAATAATGATAGAAGAACCAGAAGCTCACTTACATCCAGAAGTGCAAATTGAATTATTGAAAAAATTTATTGAATTATCAAAGCTTAATGTTAAAATTATAATAACAACTCACAGTGATTATATGCTTGATCAATTAAATAACTTAATTTTATCAAAAGATGTTAATATTAATAAGGCCAGTTGTTTGTTCTTTAAGGAGTCTGAAAAGGGAACAAGAGTTATTAATGTTAATGTAAGTGAATTAGGAATTAAAGATGAAAACTTTATTTATACATCTGAAAAACTTTATAACGAGAAATTGAATTTTATTGATAATTTAAATAAATATGAGGATTAATGTTTGATGAAATTATTAATAATAGAGATTTAAATAAATATTTATCTTCTAAATGTAATGAAAATAACATTGAAGCTAAAATCTGTAGTAAATTAGTTTGTAATGATGATTATTTAGTTGTTAAAGTAGATAATTATTATAATAATTATCCTTTTAAGAAAAAACAAATTCCAAAATCTATAGATTGTCTTATTCCAATAAAATGTAAAATCCCAAAAAGAAAGAATATAAAAAAGGATATTTATAATTTATATTTAATTGAATTAAAAAATATAAAATCTCCTCAAGGTTTTAAAATAAAAGATATTGAGGAAAAATTTAAAACAACAATAGATGATTTTTTAAAAGATAGATTTAAGAATTTATTTGATTTTGAGATAAATAATTTTTATTGCTATTTTATTAGTGATCCTTATGGAGTAAAACTCAAGAAGAGATATAAAAGCATCACTCAAGAAGAATATGAAAAATTATTTAAAAGTTATAATTTAAGATATTACCGTAGAACTATACTATTTAAATATAAAAATAAAATATCAATGATTAAACCCGTTTTACCAAATCCTACAATTTGTAATTGTTGATTTTATTTTAATAAAAGGACACACATGAAAATAAAAATAGAATTAATATCAAACCAAATCATAATCCTCAAAACGGGCTACAACGCTTTGTTACAAGCCTTAATATATAATAATATATCAGATAAGCTTTCTGAAAAACTTCATGATGAAGGTTTTTTATATGAAAAAAGAAAGTTTAAACTTTTTACATTTTCTTCAATTTTAGAAAGAGGGAGCTTTGATAAAATAAAAAAAGAATTTAAGTTTCCACAAAGTATTAGTTTTTATATTTCTTCTCCTGTTGATTATATTCTTGAAGACATGGCAAGGACTTTTATTAATGCCAACGAAGTAAGATTGGGAAATAATAAATTATTTGTATCATCTGTAAATGTGATAAATACTATGCTTCCTCGTAATAATATTTTAAAGATAAATGCAGTTACTCCTATAGAAATGCACTCAACTTTCAAAAAGGCAAATGGTAAAAATTTTACTCATTATTATTCACCCTTTGAAGAAGAGTTTAGTATTTTGATTAGAGATAATTTAATAAAAAAATGGAGTGTATATTATAAAGAAGAAATTGAATCATCATTTACTATAAAACCGCTTTTTAAAAATAAAAATAATGAAAAAATTGTATATTTCGGTACAGGAGAAAAGAGAACTTTGGTTAAAGGTTGGAAAGGATATTTTAATATAGAAAGTGATAATCCTAAGTTATTAAAATTTGCTCTTGATACTGGATTAGGAGGCAGAAATTCGCAAGGGTTTGGTATGATTGAGGTTGTTAGGTAAAGGGAATATTGATAAAAATCAATTTATATTGTATTATAAATTGGTTTTATAGGTAGATTATGAAGATAATAATAAAAAAATTTGGGCCGATTGAGAATGCAAATATAGAAGTAAAAGATTTTAATATTTTCATAGGTAAGTCTGCAACAGGAAAATCGTTAATTGCAAAACTTGTTTATTTGTTTTTGGGGTTTTATAGAGATAAGTATAAAATTAGAGGCGCTAATGATATGGCTCATCGTTTACTTGTAAACTATATTTCTATATTTGGTAAAAATTATTTTGATTTTGAAATAATTTTTTATTATACAGAAGATAAATACATTAACATAAAGAGTGATAAAATAGACTCATGGAATGCTAAAATTTCTGAAAAATTATCTATTGATATTGAAACTTTTTATGAAAAGAATAAAAAACTATCTGAAAACTATGAAAATACACTTGATTTCGAAATCCTTGAGAATATTAATGAAAAACTATCTAATAATGTTTTTGAAAACAAGTTAAATCCTATTTATTTTCCTACAGAAAGAAGTTTTTTTACGATATTAAATGAAACGATTTATTCTGTTATTTCAGGAGATAGTAATATCTCTATTTTAATGAAAGAGTTTGGAAAAATGTATAAAAAGTATTCTAATTCTTATAGTGATAATTTTGATGAAATTAAAGCTAGAGTAAAAAAATACATTAATCAAGTAATTAAAGGACGTTATGAAATTATAAATAATGAAGAAAGATTTTATATAAATGATCATTATATTACTCTAAAACAGTTATCTTCGGGACAGCAACAATTACTTCCTGCAATAATTGTTTTATCTCAGTTATTAAAGGCTATAGGTAATAAAACAAATAGATTGATAATATTTGAAGAACCTGAAATAAGTTTATTTCCTGAGGATCAAAAAGCATTATTAGAGTTATTGATTTTAGTAACAAAAGAAAGTAATAGTTCTTTGCTGATTACGACTCATAGTCCATATATTTTGACATCTTTAAATAATTTAATTCAAGCTGATAATACCTATAAGCTTAAAAAGGATAAAAAAGAATTAATTACTAAAATAATACCAAAATATTTATGGTTAAATATTGATGATATTACTGCTTATGAGGTAAAAAAGGGTTCAAATGTTAATTCTATAGTGGATGATGATATTAAACTTATTAATGCAGAGTATATTGATACCACTTCAGAAGTTTTAGATTCCGATTTTGATTTATTACTGGATATAAAGTATGAGTAATTTGTTATGTAAAAACTTTTATTGTTGTAAAATTGAAAGCAATAAGATTATTTCTAAAAAAGAAGAGAAATCAACTTTTAGATTAATAAATAAAAATAATTATAATATCGGAGTAATTAAGTTAGATGATTGTAATAAATATGACTATTTACTTCAGAGGTGTGATTATATTCTAAACTCTGATGATAAGAATGTTAGTATTTTTATTGAGCTTAATGGAAAAAATATAAATCATGCAATAAAACAATTGAATAATTCAATTAAAAACTTAAGATATCTTTGTTTTAACAAGGTTTATGCTTATTCTATTGGAACCAAAACAATGCCTAAATCAAGAAATAATATAAATAAAGCAAAAGAAATTTTTATGAAGCTATATCAAGTTAAATATGAAAATAAGAATATAATTTTAGAAAAGGATATTGAAAAGTTATGAAAATAAATATTTATGGTTCATTAATTCAGGCATATAAAATTTGCCCTAGACAAGCGTGGTTAATGAGCAGAAACTTAGTCGGAAATCAACAAGATGAATCACTGGCAATAGGACGATTAATATCAGAAACTACTTATAAAAACTCCAAAAAAGAAGTGAGAGTAGGGAATAATATATTAGATATAGTAAGGCCTGAAAATGGTAAAATTATACTTGTTGAAGTCAAAAAATCATCAAAAGCTATAGAAAGTTCTGAATTTCAGCTTTTATATTATATTTATAGCTTAAGAAACAGTAATATTATAGGAGAAATAAGAATTCCTGAAGAAAAAAAGATTGTTCCCATTATTTTAACAGAAGAAAAGAAAACTGAACTTGAGAAATTAATATCTGAAATTCAAGATGTTTTAAGTAAAGAGAAGCCTCCAATAAGTAAACGAATTAAGTATTGTAAGACTTGTTCTTATAATGAGTTTTGCTGGGCATAATTTTACATTCTTCCTTATTTGCTTATAATATAAATAAGGTCTTAGGGGAGGGAGTTAAATGAAGTTTATTGGTTATCATGGGACATCTAAAGAGGCATCTTTAAGTATCCAAGCTGATAAAAAATTTAATTTATCTGGTAAAAAAGAATGGCTAGGAGAATAGAAAATAGATTTACTCCTGAAGACAATAGATTTGTAGAAGTTGTATTTAATCTTGATGTTGCTTCTCTAAAGAAAACCTTTAGTCTTTCTCTTCAAATTAAAGGGGGCAAGGCAATGAAAATATGCCAGATGAACTATTTGAAACCTTATATAAACAAAATGCTCCTGCAATCTTATATCCTTTTGCAAGAGCAATAGTGACATCTTATACATCTCAAATGAATATTCCTGCAATAATATTACCCACATTGAATTTTTCAATAGAAAATAATAAATAATAAAAAGAGTGAAAACACCTCTTGGGTGGTTGAACGAAAAATTTAAGATATTTAGCTTAAATTTGGGAATTAAGATTTCAAGCTTAATGACCGATATATAAATCAAGAGTATAAATTTATTTTGAGGTATATATGAAAGAAACAGTATACATATTCAGCTCTGGAAAATTTAAAAGAAAAGATAATACTCTGTTATTTTTAGCAGGAGAAGAAGAGAAAAAACGATTTATTCCTGTCGAAAGGGTAAAGGAAATTTTAATTTTTGGTGAAGTTGATTTAAATAAGAGAGTTTTAGAATTTTTAAGTCAAAAAGAAATTATTCTATCGTATTTTAATTATTATGGTTGGTATATGGGGAGTTTTTACCCAAGAGAGCATTATAATTCGGGGTTTATGATATTAAAACAGGCTTCTGCGTATGAAAATTACGAAAAGAGGTTAAATTTAGCAAAGCAATTTATAATTGGAGCAGGAAAAAACAGTTTGAAAATATTAAAATATTATAATAGAAGAGGACGAAAATTAGAAGGACAAATAGAGAAAATTGAGAGAAATCTAGAAAATTTAAAAACAAAAACAACAATTGAGACATCTATGGCAATAGAAGGGGATAATAAAAAAATATACTACGATGGTTTTAATGAAATTATAAACGACGATGAATTTACATTTACCAAGAGGACTAGAAGGCCTCCAAAAGATTATTTAAATTCACTTATTAGTTTTGCAAACTCTATGATTTATAATGCTGTACTTGGAGAAATTTATCAAACTCATTTAGATCCACGAATAGCATTTTTACATTCTACTAATTTTAGAAGATTTAGTTTGAATTTAGATGTTGCAGAGATTTTTAAGCCAATAATTGGAGATAGAACTATATTTTCACTCCTAAATAAAGGAGTTATTACAGAGAAGAGTTTTGAAAAAGGGTTAAATGGTATTTTGTTAAAAACCACTGCAAAACAAAAGTTTTTAAAAGCCATGGAAGAAAAGATGAAGCAAACAATTCAACATTCTACACTAAAAAAGAAAGTAAGTTATAGGAGATTGATTAGAATGGAGTTGTATAAATTAGAAAAAGACTTAATGGAAGAGCAAGAGTATAAAGCATTTGTTATGGACTGGTAGGAGCTGATATGTTTGTAATTTTAATTTACGATGTAAATGCAAAAAGGTGTAATAAGTTATTAAAAATGTGTAGAAAATATTTAACATGGGTTCAAAATTCTGTTTTTGAAGGAGATATAAGTAAAGCTGACTATAAAAAGCTTGTTTATGAGATAAATTCTGTAATAGATGAAAGTGATGGAGATAGTGTAATTGTTTATACTTTTAGAAGTTTACTTTATTCAAAGAGAGATGTTTATGGAATAGATAAAAAAGAAGATTTTCAGTTTTTATAGTTTTTATGGCCTTTCAGCTAAACGAATTTATCTTTCAGGCAAAAAAGTAACCAAGTAAAACTTGTTTCTTTTTTTATATGAAATATGCTATAATTCAACATATAAAAGATAATAAATTTAATTAAATTTATATTTTTTTAACCTAAAAAATTCTGTCTATATGTAGTAGAGTAAAAAGAGTAGGGCTACGACAGAAATTTTTAATGTTTTTCATCAAAAAATTTTCAATAAGTATTTGACAAGACCATATTACTAAGCTATTATAACAACAATAGCTCTTGTAAAGGGTCGTTATTATACACAACTTAAACCTTTGGCCTAAGGTTATAGGTCTTTTTACTTTACCTATGAGGAATTGAAACTCTTCTAAA
>JAMOQH010000173.1 GCA_027064085.1 bacterium | reverse complement strand
TCATTACAACAAAAAGTGGAACTTTAACTATATGTTATTTAAAGCTTTTATTCAAGCTTTAATTGAGCTTTTTATAAGTTTTTTTTTATTTAATTTTTTTATTCAAAATTAGATAAATTTTAAATATTATGTTATTTGTTTTCTTAGATATTTTGAGGTTTAGTAATGAATAATATTAATCTTTTAAAAGAAAATTTAAAATTTTCTTACTCTCCATATTCTCATTTTAAAGTTTCGGCTGTTTTAGTAACAAAATCAGGCAAAGTTTATACTGGAGTAAATATTGAAAATGCTTCTTATGGAGGAACTATTTGTGCCGAAAGAGTTGCTATTTTTAAAGCTGTTAGTGAAGGAGAAAAGGAATTTGAAAAAATTTATCTTTATGTTGAGGATAAGCAAGGTAAACATCCTATTGTACCTCCATGTGGTATATGTAGGCAAGTTATGAGTGAGTTTTCTATGGATATGGAAGTTATCATGCTCGGAGATAATGATAAAATTGAAAAAAGTACTGTAAAGGAGCTATTGCCTCATAGTTTCGATAATAAATATCTTGATTAAACTTGTTTAAGTTAAATAACTAAGCTTTATTTTTTAAAAATGGAATAAAAACCACAGATGTGGTTAAAACCCACGGATGTGGGGAGAATTAATTAAAAACTTTACCTTTTAATATAAAATGAGAAAGAGCTTGAATACCAAATCCACTTCCTCCCATATTATAAAAATCAATATCTTTTTCAAGCATTGCTGCTCCTGCAATATCTAAGTGCATAAAATCAACATTTTCTGTAATAAATTCATTTAAAAATAGTCCTGCAGTTATTGTTCCTGCATAAGGACCTCCGAGGTTTTTTAAATCAGCAACCTTTGATTTAATTAATTCCTTATAATTTTCCTCTGCAGGTAATTGCCAGAATTTTTCTTCTGTTTTTTCGTAGGATTCTTTAAAGTCTTTCACAAAACTATCATTATTTGCAACTATACCTGCAATTTCTTGTCCTAATGCTGATAAAACAGCTCCCGTTAAAGTAGATGCTTCAATTAATTTATCAGTTCCTTTGTCGCATGCATAAGCAATACCGTCTGCTAAAGCTAATCTACCCTCTGCATCAGTATTTAATATTTCAACACTTTTTTTACCATATCCTGTAATAACATCAGAAACTTTATATGCAGAACCTGAAATTAGATTTTCTGCAATCACTAAATAGCAGTTTACATTAAAATCAAGTTTATAGTTTGTTATAATATCCATTACTCCTATCATCATTGCACTGCCACCCATATCCATGTGCATTCCAACCATGTGTTGAGCCGGCTTTAAAGAATATCCACCAGCATCATAAGTGATACCTTTACCTACTAGAGATAAAGTTTTTGCTCCTTTTTTAGTACTTTTATAAGAAATTTCAACAAAATAAGGCTTTTTATCACTTCCCATTCCAACTGCAGCTAATAAATTCATTCCTTTGGATTTAATTTCTTCAAAATCCATCACTTTAGTTTTTACTCCTTTTCTTCCTTTAAATAATTCTAAAACAGAGTCTTTTAAAACTTCTGGATACATATTCATTGGAGTTTCATTAAGTAAATTTCTTGAATTTTCAATAGCATCTGCAATGACTTTATTTTCTTTTACTAATTTTTTGACTTCACTATCTTTAAATTTTTCATACAAGGCATTTATGAATAAGGAAACCTGTTTTAATTCTATTTTATCTTCATCTTTTTTGATGTATTTATCAAATTTATAATTAGTTAATGCTGTACCCAAATAAACTTTAGCTAAAACAGAATCTAATTTCCAAGATGTTGTAGTCCAAGGAACAAATATTGAATATGTAGAAAGTTTTTTATTAGATAATGCTCTAAAGGATTGAGACATAGCTCTTTTAAAACCTATTAACTTAAATTTATCCTTTTTACCTAATCCATATAAAAATAAAGTCTTTAATTCTTTGTTATCCTCATAATCAAATTGAAACAACTCTCCTTTTTTAGCTTTAAAACTCCATTTCTTTACTAATTCCTCTAGTGTTGATTTTTTAGATGGTGTTAAAAATGTAAGCATTGTAGTAAATTTTTGAGTTTCTACTTGTTCTTCAAAAATAGGAACTAATATATTATTTTCTTTTTTCAATTCTTCTCTTTCTTTTAAAATTTTTATTTTCATGTATTCTCCTACTAACTAATTATAAATCATTTTTTATTTTATTTAACATTTTTAATAAAATAGTCCATGTTGAGTATCTTCTAATTTCCCAACGAGAGCCTTCAAATTGATAAGCTTGTATCTCCCTGCGCCCATATTGAACTATTCCTATAAAAACAGTGCCTATAGGTTGTTCTTTTGTCCCTCCTGTTGGTCCTGCAATACCTGTTACTGCATAGGCTATATTTGTAGGATATATGTATTCTAGGCCTTCAAGCATTCCTATTATTGTAGCTTTTGATACAACACCCTTTTTTTCCATTTTTTCTTTATTAATATTTAAAATTTTTATTTTAGATTCATTACTATAAGAGACAACTGAATATTTAAAATATTTTGATGAGCCTGCTCTATCTGTTAGGTATTTTGAAACTAATCCTCCGGTACAAGATTCTGCTCCTGAAATAGTGATATCTGTTTTGGATATTGTATCATGAAAAATATCTATTAAAGTTATATCTTCGTCTGCAAAAATATATTCTCCAAAATCTTCATATACTTTATCTAATAATCCTTTTTGAGTATCTAATGTTATCAAATACTCTGGAAATTCATACTTATATTCATACTCAATTTTATTTTCTGATAATAAATCAATAAAATCATTATAATTTTTTTTCTCTGGAAAAAATGCTTTTAGTGTGTATTTCATATTACCTCTAAATCATACATATAGAGTTTAATTACTATTATTGTGTTTGTCAATAAATATTTATTTTAAACGATTTTTAGTATCCAAAGAATCAAAGCCATAAAAGCAATTAATATGCTTATAAAGATAAATAGATAAATTATTCCCCCTTTTTGACGGAATTGATATTCAATATCCTTTTGAGAATTTTTTATTGAACTATAACTTGTAAAGAAAATTATTAAAATAATAGTTATTGCTACAAGTAAAAGTAAAAGCCAAGTAATTGCTTGATATTTTTCTCTATCTTTATCTAGTTTTTCTTGTTGTGATTTATATGAATCAAAAACTTTATTTATTCCAAGTTTATTTTTTTCAAGTTGAGACATGATTAATCTGTAAAAGTTTGAATTATCAGTACTTTTATTGATGACTTTATTTATAAAGTCGTTTTTTAGAGTTAAAAGCTCTTTTTTTAGCATATTTTTATTACCAACAAAAACTTTTTTGTATGAACTATCTTTTAAATATGAATATCCTTTATAAACATTAAACTCAATAAATCCAGTATAGTTTTTGGGAGGAATAAATTCAATTTCATTACCATTTTTATTGATAGCTATTTTTTGATTCTTTATCCATGAATTACCAATAATGACATTAAAGTATAAATAATCTATTTTTTTGTAAGTTTTTATATTTAATTTAATTGTTTCATTTTTGGAGTAAATATCTTTATTTGTTAGAATTGCTGTTTTCTTTTCAGAGAGGCTAAAAACTAGTTTTCTCTTCTTATGAAACAGTTCACTTTTTAAGAGTATATAACCTCCAGAACGGAAGATATTTTCATTAAATGAAATTAGTCCATTTTTATCAGTATTTAATGTTAGTTCTTTATTTTTCGAGAAAAAATCTCGTATATCTAAGTTTACCTTAAGGTTTATTGGAGTATAATCAGGTAGGGTGAATAGTAGAAATATAGTATTCTTTTCAGAAAAAACTAAGTCTATTGGAGAACCAAATAACTGTATCATAATATCATCTTCATTATTTTTATTATACTCTCCATTTGTTAATTTATTAAATCGGGGATAAGTAATTATTTTATCCTCTTTTTTAAAGTCAGAATTGGTTTCTATGATAACTCTTGGAGCTAATTTAATTTGTGTTTTACCATATTTATCAATAATTTTAATAGCTATATTAAAATTATCCACAACATTATCATCAAACTTAACTATTCCTTTTAAATTTGCTATTCCTGCTTTTAAACCTTTTATATTGAAAACTTTATTATATAATTTAGCCTTTTGTTTTCCTGTATCTAATTTTAATTTTTTTCCAGTACTATCAATAATATATAAATCTAAATAAAATGGTAAAAAGCTCTTTCTATTCATAAATTCTAAAAATGCAAGCCTGAAGCCATTATTATCATTTAATTTCCATTCAGGGTATGTATAAATTTGAGTAAAATGTTTAACTGTTCTAAATCTTATAGTTGTAAATATTGTAATTAAAGCAATAAATAAAATAACAAGTAATAGAAGTGTTTTTTTAGCTTTTATCATTAAATAAAATCCTTAAATTAAGTCTTTAATTGTTTTTTCTTCTATAAATGTTGTTGTTATCGTTCTGTATTGATTAATAAATAAATCAAACTGCTTTGATGCATCAACTAAATTTATATCATTTAAAAATGGATTAATAATATCGCTAATAACAATAGTTTCTAGTGGTTTTTTAGGAATATATGATAAATATCCATCTTCATAAGAAATAATCAATCCATTTTCTATCCATCTTTCTATGATATAAGAAATAACCTGTGGCTGAAGCCTAAAATATTGGCTAACTTGGTCCAATCTTGTAGAGCCATTTCCTTTGGAATATCTCTCGCTAATTATATAAAATATTTCAATTAACTTTTCTACGGTTAAAACTTCTGTTGACTTATCTTTTCCTCCTAAAATAAATTCTTTATTGAAACTCCATATTATTTCATATTTGTTGTAAATATAGGATATTACTCCTCCAATAAGGGTTACTATCCATGATAAGTAAATCCATATCAGAAAAATTGGTAGTATTGTCATTGTTCCAAATATATTCTGATAATTGTGAATAACAAAATTTGAAATATAAATACCGAATACGAATTTCAATATCATGAATATAATTGATGCAATAAATGCCCCCATTGCAGCAGGAATAAATCTTACCCTTGTGTTTGGAACAAAAAAGTATAATGTGAAAAACATCATAAATATGAAAAGACCTGAAACCATATAGCTAAATATGGCAGAGATTGCAGAGATTGCAGATAAATCATCTAAAATAGTTTTAAATTTTGAAGAAAAGTGTAAAGACATTGAGAAGAATATTGGTGCAAGCATTAAAAATGTAAAAAAATTGGTAAACCTTTTAGATATATGCCTTTTATTTGTTACTGACCAAAGCTGGTTAAATACATTTTCTATTTTTAAGAATAAAGATGTTGAAAATATTATTAAGGTAGTTACACCAACACTCCCCATTGTTGAGTAATTTTGTTTATTTAGATAGTTAAGAAGTGTATCCATGCTACTTGTTTTAATTGGAAAATAATTTTCATGTATGTATTTTAAAATACTTGCTCCTCCACCTTCAAATGCACCAAAACTGTTTAAAAGAGCAAATCCTAGAAAAAAAATTGGAATAATTGCTAGTAATAAATCAAAAGATAAAGCCGATGCAGATCTAATTAAACGCTTTTCTTTTAAATGAAATTTAATTAAAAATATAAATCTGATAACAAATTGTCTAAAATAATATTTTTTATTTGGCTCAATATCAATATCAATAAAATTATTAATTCTTTTCTTTAAATTAACTAAAAATTTAATCTTTATCATTTTTATCCGTTGATAACATATTTATAGGTTGACCTGTTGCTTCTAAAACTGAATGCCAAAATGAAGATTTTATATCAACTTGCTTCCTTTTGGATACAGCTAATTCGATTGGTAAGTGTGTAAATTGTTCATTCCACTTCCCTATAATCATATCTGTTTTACCACTCATTGCAGCATGAACTGCATGTTGCCCTAATAAAATACAAAAAACACTGTCATTAGGATTAGCTGGAGCAGATCTTATGATATAGCTTGGATCAATATATTTAATATTTACTTTTTTATTTTGTTTATTAAAGTATTCTTTTATTTTTTTCTTGAGATATAAACCAATGTCTGCCAAAACTAAATTTCCTGATGCATCTCTTTTTTGTGAGCTTTCGTCTTTAGTTAAAATTTCTTGACCAGCTCCCTCTGCAACACAAATCACTGCATGACCTCTTCTTCTTAATCTTGTTTCAAGATATTCTAGAAAACCATTTTTACCTTCAATATCAAAAGGAGATTCTGGTATTAAAATATAATTAACATCATTCATCGCTAGCGTAGCTGTTGCTGCAATAAAACCAGAATGTCTACCCATTAACTTAACCAAACCGATTCCATTTGGGGCTCCTATTGCTTCTACATGAGCAGAAGAAATTGATTCAACTGCTTTAGAAAATGCGGTATCAAAGCCAAAAGTTCTTTGAATATAAGAAATATCGTTATCTATTGTTTTAGGTATACCAATTACGGATAATTTATAATCTATTCTTTCAGCTTCTTCATATATCTTATGAGCACCTCTTAGTGTTCCATCTCCTCCAACAGCATAGAGAATATCTACTCCCCACTTTTTAAGAGTTTTAACTAATTTAGGAATATCATCGGTTCCACCTCTTGATGAACCAAGAATTGTTCCACCTTGTTTATGAATATTGCCAACTTTATCGGGAGTTAGCTTAAGAGGTCTTAATTTATTCTCTTCATTTAAACCATTATATCCATATCTAATTCCTAAAACATGCTTAATTCCATACCTATAGTGAGATTCCATTACAACTGATCTTATAACATCATTTAGTCCTGGGCTTAAACCTCCACATGTAACAATTGCAGGAGTAACTTTTTTAGGGTCAAAATATAAATACTCTCTTGGTCCAGCCAATTCAAATGTCTCCGTTTCATCATATTTATCTAAGAATGGTTTATAAAATAACCTTTCTTTATCACTAATGAAAATATCATTACTTTCAAATTTTTCTAATAATGGAGAAATATATTTTCTTTCTCCTAGAGATTTTATTTTAAACATTTTATTTATTTCCACCATTTTTTATCTCCTCTAGTTCTTCCCACCTATTATATTTATATTCTAGCTCTTTTTTTATATTTTCATATCTTCCATTCAAGTCTGGAAGCTCTAGTATATCATAATTATTAGTTGAAAATCTATTTTCAAGTTCTTCTTGTTCTAGTTCTAGATTTTCTATTTCACTTTCAATAGTTTCTAATTCTTTTTTTTCTTTATATGTTAGCTTTTTAGGCTTTTTCGTAGGATAAGGCATCTCTGTCGTAGGATAAGGCACCGCTGTCGTAGGATAAGGCATCGCCTTATCCATACTCATCGCCTTATCCATACTCACCGCCTTATTCCTACGATGATGTTGTTTTTTTTCTTTCATTTTTATTTCGAAATATTCAGAACATGTTTTTACACTTTCTTCTATCTCTCCATTTCCTTTAAAAATAAATAAATTATCAACAATTTTATCCATAAAGTATCTATCATGGGATACAACTAATACATTTCCTCGGAAGTCTTCTAAGAAATCTTCTAAAATAGCTAATGTTTTTATATCTAAATCATTAGTTGGTTCATCTAGAACTAAGAAATTAGGATTATTTAATAAAACTTTCAATAAATGAAGTCTTCTTCTTTCTCCTCCCGATAAATTTTTTATTGGAGTGTAATGTAATACGGATGGAAATAAAAATCTTTCTAGTATTTGAGTGGCAGAAATAATTACTCCTGTTCTTAATTCAATTAATTCATTATCTCCTTTTATAAACTCTATTACTTTTTTATCTAAATCGGTAAAAACATCTCTACTATCTTGTGAGAATATTGAGAAATTGGTATTTATCCCTTTTTTTATATTTCCTGAATCTAGCTTTAATTTTTCTGTAATTAAATTTATAAAAGTTGTTTTACCTGTTCCATTTTCTCCAATTATTCCAACTCGTTCATAGGGTTTAAATTTGTAACTAAAATCTTTTATTATTAGTTTATCATTAAATGATTTAGATATATTACTGATTTCAAGTATTGTTTTACCAAGCCTTTTTTCATTAACCTCAAGTGTTAGTGTCTTTTCAGTTTCTTTTTTTTCTCTATTCGAATATTCTGCATATCTTTGCATTCTTAATTTATTTTTTGATGTTCTTGCTTTAGCTCCTTGTCTAACATATTTTAATTCCATTTTCATAATTGCAGCAAGTTTATCCTCAGCTCTTTGATTTTCGGCTTTTCTTACAGCTCTTCTATCTAAATAATATGAATAATTTCCATAATATATAAATATTTGTTTTTCATCTATTTCAAAAATAATATTTGAGATTTCCTCTAAAAAATATCTATCATGAGTAACCATTAAAACTGCTTTATCGGTTTTTTTTAAAAAACTTTGTAACCATATTATACTTTCTATATCCAAGTGGTTGGTCGGCTCATCTAAAATTATCATATTTGATTCTGATAATAAGGTTTTAGTCAAGGCAACTTTTTTTATCATTCCTCCGGATAATTCACCCATTTTTTGGTGCAAATCATTAATGGATAAAGCAGTTAGTATCTCTCTAATTTTAGATTCATAGGCCCAAACATTATTTTTTTCCATTTCTTCCATTATTTTTTCTTGCAACTCTAGGTCTTCTTGACTTAAGTCTTCTTTATTTGTAATTTCTTCATATCTTTTTAATAGTTTTACTTCTTTGCTTTCTTCTGAAAATAAATAGTCTAGAATTGTTTCATCATTTGAATATTCTGGATTTTGTTCTAAAAAAGCATACTTATATTTATTATTTGTTGTTATTATTCCTTTATCTACATCTGTTTTTTGAGAAACTAAATTTAAAAATGTTGATTTTCCACTTCCATTAATACCAATAAGAGCAATTTTTTCTCCCTTTTTAATACCTAGGGTGACATCTTTAAATAATTCTTTATCTCCGTTTATTTTATATACATCGTTTAATGAAATTAAATGCATTACTAACTCCTAAAAACTTTATGGAGAATATATTAAAGTTCTTACAAAGTCAATATTAGTAAATTTATTTAGATATACTTGAAAATAATTCATAGTTACTATATTATATATCTATGTTGAAATTATTCTTTATTTTTACTATATTTTCTATGTTTTCTTGTGATACTTCATTTGATAGTAAACAAAATAGTATTAAACAAATAAAAAAAGTAGTAGTCTCTAAGATTAAAGAAAAAAAATCTAAATTTAAGGTAATATCTTTTGATAAAGATACTAAATCTTTTTATAGAAATAAAAGTTCAAAAACTAAGATAAAAGAGCTTAAATTTAATAAATTATTTAAAAAAATTAAAAATAAAGTTATAACTGTTCAATTTTATGTTAGATTTGAAAACTTTTCATCTCTCCCCGAAATTTATAAAAATAGAGTTAAAGAAAATAAAATATTTTCTTTATTAGGAGTTAATATTGGTGATAACTATATTTTAACAGAATTAAATATTTTAAAAGAAGCTTATATTATATTTCTAAAAGATGATGATGGAATAAATGAACTTGAGCTTATTGGCTATGATGAAAATTATAATTTAGCCCTATTAAAATCACCTAAAAAACTAAATAAAGAAAAAATTGATATTTTAAATATAAAAAATTCTGAATTTTTACCAGGAGATTTAGTGTTTTCTTTATCCTCTATTTCTAATCATCATTTTAGCTTTAGAAAACATTTTATAAATTTTTTACATTATTCTGAATTTTATGAAATTGTTGATGCTTTATATTCTGAATCAATCTCTTACATAGACAATATAGGAGGAATAGTTTTTAATTCGAGAGCTAAGTTTTTAGGTATAATATCTTTATATGATTCATATTATGAAAATTCAGGTTTTATTGTAACAAATCAGATAATAAAAAAATTGCTTCCTAAATTAAAAAAAGGTTACCAAATTAAAAATAATGCATGGTTAGGAATATATTTAAAGGAAAAATGTATTGAAACTCCTAAAGCTATAAATCTTAAATATGTTTTGGTAAAAGGAGTAGTAAATAATTCTCCTGCTCAAATATCTGGTATTAAAGCTGGAGATAAAGTAGTGGAAATAAATAATACAAAAATTAAATCTAAAAAAGATGTTAAAAGAGTAATGAGTTTCGCTAATTCAGGAAATATTATAAAAATAAAAATAAAAAGAAATAAAAAGATATTAGATTTTCAAGTTAAGCTAATAGATAAACCATTAAAATACTTATACAAAACTAAAAAACACAAAAAAATAAATAAAAAGAAAGATATAGGTATAAAACTGATAAAAGAAGATGATAATATTACGATTTCAGAAGTAGAAGAGGGAAGTTTAGCTTTTATTTATGGTATTGAAGTTGGAGATAGGCTTCTTGAGATATCGGGAAAGAAAATAAAATCTTTAAAAGAATATAAAACTTATGTAAATAATTTAAAGAAAAATAAAAGTATTAAAATAAAACTTTTGAGGGGTAAGGAAATTAAACTAATTGTATTTAAAAAAAGTTAATATGCTAGATTATATTTATGAAATATCTCCCGTTTTTGACCATTTATTAAAGAGCATAAAAAAGATAGCTCTAAAAATGAATATTCCAATTATAAAAGAGGATACGCTACTTTATTTGATTAATTTATTATATATTCACTCCCCTAAAAAAGTCTTAGAATTAGGAAGTGGTTTAGGGTATTCAACATATACTTTTTCTAAGTATACTCCACAAGATGCTAAAATTACTTCGGTTGATTTATCCATAGAAACAATAAATCGTTGTAAAGATGTTTTGGCTGTATCGAAATATATAAATAAAATTTCATGGGTTCATAGTGATGCATTAGACTACTTAAAAAATAATACTTTAGATTATGATTTATACTTTATAGATGCTTTAAAAAGTGATTATCCTGCTTATTTTAACACTATTCTTGAAAAAGCAGATGAAAATTATATTATTATATTTGATAATTTATATATGAATGGAAAAGTTAAAGAAAAAAATAATCCCAATGATAAAAGAGGTGAAATTATAGATAATTTTAATAGAAAAATGTTTATAAAATATAGCAGGAATTTTGTATTCTTACCCATAGGAGATGGATTAGGTATTTTTACAAATTTTAATAGATGTGAGTTTATAGGCATTAAAGATTAAATATTAGTTTCCATTAAAATATTATAGATTTCATTTTCATCTTTCGCATTAATTAAATTATTATAAAGAGTTTCATTTTGTAATGCTCTTGCAAGATGTGAAAGTACTTTAAAGTATGATGCTTGGCTATTATTTGCAGCTATAATTACTACAAATAAATTTACAACCTTCTTATCTGTTGAATCAAAATTAATACCTATTTTAGATCTTGCAATAAGTAGCTTTATTTCAAATTTATCTGTATCTATTCTACAATGAGGTATTGCTATTCCATTACCAACAGCAGTTGAGCCTAAGCTTTCTCTTTCTTTTAATTGTTTGTATATTTTAGAGTTACTTATATCTAGTGATTTACCCAGTATGGTTGAAAACTCTTTTAATAATTTATCCTTTTTTGTTTCTTTAAGGGATGTAACAATTAAATTTTTATCTATGAATTTTTTATATTCCATTAAATTTCTACTAGTCCGTAATTACCATCTTTTCTCATATGTAACATAGATGTTTTACCTGTGTCTTTATTAGTAAAAACTAAAACATCTTCTTTTTTGAATTCAAGTTTCATAACAGCTTCTCTTACTGTTAAATATTCTGCTGAAACTTCTTCTGATTTAACAACAACTGGCATTGTTTCTTCTGCTTCTGGTTCAAGAACTTCTTCTACATCATCATAAAAAGATTCTGGAGAATAAATATTTAATTGAGCTTTTTTAGTAGGCATTTTAGATGGTGAAAATGTTCTTAATTTTTGCCTATGTTTTTTAATTTGTCTTTCTAATTTAGATGTTACTAAATCAATAGATGAATACATATCTTTAGTTTTTTCTTCACCTTGAATATTTATTCCTGTGTTTGAAAATAAGTTTACAGATGCTAAATGCTGACTTTTTTTATCAACAGAAAGATTAACTTTTGCTTCAAATGAAGAGTTAAGGTATTTCTTTAATTTACCAATTTTTTTGTTTGCATAATCTTTGAGTGCATCAGTAGATTCCATGTTTCTGAAAGTAATTAATATTTGCATAAGCATCTCCTATAAAATAACCATTAATCAATACTAACATTATTTATTTAGCTTTTCAAGCAGATTTAATAAAAATTTATTTTATGGTAAAAGTTTTTTGATTAAGTTTTGACAATCTTCATAATTCATTATTTTAGGGACAGGATATGCTGGATTAGCCTCTTTTAAAGCTCTTTTAGCTAGTAATGGAATATCAGACATTTTTAGTTCTTTTATTGATGTTGGTATCTCCATTTTTTTATTCATTTCTTTTATTTTGTTAATAAATTTTTTAGCTAAAGTTTTATTATTATCTTTATTATCTTCAATTTTGGTAACTTTTGCTAAATCAGCTAATTTATTTATTATACTTTCACCATAATATTCTAACACATAAGGCAGAATAATTGCATTAGCCAGTCCATGAGGAACTCCATACATTCCTCCCATATTATGTGCAATTGCATGAACATAGCCAATGTAAGCTCTTGTAAAGGCAACACCTGCATCAAATGATGCTAAGGCCATATTATTTCTAGCTTCTATATTTTTAGGATTATTATAAACTTCTTCTAAGTTATTAAAAATAAGTTTTACTGCATTTTTTGCTTTTTCATTTGTAAACTTAGTACCATTTAAGCCAATAAATGCTTCTACTGCATGAGTTAAAGCATCTAAACCAGTTGTGGATGTGATATGTTTAGGTAAACCAAGCATTAAGTTTGGGTCGAGAACAGCAATTTTAGGAACTAATTTAATATCATTAATTGCAAATTTCTCATGTGTTGTTGGGTCTGTTATAACTGCAGCAATTGTTGTTTCTGAGCCTGTACCTGCTGTTGTTGGGATACAAAAGAATGGTGGAATTGGTAGAAAGACTCTGAAAAGTCCTTTCATTCTTCTAACAGACATATATGGATTGCTAACTCTTGCCCCTATAATTTTGGCACAATCCATAGGAGAGCCACCACCAAAGGCAATGATTCCATCACATTTATTTTTTTTATATAATATTAGTCCATTTTCAATATTTTCTATAGTAGGATTGGGCTGGACGGCATCATAAATAATATAATTAATATTATTTTCTTTAAGTGAAACTAGTAAATCATCTAATAGATTTAATTTTACAAGTATTTTATCTGTAACAATTAGAATATTTTTTAATTTTTTTAATTTTTTTTCATTGGCAAGTTTTTTTATACTGCCTTCTCCCTCTAAAACTTTAGGAATAGGAATTGGTAAAACAATAGATGCGTATTTCATTATTTTATTATATGCTCTCTGATATTTGTTTTTTAAAAATTGCATAAATATACCCCTTGTATATAAAAATTAATTCTATACAATAAAAATATATTTGTCAAGTGAAATGGACTATAAAATCCGCTTTGAATTGAAAATAGAATAAGAGAAAATAAAAAAGGGGCTGATTAGCCCCTTTTTTATTAAATTAAATCAAAATTGATTTATTATTTTTATTGTTGTGGAGGCATACAGAAATTTGCTTCTGCAACTGCTTCACAAGTGTAATTTGCTTGAGAACATGTTCCTCCTGTATCAGGGTCACATTTTTCATAACAAGTATAAGGTCCACCTTCTGGTCCAAGACATGAAGCTTCTGCAACACAATTATTTTGTGCATCACAAGTTCCTCCAACAGGTACTGTACCAGGTGCTGCTTGTTCCATACAAATCCAATCAATACCTGCTACTCCTGTATCAACACAAGCATAACCTGCTTGAGAACAAGTATCTGTTGCAGCAGTACATTTTTCGTAACAAGTACTTGTTGTTTCACCTTGTTTAGTTAAGCACATTGCTGTTTCAACACAGTTGTTTTCTGCAGAACATGTTTCACCTGGTTGTGCAGTTCCTGGCTCACTATGTGGAGCACATACCCAACCTATATCTGCATTACCAGTATCTTGGCAAGTATAACCACTTGTTGTACAAGTATCTGTTGCTGCATTACATTTTTCATAGCAGGTTGGAGCATCTGGATTTAAGCAGATAGCTGCTTCAACACATGCTTCACTAGAACAATCACCACCAATAGGAGTATTTCCTGTTGGGTCAGGTAAACATACAAAACCAATACTATCAACATTTTGACATGTATAATTATTTTGTGTACATGATGTATCACTTGCACCATTACAAGCTTGGTAACAAATTGCTTGACCACCTTGAGGTCCTAAACAAAGATTAGTGTTATCTATACAAGCGATTTGCTCACTACAGTTTCCACCTAATTCACCGTCAGCACTAGTTGTTTCACATGCACCATTTGCATTACAGTTTTCACCTGCATTACAAGAACCACAAGATCCACCACAACCATCATCACCACATTCTTTACCTGCACAGTTAGGTGTACAAGTTCCTGTTTCACATGTACCATTTGCATTACAAGTTTCACCCATGTTACAAGAACCACAAGATCCACCACAACCATCATCACCACATACTTTACCTGCACAGTTAGGTGTACAAGTTCCTGTTTCACATGTACCATTTGCATTACAAGTTTCACCTACATTACAAGAACCACAAGATCCACCACAACCATCATCACCACATACTTTACCTGCACAGTTAGGTGTACATGTTCCTGTTTCACAAGTACCAGCTGCATTACAAGTTTCACCTGCATTACAAGAACCACAAGATCCACCACAACCATCATCACCACATGTTTTACCTGTACAGCTAGGTGTACAAGTAGTGTTGTCTACACAAACACCATTATTACAAGTTTTTCCAGTAGGACAAGTACCTGTAGTATTTGTTGCTGAACAAGCATCACTACTACTGGTAGTGTCTCCTCCACATGCTATCGTAAAAAACGATAGTGAAGTAATTAAAATTAACATTGAAAGGATATAACGCATTAAGCCTCCTATAAAATAAAATAAACAAACAACTAGTTATAGTCTAAAATAATAAAAAAATCAAGAATCAATAAAAAATTTGAATTTTTTATATTAAATGCTATAATAGAAAGCCTTATTTGGGGGGATTTTGATTAATTATTCAGAAATAAACATTAATACTTCAATTCCAATTGTAAATGATAGAGTAAAAATATTGTTTAAAATACTATATAATGTTTATGAAAAGAATCAAAATCTACTTGAAGATACATGGAATTCATCTAAGTTATTGAAGAAGATTCATGAAAATTATCCTAATGATATTTTTTTAAAATATTTTAAAGAACAATTAAAAGGTGATTATGGAGAATCCTACATCAAAAAACAATTAGAAATAATTAATAAATTTGATATTTCTGTTGAAGGATATTTAGAAATTTTTAATGCTTTTCAAAAAGTAACTGAGTCTTTAGTAAAAAAAGGGGTAAATAACCAAGAAGATTATTTTTTATTACAAGAATACTTCAAGAAAATAATGTTTTTAGATTTAAAAATTATTTCAAAAAGAAGACAACTTGTTTCATCTCTACAAGAAGATTCTTTAACGGGTTTAACAAATGTTAAAACTTTTTTAAGGTTACTTGATAAGAAGATAGAATCTGTTGTTCCAGGGGAGAGTCTTGTTGTTATTATTTTTGATATACAGAAATTTACCAAAATAAAAGAAATATTTGGATATTCAAAAGCAGATGCTATTTTAGTAAAAATAAAAGATTTATTATCTGTTATATCAGAAAGATATTTTGATATAAGCCAGTTTATTTTTTCAAGAACAGGTTTTGACGAATTTTCAATTGCAATTAAAGTTAAAAATTTTGATATATTAAATTCTTATGTTAATAAAATAAATAATGAATTTAATGAACCAATTTTTATTGAAAATCAGGAAATCTATATAAATTTAGCAAAAGGTGGTGCATTATATCCTAAAAATGCGACTACATCAGATGATTTATTAAAATATGCAAAAATTTCATTGTCGGTATCTAAAAATAAAAGAAATAAATTTATACTCTACTCTACAGAATACATGGAGGCATTAAAAGATATTTTTGATTTAGAAACATCAATAAGAAACGCTATCAAAAATAAAGAATTTGAGTTATATTATCAACCTAAAATAGATTTTTTAACTAATAAAATTTCAGGAGTAGAAGCATTAGTTCGTTGGAATCATCCAGGTAAAGGAATTGTTTACCCAAAAGATTTCATACCATTTTTAGAAGAAAGTAAGCTTATTATTGAAGTTGGTAAGTGGATTTTTGAAGAAGCTTGCAAACAGAGTAATTTATGGAAACAAAAAGATATAAATTTAAAAATTGCAGTAAATGTTTCTCAACTACAATTAAAGCAAGATGATTTTCTTGATTTTATTAAGGATACTCTTGAAACATTAAATGTTTCAAGTGATGATATTGAAATAGAATTAACAGAAAGTTTAAGTATAGATATGGATGCAGATATAGAAAAACTTAAAAAAGTTAAAGATATGGGAATATCTATTTCTATTGATGATTTCGGAACAGGTTATTCTTCTTTATCTTATCTTGAACATTTACCTATATCTAAAATTAAAATAGATTTGATGTTTGTTCAAAATCTAGATAATGCAAGAAATAGAGAAATAACTGAGACAATTATAACTCTTGCAAGTAAATTAAATTTAAAAACAATTTCAGAAGGTATTGAGACTATTGAACAATTAAAACTTTTGAAGGAACTGAAATGTGATGAAGGGCAAGGATACTATTTTAGTCGACCTGTTTCAGCTAAGAAAATTGAAAAAATATATCACAAATATTCTTAGCATTTATTTATAAATAAATATACTATATTATAAACAAATAGCTTATAAATTTGGAGAAAATTAAATCTCTAAAAAAGAAGAATTTCTTAATGCAACATAATTTAAACCATCCTCTGCAGAATGAAGCAAATTATAATTTAAAACATCTTTTACCCCTTCAAGTACATCTTTTTTATTTCTTGATATTTCTTTGGCTAATTTTATTGCTCCTAATTTTAGTTCTTCTTTATTTTCAAAACTAAGATTAATTAATTTAATCCTTAAGGCCTCATCTGTATTAATATCTTTACCCGTAAATGCTAAAAGTCTAGTTTCTCCTTCTCCAATGATATTAGGCAATCGATTTAAACTACCTAAATCATCAACTATTCCTACTTTTGTTTCTCTTAGAGAAAATACAGCATCTTGGCTTGCAATTCTTATATCACAAGCTGAAATCATATCTAAACCTCCACCAATACAATATCCATGAACAGCTGCAATATAAACTTTTTTACCATTAGCAATCATATTAAATCCTTTTTGCATATTTAATATTAAATGATATAAAAAGTCCCTTTTTTCAACACCTTTCATTGAAGATGTCTTTTCTTGTACTGTTTTCATAAAGCCCATTATATCTAGGCCTGCAGTAAAAGATTTTCCTTTTCCCATAATGATAACCGTTTTTAAATCAGTATCATTTTCTAGTTCATTTACTTTGATAGGAAGTTCTTCCCAAAATTTAAAATTCATTGCATTTAATTTTTCTGGTCTATCTAAAAACAAAATTGCAATTTTTTTATTAATGTATTCAATTTTTATCATTATTACTCCTTATCATTATTAAAATTTAATTTTTATGGGTAAAAAATCACCTGATATTCCTATAGTAAAAACCATAGATTCTCTTTTGGGGTTTGATTTTATATCATCTGGACCAAATGAAAACCCTAAAAATATATTACTAGAAAAGTCCTTGTCTTTAAAAAATCTCCAAGATATTGATAATGAAATATATTCAAAAAATAAATTCATTGTTTTGTTATTATTTCCTCTAATTGTTTCTTTAAAAAAAAATATTTTAAATATATTTACACTAAAAGGTAATACTTCTCCCCATTTTTTAAAATTAAAATTTATCATTAAAGGAGATATTATTAATGATTGATTAAAATTATTATCATGAGATATTCTGTATCCTATTTCTCCAATATAGGCATTTGCATTTTTTAATTCTAAGCCCATAATGGATGTTGTAAATTCAATGCCTTCTGAGTGTTGATAAGGAATATTATTAAATAATGTTAAATTTCTATAGTTCATTTTCATTTGTATTTTCAAGAAAGATAAGAATGATTCATTTTCTTTTTTTTTATTTTCTTTCTTTTTTCTTAACTCTTTTAAATCAATTGCTTTTGTTTCTTTATCAGATATTATAATTTCTTCATCTATTTGATCTTCTTCTTCTTTTTCTTCTTCTTTATCTAAATCTTCAGATTCGATAATAGTATTGCTAAAATCCATTCCTTTATTTTCTTTATCTTCAGATTGTTGGGGGCTATCAAATACAAAGTCATTATTTTTATTATTTTTATTTCCATAAATGAAAACATTAAATAAAAGTAATATTATAAAAAAAAAATTCATCTTAAATTTTCTTTATTAAATTCTGAATCAGAAATTTTAGCATTGAAATTAAGGCTGTCTAATTTTAAAATAGTAGCATGTTTATTTTTTTTATTTAGTACTTTTGAAATAGATATTACTTTTTTACCATTTATTTTTTTTATTTTTTTTACAGAATATTGTTTAAAATATTTATTATTTTTATCATAAAATTTAACTTTTAGCGGAATAAAATCACTTTTTCTGATAAAAATAATAGTTTTTGAGTAACTTGAGTCTTTTTTAGGAGTAGCTTCAACAACAAATACTTCATTTTTACCTATTTTGCTATCTTTCAGTTTTTTATAAGAGGCATCTTTTCTATATTTTCCTTCTAGATCAGAATAGGTGAAATCTGTTCCTAGGAAGTATTCATTTTTATTGCTTTTAGATACAATTCTATTTATTTTATTTTGAGCAGGGTAGTAAATATATTGTTCATCGTCACTATTTTTAACTTCTATAGTTAAAAATTTAACTCCATTAATTTCTGTTCCTCCTGAAAATACTGAAATTGTACTTGTAAGTTCATTTTTAGTTTTTGAGCGTATTTTTAATTTTCTTACATCTTTATTTTTATTTTTATCTATTAGAATCATTGTAAGATGTGCCTCAGCATTATTGTAAGAAAAAGTTTTATGTTCTAGCGATTTGTCTATTATCTCTTTAGCTGTAAGATTTTGATTCGTTGCATAAATGAATGTAGAGATGAGGGATAATAGTATTATATATATTGCTTTCATAATATCCTCTTTAGAAAAGTTTCCAACTTTTTTTAGGAGTATCAAGTTTTTGATACTCTAATTCTTCTTTTAAATGAATATTTTCTGTTTTGAGTTTTTCAATTTCTTTATTTTTAGATTTTATAAGGGTTTCCATTTGTTTGATTTTATTTTTTAGAGAGTCTATATTTTCATTTGTTAATTCTTTATTTTGTGTATTATTATCATTTTTTAATTTTTCATATTCATCTCTTTTGTATACTTTTACTTGTAAAGTATCGCCTTCATCATGAAAATCACCACTTGTTTTACTCGTATATGTAAAAAAACTATTTTCAGAATTTTGTTCTTCTATAAATTCTTTTTGTGGAAAAAAGATATCAAATTCAGATATAATATTTGTGCTTGAGTTGAAGATACTTTTATCATCTAAAAAGTTATCTAATGCCAAGTCAAAATTATATTCATTTATATTTGTTCTAGCGTATTCTTTAGCTTGAAATATTAGCCTTTTAAATTCTTCAATAAAATTTTTATCTAAAAAGACTTTATATTTAAATCCAAAATATAAAATATCATTATTAAATTCCATAACATTTACACTAACTTCAGAAGACTTAATAATATTGTTAAGCTCATCAATATCAGTTTCTTCTTTTATATCATATACAAATTCAAATATATTCTCCTGAATGGATGTATTTAGCTTAATATATAGGATAATAATAGGAGCATTATTAGTTTGTTCAAATTCTATCCAAAAAGATAATTCAGTATCTTTTTTTAAAAAGTCTATGTTGTTAACATTAATATATAATGATGCTTCATTATTATCACCTAAAAAGTGAATTTGAGCAGAATCATTCAAATAGGTTTTTAAAAAATTAGATTTTACTTCTATTTTGTCAGTCATGTTTCATCCATTAAAATAATGAAAACCTTTACTTCCAAGATTTTCTCTTATTATTTCTTTTTCAAATTCATCTATAAGATATTTCGATTTAATGTGCAAGGAGTCATCATTAATTATAATATTATAACTTTTCTCATTTAGTTCTATTTTAATATTATTTTTATTTTCTTCTTCATTTAGTTCATTAATGATAGCTCTTATTACTTTTGCTCTTTTTATGGCCTTTTCACCTTCTTGAGAAGAATATGAGTTAAAGTTTTTGTTTCTACTAAAAGTAATAGGATAATAGACTAATCTTCTCAATAAGTATCTATAAAGTATTAAATCCATATTATAAACCTAAAAAGTCTTTAGCTTCTTGATTTTCTGGGTCTAGTTCCAATAACTTTTTATACATTGATTTTGCTCTTAAATTATCATTGTTTTCTGCTCTTAAACGACCTAAATTTAAGTATAATTCTTTTTTGAGTTCTATATCCTTTATCTTACTTTGATTTAATTGTAATAATTGAAATGATTTTAATGCACCTTTTGTATCACCCATTTCAAGGAGTAGTTTACCAAGAGCCATTTGATTAGGGATAAATCCCATTTTTAAACGATTTACTAGTTCAAAACATGTTTTAGCATTATCTAAGTTTCCAAAATTTTTAGAGGCTTTAGCTAAATTAAACATATGCAAATGTCTATCTTTAATCGTTTTATCAGTTTTTAATTTATCAAAAAAGATATCAAAGTAATCATCAAAATTAAATTGCTCATCTGAAATGGCATATAAGTCTAATAATTCAAACATCAGTGTATCACTTTCATTTGCATTATATTCTTCTTCTTTAAAAGGTATTACTAGTTTAGGTTGTTTTAATTTATTAAGATAAACATCAATTAGCTCTTCTTTTATCTTGTTATATTCTTCTCCCTTTGCTTTATCAAGCATTTGTTTTAATAAATCTGAATACATTATGTAGTCTTGTTTATCAAGTGCAATCTTTTTAAGTCCATTAATTGGAGTGATTGAGTCACTTGAATAATCTAATGCCTTGTTATAGCATTTTACTGCTAAATCTTCTTTTTTGAAGTGGTCATAGGCTATATCACCCATTTTAGACATTATTTCTGATTTAGTTTCAAGGGATTCTATTTCTGGAAGTTGATTTTTTATAAAAGAGAAGAATTCTTTCATATTATTTGTTTTAGAGAAGATATTTTCACCATAAAATAAATAATCTCTATTTTCTGGAACTCTTTTAACTAAATCTCTTAAATATTCTTCGGCTTCATCATATTTTTCAAATTTTTCTGTTAATAATTTTAATTTATTAAAAATAACCTCATTTAGTTTTTTCCCTTCAACAATATTCATTTTATCTTCTAGTAATTCTAGTAATTCATCCCATTTTCCTTGAGACTCAAGTATTTGTTCTTTTACATCAAGAGTTCTAGTATCATGAGGAGCTACTTCATTTACAAAATTAACACATTCTTCTGCTTTTGTAATGTTATTTAATTTAGACGCATAAATTTTAGCAAGCTCAATATTTAAATCAACTTTCTTGTCTATATCAATAATTGTAGGTAAGTTCTTAGTATAAATTTCTATTATTTTCTCATAATCTTTAGAGTCTTTATATGCCTCTATTAATATCAGTTCTGTTTTTTTGTTATTTTTATCCAAGGCATAAGATGTTTCAGCAAAACTTATTGATTTATTTAAGGATTCTTTATCACCTGTTTTTTTATAATTTTTCAAGTAGTAATATGATGCTCTATTTAAATAAAAAGATTCCTCCTTATGAATATTATATTGAGCTTCTACTATTGTCAAAATAGCTGTTAAATCTTTTTCTTTTTTATAATAATCAAATAAAACAGTTAATACTTCTTCATCAGATTTATCTAATTCTATTATTTTTTCATAATATTTTATTGCTTCTTCTTCTTCGTATAATGATTCTTCAAGTAGTCTTGCTAATTTTTTATAAATATTAATTATCTGTTTTTCTTCTGTTGTAAATGAGAGTAGTTTTATATATAAATCTCTAAGTTTTTCATATTCTGCTTGCTCTTGATATAGTTCTTCTAATTTATAAAGAGAATTTAAATGATTTGGGTTTTTATCGAGAATTGCTGTAAAGTATTTTTCTGCTTGTTCTAGTTCTCCTAGGTATTTAAATGTTACTTCTCCTAGTCTATAATAAAATTCTAATGCCTTTGATTTCATTTCTTCAGGTTCAAATCCAAAGTTTTTTATTTTTGATAAGAAGTTTTTGTATATTTTAATAAGTATGTCAAAATCATTGGCAAGTTCAGCATATTCTATGCTTTTGTTTAATGTTTCTTCATCTCCTTTAGATTCAAAAATCAGATTTTCATATTTTTCAAATCCGGTATCATACTCTGCAACATCAAACAAAAAGCTAACTTCATTTTGCATTAATTCTAGTTTTTTATTATATTCCAAGCCATTTAAGTTTATAATAGATTCAAATATAGCACTAACGCTTTCGTATTCCATATTTTCTATTAGAATAGGTTTTAATACTTCAAGCATTTTTAACTTTAAATCAATATTTTCAAGCTTTAGATAATTGTTTAATTTTAAGAGCATACTAACTACTCTCATATTAGAGCTTTCCCATTCTAATATTTCAATTAATAAATTAATCCCTTCTTCAAAATCATGAAATTTTTCGATTACGAATCTAGATAACTCAATTTTTATGTTTGTTTGTTCTTCTGCATCTTCTAGTATTTCTAGTTTTTTATAGTAAAATTCTTTTACTTTTTCATCATTATTATTTTCTTTATATAAATTTATAATATTATCAACTAATAATAATGAAGAGATTTCATTAAAACCATCAAGTAAAAATTTAATAGCTGTTGATGGTTTTTCTAAATCATTTTTATATATATTTGATAATTTAAGATAAAGAGCTTCTTTGTCTTCTATGTTTTCAAATGATAATTCTGAAATATAGTTTTCATATATTCCAGCTAACTTAGCATAATTTTCTTCATTTTTAAGTGTTTCTTCTATTATTTCTAAATATTTATAATCAATGGTTATTTTAAATAATTCATTATAATATTTTATTGATTCAGATGTATTATTTAATTTGCCGTCATATATTTTAGCTATTCTTTCAAGTGTTTCAATTTTATCATCTTCGTTTTTGAAGTCTAATTCTTTTTGGTAAAGAGTAATCAAATTATACCATTCTTCTTGGTATACATAGTATCCTTTTAGTGTATCAGAAACGAAAAAAAGTATTTCTTCGTTATCTAAGTAAGTTTCAAGGTATTGAATAACTGTTTCTGGCTGATACTTTGCTTTTAAAAGATAGTAAAACATTTTTGAACCTTTCTCGTACTGAGCACTGTGTTCAATATATAATTTACCTAATTTAAAAATTATTTCAATTGCTCCTTTTTTATCTCCTAAATCTTTCAGTAAATCTAATTGTTCTTCAAGTATTTCAGTTAATCTATCTTTATTCCCTTGATTTAGATATACTTTTTCTAGATTATTTAATACTTTTCTTCTGTTTTCTGTAATATCAAGTATTTGTTCGTATAATTCACCAGCTCTTTCTAGATTATCTAAATGATCAATATAAATATCAGCTAATGCTTCTATGTACTCTGGTTGCTCATCTTCATCTATTATCTTTTCATAAAATAAAGAAAGTCTTTCATATTGTTCTAAATCATACATGAATGCAATAATTGTATCTTTATGTTCATTTTTGTTGTATTCATCTAACTCGTATAGTTTTGACAAGAAAGATAATGCTTTTTCTTTATCATTAAAATAATCTATTGATAAATCTCTTAACCTGTAGAGTGTTTCTATTTTATCTTCATCGATATTGAGCTTTAATAATAATATTTTATATAAATCTTTATTGTTATTTACATCAGAGTATAATTCATCAAGCATAAAAATTGCATCTGATTGTTCTGGCATATTTTCTACAACCCTTTCTAAGTACTTTATTGCTTCATTTCTTGATTCCATATCGTTAAAAAATAATTTTCCTAGGTCTAAATTAACGATGTTAGATAATTCATCTGATTCAATTGTATCAACAATACTTTTTAATATTGGAAGAGCTTTTTCTTCTACTCCCATTGTTTCATAATATTCTTTAAATTTATTATAAATATTTTCTGTTGGAGCTAGTTGGAAACCTTTTGCAAAATAAGGAAATGCTTTTTCTGGGTCTCCCTCTCTTTCGGTATATATTTCTCCTACTTTTACACATAAATCTGCTTGTTCAAGTTTATCAGAACTATTTTTTATCTTTATTTGATTTAATTTTATCCAATATTCAATATTATTTTCTGAATCAAGCAATGAGTCCAAGTATTCATAGATTTCATTTGCTAGATGTGCATCTTTTATAAATAGGAGTAATTCCTTTATCGTTGTTTCATGATTTGGATCAATCTCTAATACTTCTTTTAACTTTTCAAATGCAGTATCATAATCATTAAATTTTTCAGAATAAATTTTGGCTATTTCAAGATTAATGTCTATTACTTCCTCTTCTGATGTTACAAAATCTTTATATGTTTCTAAAAATACTTTCAAATCTTCAAATCTATTTTCTAGTTTATATAATTCTCTTAATCTTGATGTTATGCCAATGTTTTCATAATAGCCATACTTTTCAAGAATTAATTTATATTCATCTATTGCTTTAGGATAATTAACTAGTTTTTCATCATAAATTAAAGCTTTCTTTTTATCATAAGTTTCAATATCATCAACATAATTACTTAATTTTTCAATTATTTCAATTAATGCAGGCCAATTATTTAATTCTTCATACAATCTTTCAACTTCAAAATAGTGTTCAATATTTTCGGAATCAATATCTATAATTTTTTGATAAATATTAACAGCCTCATCTAGTTTAAATAGTTGATTTTCATATATTGTGGCAATTTCTTTATATATATTGATTTTGGAATCAATCTCTTCAACAAAATTAATTTGTTTTAAATATGTATTTACCAATTCTTGATAATTTTCTTGTTCATTTAAAATTTCTATTAATAAGTTAAAAGCTTCTTCATAATATTCAACTGCGATATTAGAGTAATCTAACAAGTATTTAAGAGCTTTTTCTTGTTCATTTAGTATTGAATATGAAATAGTTCCTATTTTATAGGCATAAAGAGACTTTTGCTCAGAATTATCATATAGTGAGATAAGTAGATTTACTAGTTTTTCATGTTGATCTAGCATTTGAGAATAGTATTCTATCTTTTCAAGATATTCTGATGATTGTTGTAGTTTATATGCTTCTACTAATGTATCTAGCAATAAATCTTCTTCTCCAGTTAACATATTTTCAAAAAGATTTATCTTGTTATTTAAAATATTTAATTGTTCTTCACCCGTAAGGCTACTTTTTTGTTCAAGAATAGAATTGTATATATTAAGTAATTTCTCCCAATTTTCTATTTTTTCAATAATTGGAATTACTGCCATCAATATTTGGGTGTCTTTATTTTTTTTATTAATAATAAAATCTAGTAAATCTAATGATTCAGGATGGTCAATGTCTATTGATAATGCTTGATCTATAAAGTTTATTGAGTTTATGTAGTCATCTTTTCTAATATATAAGGTGGCAATCTTATAGTTAAACATAAGTTGGTTTTCTTCATCAACTTTTTGTGCAACGATTTTGTAAACATCTATTAAAGGATAAATTTGAGATGTTATAATAGATAAGGTTTCAAAATATTTAAGATGTTGAATGTTAAACTCTTCATCTCTAATAACTTTTTTTAATTCTTCTAAAGCTTTTTCTGGTTCATCTAACATTTCATCGTAAATTAAAGCTTTTTTAAGATTGTATTTATTTGAAATTTCATTAAGTTGATTTGCCTCTATAAATTTCTCGTATATTTCAATTAGTTCCATCCAGTTTTCAGATGTAGTGTAATCTACTTCCAAAGTTTTAAATAAATTTTCATTTGTAGGGTTTTCTAAAAAACTATCCTTTAATTCTATCATAAAATACCTCAAAATAGAGAACAACAGTCAGATAATATCATAATATTTAAATGTTTGTAAAGTTATAGTAAGTTTTTTGTATAAAATTGATAGCTCTTTGATGAAATTTTGCTAAATTTAAACTCAAAAACCTTGACTATATCCTACTAATAAGATATACTTTAACTAGTTTTTATATTGGAGCTCATGAAAATACTAATACTAGTGCTTATCTCTACCTTTTTACTATCAATAAGTAATTACCAAGAAGGAACTGTATTATGTATTTCAAAAGATGGAATTGAACTTGAAAAACCTTTACAAATTTGTGACCATCATTATGTAGATAAAGATACTATTAAAGATAATTACTGTAATGACCATGAGATTTCTTTTGTAAAAACAAATCAAATAAATTATAAATTAAAATTTATAAACAAAACAATCAGAATTATAGAAAAGATAGATTTTACTTCTAATTATAGATATCAAATTTCACTGAAAAATGAACTAAGAAAAAAACTCAATTATAATAAAATAATACTATACTACCAAATACTAGAACAAATCAAAACAACTGTAATACTTACATAAAAATTTAATAAAGAGGTTCTGTCGTAGTGCTACGATGCCCTAAATATATTTATTAAATTTTTATGGAGAAATATATGAAAATAATTATGATACTATTATCATTTGGAGTATTTGCAAATACCTTAACTCTAGATAATGCAATATCACTTGCAATGAAAAATAATCCAGATTTAAAGCTAATCAAAAAAGATGTTCAAATTAAGAAAAATTCCGGAATTGTAAATTCGCAATATCCAAATCCTGAAATTGAAATTGAAACTTCTGATTTTTTAGGAACAGGAGGCTATTCTGGTTTTAGAAATAGCGAACTCAGCTTATCAATTTCACAAGAAATTGTGCTTAATGGTAAAAATAACAAATTAATAGACTTAGCTGATTTAGAAACAAAGACTATATATTTGGAGTTAAAAAAACAAAAAATAAACCTAGAATATAAAATTAAAAATATCTTTTTAGAATTACTAACTCTCAAAAAACAGCAAATTTTACTAAGCAAAAATAAAGAAATATCAAAAAATATTCTTAAAACAGTTGAAAATATTAAAAATAGTGGAGAAACATCCCAATTAGAAGTAATAAAAGCTCAAATTGATGAAAAAAATTCTATTATCGCTCTCAAAACAAACAAACATAAAATTAACTCATTAAAAAAGTTACTCATGATTGTAATTGGTGATAAAAATTTAAAATTTGATAATATTGCTGGAGAATTAGAAACAAATCTAAAAATAAATAATAAAAATAAAGTTGAGAATATTGATATTAAAATAAAAGAATCTGCATATCATTCAAGTTTACAACTTTTAAAACTAGAAGAAGCTAATTCTATACCTAATTTAACTCTTAAACTTGGGGCAAATAGATATCAGGAATTTGAAGATTATTCATTTACATTTGCTATATCAATGCCAATTCCATTATTTAATTCTAATAAGGCCAAAATAAGAGAAAGTAGATTCAAAATAGATAAAAACAAACTTGAAATTACTTCTGTAAAGTTAAAATTAAATGAAAAAATTGATATATTTACTAATGAGTTGAAAAGATTAAAAGAAGAGCTAATTAATTTAAAGAACTATACAATTCCAATGGCCAAAGAATCTCTGGAAATTGCAAGAGAAGGATATAAGGAAGGGGAATTTAAATACCTTGATTTATTAGATGCCAAAAAAACTTTTATCAGCATTGAAGAAGAGTATATCAATAAATTAAGCAGATT